>JAQGMZ010000087.1 GCA_028292045.1 Polaromonas sp. | reverse complement strand
TGGCCACGCCGCGCGGCGTCAGCCGGGTGGATGTGAAATCAGCGTCAAACATGCTCGCAGCGGTTACGGTGCAAGTGCATGAGGCTACTATTTTCATAGCAACAGCCGCCGTGGCCGACTGGCGGCCTGCTGCGCCGTCAACGCAGAAAATCAAAAAAGACGGCTCCGGCCAGGCGCCGCAGCTGCAATTCACGGAAAACGCCGACATCCTGGCGAACGTGGCCCGGTTGCCCGCTGCGCAAAATGGGCAACTGTTTTGCGTCGGTTTTGCCGCTGAAAGCCACGACCTGCTGGAAAACGCCCAGGCCAAGCGGCTGCTCAAGCAGGTGCCGCTGCTGGTGGGCAATATCGGCCCCGACACTTTTGGCCAGGACCACAATGCCCTGCTGCTGATCGATGCCGGCGGCAGCCTCGAACTGCCCCGGGCTTCCAAGTTGTCTCTGGCGCGCCGGCTGGTCCGTGAAATCGCCTGCAGGCTGCCCGCCGGCCCGGCCGTGGGCCAGAAAGCCGCAGCACCATGAACCAGCCTACCAACACGCCGCCCGACGGCGACTTTGTGCGCTATATCGAACGCCTGGCCGCGGGCAAGGTGGCTCCGGGCAGCCAGGGCCCGGCTGGTTCGTCCGGGAAGCCCGCGCCTGCCGCTGCGCCGTTGACCATCGATTTTGGGCGTGCCCTGCCTGCAGTTGTGCAGGACATGCCGGCGGGCATGTCTTTTTCACAGCATGTCAAATGGGTTGCAGGCCTGTGGCTGGCCACGCAGGTGCTGGCCCGGTTTGTGCCGGGTGCAGGCTCCTGGTTCTTGCCGGTGCTGGCGATTTACATCGCTTGGGTGGCCTACACGATCAGCCGCAAGCCGCCGGGGACTTTCTTGAAGGCGTTGAGCGCCGCAGCCGGTTGCAGCATGCAAAAGATTCAAAAAAATTCAACAACCCGTGACTGAACGCCGCATGAAAATCGACATCAAAATTCTTGACCCCCGCCTGCAGGGCAATTTGCCCGCGTATGCCACGCCGGGCAGTGCCGGCCTCGACTTGCGCGCCTGCCTAAACGCGCCGCTGACGCTGGCCGCCAATGCGTGGCAGCTGATACCTGCCGGCATCGCGCTTTACCTGCACAACCCCGGCTACGCCGCGCTGATACTGCCGCGCTCCGGGCTGGGCCACAAGCACGGCATTGTGCTGGGCAACCTGGTCGGCCTGATCGACAGCGACTACCAGGGCCAGTTGATGGTCAGCGCCTGGAACCGGAGCGACGTGGCTTTCACCATCGAACCCATGGAACGCATTGCCCAGCTGGTGATCGTGCCGGTGGTGCAGGCGCAGTTCAATGTGGTGACTGAATTCACGGCGACCGAACGGGGCGAGGGCGGCTACGGCTCGACAGGCAAGGCTTGATCCAGCTGGGCCTCGCCTTGTGAACGGCGCCTGAACTGTCCTACCCGCCCTGCTGCCAAAGGCTTACAGACAGTGAGCCTGGGAACTCACCAGAAATTTTGGTGAATACCCTTCCAATCAGGTTTTCAGTCCGCTGCAACCTTCGCTTCATGACCAGCCGAGGTGGGCAGTGGCCAATAATTATTTCAAGGAGATCTACATGAACCGCCTTTCCCGCTTCGCCGCCCTTGCCGGGGTTTCCCGATTTCCGCGTTTTCTGAAGACGACCGCGTCGGTCCTGGTCGTGGCCGGTCTGGCTGCCTGCGGCTCGGTGCCCATGAACAACCCAGGGCAAACATCGTCCTATCCGTCTTCCGGCTACCCAAGCCAGAGCGCCTATCCCAACCAGTACCCGAACCAGTATCCGGCGCAAACCCAGTACCCGGCCCAGAACCAGCACGGCAATTACGTGGAGTACGGGCGTGTCAACAACATTGAAGTCCTGCAGACCCAGCAGCAGGCACAAGGCCCCGGCCTTGGTGCGGTGCTGGGCGGTGTTGCCGGCGCAGTCGTGGGCCGCCAGATTGGCGGCGGCACCGGGCGCGACATTGCCACCATTGCCGGTGCGGTTGGCGGTGCGGTGGCGGGCAATGCCATCCAGAACAACAACCGCAATGCAGACGTGGTCCAGACTTACCGGGTGACGGTCCAGCTGGACAACGGCGGCGCCCGCGCCTATGACGTTCCCGCCACCGGCGAATTGCGCATCGGCGACCGGGTTCGGGTCCAGAACAATCAGCTATTTCGCTACTGATTCCTGAAGCCATGAGGCCAATGCGGCGCTGCAGTGTGAACTGCGGCGCCGCATTTTTTTTGCGGGTGGTTGACTCCAGCCGGGTTCAGTGCAGCGTGTTGCTGCCCGGCGTCAGGGACTCGAGCTTGAAAAAACCGGTGCCCAGCGAACCTTGTCCCACTTCATGCTCGGTGGCTTCACGCACGGACTCGATCTTGAGCGCCAGCCGGATGGCAATGCCGCTCAGCGGATGGTTGCCGTCCAGCACCACATGCTCGGGATAGAGGTCGGTCACGGTGTAGATGTGGGCAGCGGGAATGGCCGGCGTGGCGCCCGCCGGCATGACCGCGCCGTCATAGGTCATGCCTTCTTCGAGTTCAACCGGGAAAATGCTGCGCGGTTCGAGAAAAACCAGGTTTTCATCGTAGTCGCCAAAGGCGTTTTCAGGTTCCAGGTGCAGTTCCAGGGCGTCGCCCGCCACATGGCCGACCAGGGCTTCTTCTATGCTGGCCAGCAGGTCTTTGCCGCCCAGCAAAAACTCGACCGGCTCGTCCAGTTCGTCCAGCACATCGCCCAGGGTGTCTTTCAGCGTCCAGGTCAGGGCAACGGCGCATTGAGGGGTGATTTTCATCGGACAATTGTCCCATGGATGTCACTCAGCCCCTCTCCCTTCTCGCCGGCCTCACACCCGCCCAGTTCATGCGCCGCCATTGGCAAAAAAAGCCGCTTCTCGTGCGACAGGCGGTAGCCGGCATGCAGCCTTTTCTCAGCCGGACTGCGCTTTTCAAGCTCGCTGCGCAGGAGCACGTCGAATCGCGCCTGATCGTCCGGCAGGAAAAAGGCTGGTCCCTCAAAAAAGGACCGTTGGGTCCCAAGACCCTGCCGCCGTTGAGCCAGGCTGGCTGGACCTTGCTGGTCCAGGGCGTTGACCTCCACGAACCTGCCGGCCATGCCCTGCTGCAGCAATTTCGTTTTGTGCCCGATGCGCGCCTGGACGACCTGATGATCTCGTTCGCCACGGCGGGCGGCGGCGTGGGGCCGCATTTCGACAGCTATGACGTGTTCCTGCTGCAGGCCAGCGGTCGCCGGCGCTGGAAAATCGGGCGGCAAAAAGACTTTGCGCTGCAGGAAGGCGTGCCCCTGAAAATCCTGCAAAACTTTGAGGCCGAAGAAGAGTTCGTGCTGGACGCCGGCGACATGCTTTACCTGCCGCCCGGCTATGCCCACGACGGCGTGGCCGAGGCCGGCGTCGGGCCGGATGGAAAACCGGCTGACTGCATGACCTATTCCATCGGGTTTCGCTGTCCCGCCCAGGCCGAGTTGACGGCAGACCTGCTGCACCGGCTGGCGGAAATGAAAGAGGATGCGGCTGAAGCCCAGGCGCAGGAAAGCGGCCTTCTTGCCGCTCCGAAGCACATGTACCGCGACCCGGCACAAGCAGCCACCGACACGCCGGCCGCCATGCCGGAAGGGCTGGCCGCTTTTGCCCGTCAGGCGGTGCTCGAGGCCCTCAAGGACCCGCTGGCGCTGGCCTGCGCCTTGGGAGAATGCATGTCCGAGCCCAAGCCGGGTGTCTGGTTCGACGAACCCGGGCAGGCCTGGGACTTTGATGCGGCCAAGGCCGGGCAGACACGGCTTGTGCTCGACGCGCGCACACGCATGCTGTATGACAGCGACCATGTGTTCATCAATGGCGAAAGCTACCGCGCCAAGGGAGCCGACGCCCGCCTGATGCAGCGCCTGGCGAATCAGCGCCACCTGCAAGCGCATGATTTGCGCAAGGCTGGTAAAAGCGCCATTGACCTGCTGGGCGACTGGCACGAGGCTGGCTGGCTGGCGCAAGAACGGCCGGCGCTGTAACCGCGCCTGGTTTTCAAGGCCTGGGCGTCTGCGCAACAGAGATTCATTTTTAGGAGCCAGGACATGCACTCCCCGCAAGCCGACGCCGCATCGACATTGCCCGAAGGCCCTTTCAGCGGCCGGACCGAATTTGCCGCGCGGATCCGCCAGGCGCTGGCAGGTGCCGCCCGGCAGGGCTGGCGCGAAATCATCTGGTGCGACCCGGACTTTGCCGACTGGCCCCTGGGCGAGCGCGCGGTGGTCCAGTCCCTGCAAGACTGGTCGAGGGGCGGGCGCAAGCTCACCCTGATCGCCACACATTACGATGCAGTGCTCAGGCGGCATGCGCGCTTCGTGACTTGGCGCCGGACCTGGTCGCATCTTGTGGAATGCCGCAAGTGCGGGGCAGCCTCGGCAGGCAGCCTGCCCAGCGCTTTCTGGAGCCCCGAATGGATATTCGAGCGGCTGGACATGCGGCTTTGCACTGGTTCGAGCAGCACGGATGCGGTGCGCCGCCAGGCTTTGAAAGAATGCATCCAGGCACATGTTTCAGGCAGTTCGGCTGGTTTTCCGGCAACGGTGCTGGGGCTCTGAGTGTGGTTTCCGCGCTGATAGTGGCTTCGGCCCAGGCTGCTTTGATCAAATTAGGGTTTTCATGCTTGTGCTTGACAGCATATAATTTAAGGCTGGGTGGAAAGAGCTCGAGTCCTTTTCCCACAGGTCAGGACGTAACTCGAATTTTGGTTTGAGCTTGGGTTTTGACAATTTCCGGAAATTGTTTTCTTAAATATCATCAAGGATCGTAAAATGAACAAGTCCCTCGTTTTGGCCGCCATCGTTGCCGCTGTTGCCCTCGCCGCTTGCAGCAAAAAAGAAGAAGTCGCCGCACCTGCACCAGCACCTTCAGTGGTTGTTGTGCCAGCACCTGCTGAAGCCCCATCGGCCGCTGCCGCCGCTTCTTCAGCTGCAACTTCGGCCAACGCTGCAGTTGACGCCGCCATGAACGCCGCTTCGGCTGCCGGCAGCGCCGCAACGTCTGCAGCCAGCGCTGCTTCTGCTGCAAAGTAATTTGCCAAAGATTTCCAAAAAGCCGCCTCCGGGCGGCTTTTTCACGCCTGCCTTACATTTGCAGCCAAGGAGTTCCGGTGGCTGCGTCAGCCACTTCAATGTCGCCGAGGTTGCAGCCCAGGGCGCTGGACAATACTTCCTGCACCAGGCCGGGTCGGTTGTTTTTGGCGCTCAAGTGCGCCGCCACCAGGTGCTTCAGGCGGTTATGGGTCACGGCACAGGCGATGCCGGCGGCGGCTGCATTGGACAGGTGGCCAAAGTCGCCGCCCACGCGGCGCTTCAAAAAAGGTGGGTAGATCGACTGGCTCAGCAGTTCGGCGTCGTGGTTGGATTCCAGCAGCAAGGCGTCGCAAGCCTGAAGGTGCGCTATGACCTGCGGCGTCGCATGGCCCAGGTCGGTCAGGATGCCGAGCTTGGCAGACCCGTCGGTGCAGCTGAGCTGAAGGGGCTCGCGCGCGTCATGGGGAACGGCAAACGGCATGATTTGCAGGCTGCCCAGGTCAATCGCCTTGCCGTCTTTGGCGATGTGCAGCAGGCCGTCAAAATCAGGCAGACCGATGGCCATGTGCGTTCCATGGCTCATCCACACCGGAATCCGGTGGCGCAGCGCCAAGGCATGCGCGCAGCCGATATGGTCGCCATGCTCATGGGTGATGAAGACCGCATCGATGTCATCAGGCTGCAAGCCGGCCTGGGCCAGCCGCAGCCCGAGCTGCCGGATGCCGAGTCCGCAGTCGACCAGCAGCCGGAAGGGCAGCAGGCCGCTGACTTCCACCAGCGTGGCATTGCCTGCGCTGCCACTCCCCAGGCTTTTGAACCGCATCACTGCCGATCAACCGTTCGCGGGTGCGCAGACGACGGCCAGTTCCTTACTTAAGGTCGTCGGCAATTACCTGGACAATGCGCTGGGCATTGGCAGACGATTCAGGCGCGCCCTGGGCGTTCAATACCGAAACCGTGGTTTTCTCGCCTTCGCTCTTGAGGGTGATGCGGTATTTCAAGGGCAATGCCGGAGCTGCGGTGCCGCTGAACAGCTTGCTGAAAAAGCCGGGCTCCCCCTTGGCGGCAACCGGCTCCACGTAACGCACGAAATAGGTGCCCTGGCTGCGGTCGCGGTCTTCCACGGTAAAGCCGGTGCGGTCCAGCGCCAGGCCGACACGGCGCCAGGCGCGCTCGAAGCCTTCGTTCATCTGCACGACGGGCAGGTTGTTGACCATGGAAACGCGCGACGACTGCTGCGTGGTCCCTGCAGCGACCAATGCCTTGGACTGCTCCTGCGTCACGCCGAGCTTGACCATGAGCCGGCGCAGGAATTCGGCTTCGAGTTCAGGGTCGGTGGCGCGTGGTTGCCAGACGGTGCTGTCGCCCGACTTGTTGCCGGCCGTGGCTCCGGTCACGACCTCTTCCATGCCGCGGTGGCTGATGTAAATTTCAGTGCCGCCGTCTGGCCGGCGTTCCAGGCGGGTGCGGAACTTGTCGCGCTCCCCGGTGGAGTAAAGGCTTTCAAACACCTTGCCCAGGGCATTGCGGATGAAATCCTGGGGCAGCTTGGCGCGGTTTTCAGCGAAGTCGGTTTCCATGATGCCGAGTTTTTCCTGGTCCTGGGTCAGCAGGAAGCCGCTTTCCAGCCAGAAATCGCGCACCGGCGTCCAGACCTTGTCAGCCGGACGGTTGACCACCAGCCAGCGCTGGCTGCCGGCTCGCTCAATGCGCACGTCGCCTACCGAGGTGGCGGCCGTGCCCACGGACTGCGTGGGCTGGGCAACCTGAAAGCTGGTGGCGCTGACGGCGGTGCCCGGCACCACATAGCGGGTTTCACGGCTGAGCTGGGTCAGGTCCGGCGGCACATCGAGCGAAGGGCCTTTGGCGCCGCTAGATTTGTAGTCAATCCGCTCGCCATCCATGGTTTCCCTGATCGTGGAGCAGCCTGCCAGCAGGCTGACAGCCACCAGCGCGGATAGTGCGGCCGCGCTGCTTGCCTTGCCCGGGGCGGAACGTTGACTGGTTCTCGGAAATGTCTTCACGTGTGGTCCTTAAAAATCAGATCAGGCCGCAAGCGCGCAAGGCGTTTTCGACCGCGGCATTGTTGTGGGATTCAAGCGGCGTCATGGGCAGGCGCAGCGTAGGGCCGCACAGGCCCATGCGGGCCATGGCCCATTTGACGGGTATCGGATTGGCTTCGATGAACAAATTCTTGTGCAGCGGCATCAGCATGAACTGCAGTTCCATGGCGCGCCTGACCTGGCCTGCGACTGCCGCCATGCACAGTTCATGCATCAGGCGCGGCGCCACATTGGCGGTCACGCTGACGTTTCCCTGGCCGCCGCAGAGCATTAGCGCCACGGCGGTCGGGTCGTCGCCCGAATACACCGCAAAACCAGGAGGCAGGTCCCGGATCAGCCACTGCGCGCGCTCGATATTGCCGGTGGCTTCCTTGATGCCGACGATGCCGGGCACTTGCGCAAGGCGCAGCACGGTGTCATGCGCCATGTCGGCCACGCTGCGGCCGGGTACGTTGTAGAGCACGGTGGGCAGGTCGCCCACGGCTTCGGCAATTGCCTTGAAATGCAGGTACTGGCCCTGCTGCGTGGGCTTGTTGTAGTAGGGAACGACCTGCAACTGGCAGTCGGCCCCGACCTGTTTGGCAAATTTGGCCAGTTCGATGGCTTCTGCGGTCGAATTGGCGCCGCAACCGGCCATGATCGGCACCCGCCTGGCAGCCTGCTCGACCGACACCCGGATGATCTCGCAATGCTCCTCGACATTGACCGTGGGCGACTCGCCGGTGGTGCCGACCACGCCGATGCAGTCGGTGCCTGCGTCGATATGCCAGTCGACGAGCTTGCGCAGGGCAGCATAGTCCACGCTGCCGTCTTCATGCATGGGGGTTGCCAGAGCAACAATGCTGCCAGTGATGGGTTTCATGTCTTGCTTGTAACGTGATGACCGGGGCCATGGAGCCGCCGCAATAGTTTGAAGTCCGGTCCAAAGAGCCAAATGTGCATTCTACCCAGAGCTCAACACAGCCGATAGCGGACAGGAGGCGAGGCTGTCCCCGGAAGCGCATCGCCGGGACCCGCTCGATTTTCAAGCGCACGCACTGCGGCGATGCGCTGGACAAAACGGGGGGCTTTGCCTGTGGATTCTTCAAGAAAACCATCTTCAAAGGCGACCACCCGCAACTGGCCGCAGATTTTCAGCAGTTCTCCGGTATGCAATAAAAATTCGGGCCTGGACGGCTTGCCCACCGTTTCGTTGCCCTGGGTAAAGGTTTCGTAAATCAGCACGCCGCCAGGTGCCAGGCTGTCGAGCAGCGTCGGCAGGAGTGGGCGCCACAGGTAGTTGGTCACCACCACCGCATCGAACTGCCTGCCTGCGAAAGGCCACGGGCCGTTTTCGATGTCGGCCACCACGGCTTCGCATGCCGACGCGGGAATTGCTATGGATTCAATCGCCGCCTGCGCCTTGTCCACCAGCACGACGGGATGACTCCGTGCATGAAACCAGCGGGCGTGGCGGCCATGCCCGCAGGCAACGTCCAGCACCACGCCGCCAGGCGCCACCAGGGGGGACCAGCGTTGCACCCAGATCGAAGGTGCGGATGCTTCCGCATGGGAGCCGTCAAAAACCGGAATTTTCCCCGTCATTTATACAGTCGTGGTGGCGCTCGCCTGTTACCGATTGGCGGACTAAAAGCAGGACCACACCTGGTCGGCCAGGGTAAGCAGAAAGTCGGGGCGCGTGTAAAGGGCAAACACGCCCCAGGACGCCAGTGCAGCGGCCGTCCACCATGACAATTTCTGCAGCATCTCAAACTCCCTGCGGCAGCCCGGCGGCGCGGGGGCGGAGAATCGGGGTTTCCCGCACCGGCAGGTTCACCAGCGCGGCCAGCACGCCCAGGGCAATGGCGATGTACCAGACGATGTCGTAGCTGCCGGTCCGGTCGTACAGGAAGCCGCCCAGCCAGACGCCCATGAACGAGCCGATCTGGTGGCTGAAAAAGATGAAGCCGCTCAGCATGGACATGTGCTGGATGCCGAAAATCTGCGCCACCACCGCGTTGGTGGGCGGTATGGTCGACAACCAGAGCAGGCCCATCAGGCTGGAGAACACATAGACGCTGGCCGGACTGATTGGCGCAGCCAGAAACACGGCAATGACAATGGCGCGCGAGAAATAAATCGTCGCCAGGATTTTTCGCTTGGCAATTTTCTGGCCCAGCACGCCAGCGGCGTAGGTGCCGAACACATTGAACAGGCCAATCAGGGCCAGCGCATAGCCTGCGACTTGCGGCGACAGGCCCTTGTCCTTGAGGTAGCTGGGCATGTGCACGCCGATGAACACGACCTGGAACCCGCAGACAAAGTAGCCGGCCATCAGCAACTGGAAGCTGGGGTACTTGAGCGCCTCGCGCAGCGCCTGGCCAATGCTCTGGTCACGCTTGAGGGGCGTTGCGCCGGCAAAGCTGGTTTCGCGCAGGCCCAGCGCCAACGGCGCAATCAGCAGCACCGCGCCGCCGAGCACCAGCAGGGCGGTTTTCCAGCCCAGGCTGCTGATCAGGAAGCCTTCGGTGGGCACCATCAGGAACTGGCCGAAGGAGCCGGCCGCCGCCGCCACGCCCATTGCCCATGAACGCCTGTCAGCGGAAATGTTGCGGCCAATGACACCGTAAATCACGGCATAGGTCGTTCCCGCCTGGGCCGCGCCAATCAGCACCCCGGCGGTCAGCGTGAACAGGAAGGGGGTGGGGGACAGGGCCATGCCCGCGAGGCCCAAGGCGTACAGCAGCGCGCCGCCGGCAATCACCCGGAAAGCGCCGAACCGGTCGGCCACCATGCCGGCAAAAATGCCGAAGATGCCCCAGGACAGGTTTTGCACCGCAATGGCAAAGGCAAAGCTCTCGCGCGTCCAGCCCTGGGCCTGCGTGATCGGCTGCAGCCAAAGGCCAAAGCCATGCCGGATGCCCATCGACAGCGTGACAATGGCCGCGCCGCAAGCCAAAACCTGGAGCATCGACAGTTTGGGGGGAGATGAAAGCGCGCTTGAAGTCATGGTCTGACTTTAACGAATAAGTCGGCCGCAAGCAGTCACCTGCGCGAAAGTTGACTCCGCGTCGTCAAGCAGTCGCGAGCGGTCGGCTGTGAAAGCTGTATGCCCGTACAGGTGTCAAGCCAGTCCCGGTCTACAATTCAGCCAACACTTCAACTGCCATGGCCGACAAAAACATCCCTGCTTCCCCTGTTTATTCTGAAAGCTCGATTCGCGTTCTGAAGGGGCTGGAGCCCGTCAAGCAGCGCCCGGGCATGTACACGCGCACCGACAACCCGCTGCACATCATTCAGGAAGTGCTGGACAACTCAGCCGACGAGGCGCTGGCCGGGCACGGCAAGAAAATCAAGGTGGTGCTGCACCTTGACGGCTCGGTCACGGTGGAGGACGACGGGCGCGGCATTCCGTTCGGCCTGCATCCGGAAGAGCAGGCGCCGGTGGTCGAACTGGTGTTCACCCGGCTGCATGCCGGCGGCAAGTTCGACAAGGGCAAGGGGGGCGCGTACAGCTTTTCGGGCGGGCTGCACGGCGTCGGCGTGAGCGTGACGAATGCGCTGTCCACCCGGCTGGAAGTCACTTCCTACCGCGAAGGCAAGGTGGCCACCCTGGCTTTTTCAGGCGGCGATGTGATCGAGCCCCTGGTTCTGCGCAAGGCCGGCGATGGCGAACGCAGGTCGGGCACCACGGTGCGCGCCTGGCCGGATGCCAAATATTTTGAATCACCGGCCTTGCCGATGGCCGAGCTGACGCATTTGCTGCGCAGCAAGGCGGTGCTGATGCCGGGCGTGACCGTTACGCTGACGAACGAGAAAACAAAGGAAGTCCAGACCTGGGTGTTCAAGGGCGGCCTGCGCGACTACCTGATGCAGACGCTGACGGCAGACCCGGTGATCCCAATGTTCGAGAACGAAGGCTTCGCCGATGCGCAGCATGAAACCTTTGCCGAAGGCGAGGGCGCCGGCTGGTGCGTGGCCTTCACCGAAGACGGCGCGCCGGTGCGCGAAAGCTATGTCAACCTGATTCCGACCAGCGCCGGCGGCACGCATGAAAGCGGCCTGCGCGACGGCCTGTTCACGGCGGTGAAAAGCTTCATTGAACTGCATTCGCTGTTGCCCAAGGGCGTTAAATTGCTGCCCGAAGACGTGTTTGCCCGGGCCAGCTATGTGCTGAGCGCCAAGGTGCTGGACCCGCAGTTCCAGGGCCAGATCAAGGAACGGCTCAATTCCCGCGATGCGGTGCGGCTGGTGTCGAGCTTCGTGCGCCCGTCGCTCGAGTTGTGGCTGAACCAGCATGTCGATTACGGCAAGAAGCTGGCCGAGCTTGCCATCAAGGCCGCCCAGACCCGCCAGAAGGCCGGGCAAAAGGTGGAAAAACGCAAGGGCTCGGGCGTGGCCGTGCTGCCCGGCAAGCTGACCGACTGCGAAAGCAAGGACCTGGCGCACAACGAGGTTTTCCTGGTCGAGGGCGACTCGGCGGGCGGCAGCGCCAAGATGGGCCGCGACAAGGAAAGCCAGGCGATCCTGCCCCTGCGCGGCAAGGTGCTCAACACCTGGGAAGTCGACCGCGACCGTTTGTTCGCCAATACCGAGATTCACGATATTTCGGTCGCCATAGGCGTGGACCCGCACGGCCCGAACGACACGCCCGATCTAAGCGGGCTGCGCTACGGCAAGGTGTGCATCCTGTCGGACGCCGATGTGGACGGCTCGCACATCCAGGTGTTGCTGCTGACACTGTTTTTCCGCCACTTCCCCAAGCTGATCGAGACCGGCCATATTTATGTGGCGCGACCGCCCCTGTACCGCGTCGATGCGCCTGCGCGCGGCAAGAAACCGGCTTCCAAGGTTTATGCCCTGGACGAAGGCGAGCTGACCGCCATTCTGGACAAGCTGCGCAAGGACGGCGTGCGTGAAAACGCCTGGAGCATCAGCCGCTTCAAGGGGCTGGGCGAAATGAGCGCGGAGCAGCTCTGGGACACCACGCTCAACCCCGACACGCGCCGCCTGTTGCCGGTTCAACTGGGTAACCAGGACTTCTTGCAGACAGAAGGCCTCATCACTAAACTCATGGGCAAGGGAGAGGCCGCAGCCCGCAGGGAGTTGATGGAACTGCATGGTGACGCTGTGGAGATCGATGTCTGATGAATACTGAACCGTTAAAAACTGCAACAACCTGCCAACCGCGTCAGCTGTCGCGCATGCTGCGCAGGCATGCAGGCGCGCTTGGCCTGCTGGCGCTGCTGGCATTGCAAGCCGCCCCGGCCCGGGCCGATATATGGGGATATGTGGACGAAGACCGCAATCCGCATTTCGCTTCGAGCCGGCTGGACGAGCGCTACGAGCTTTTTCTGCGCGATTCCATCGAGCCCTACCGGCTGCTGGATGCGCCGCGCAAGGCGCAGGACGTGGGCCTGGACCAGCCTGCTGCCCCTGCCCAGGCTATAAGTACGATGGGCACAGGCTTCGTCTCCCCCCGGATGACGGCTTTTTTTGACAAGTCGCCCGGCTACAAAGCGGCCAGCCCTTTGCTGCGGGAAGCCTCGAGTCTGCACGGCATTGACTACTCGCTGCTCAAGGCCTTGATCGCGACCGAGTCCGGTTTCAACACCCATGCCATTTCGCCCAAGGGCGCGGTCGGCCTGATGCAGCTGATTCCGCCAACAGCCGCGCGCTATGGCGTCACGGCCGGCAAGGACGGAACGATTGAAAAAAAGCTGACCGACCCGAAAACCAATATCAAGGCCGGGGCGCGCTACCTGGCCTACCTGATCAAGATGTTTCCCGGCCGGCTGGAACTGGCCCTGGCCGCCTACAACGCGGGCGAAGGCGCGGTGCAGCGGGCCGGTAACAAGATACCCAACTACCCGGAAACCCAGAATTATGTGAAAACCGTGATGCAGCTCTACAACGGCCTGGCGCCGCCAGTCTTGAAGACGCCGGCCGGGCGGGTGCACCTGGAGCTGAAGGGCGCAAACCCGGTGCGCAAAGGCGCGCCGGCCCTGGCCGAAACCGCGTATTCCTTGAGGCGCGCCGAACTTCCCCGCGAATAACTTGCTTTTTTTGCGCGCAAGGCTAAATTCGCGACTTTCACGGAACATCTGCCCGCGCCAGCCAACGGACATGAACCGCACAATGCGCGTTGCGTTACTTTTGTTGCAAAACGGCTTGCGCAGCCATAGCGGCTGGATGGTTCACCCGTCTTGCCGCGCATCGATCTGGCGTTAAACCTCCGGCCTGCCACAGCTTTACGCTTGGGCGCCTAATCCAGGATGCGTTCGTCGGCAAGAAAACGCATTCAATCGTTCCCACACCTGATTCACCACTGACTGCTTGATCGACATGGACCTGTTCACCCCTGATGCAGACGCGCAACTTCCGTCTACTCCCGACGAAGACTGCCTGGCCTCGTATGCCCAGCGCGCCTACCTGGAATATGCCCTGAGTGTCGTGAAGGGCCGGGCCCTGCCCGATGTCTGCGACGGCCAGAAGCCGGTGCAGCGGCGCATCCTCTACAGCATGTCGCGCATGGGCCTGGGCTTTGGCGGCCCCAACGGCGCGACCGGTGCCCGGCCGGTCAAGAGCGCCCGGGTGGTCGGCGATGTGCTGGGCCGGTTTCACCCGCACGGCGACCAGGCCGCCTATGACGCGCTGGTGCGCATGGCGCAGGACTTTTCGCAGCGCTACCCGCTGATCGACGGCCAGGGCAATTTCGGCAGCCGGGATGGCGACGGCGCCGCCGCCATGCGCTACACCGAGGCGCGCCTGTCGCGCATCACCAGCCTGCTGATGGACGAGATCGACGAAGGCACGGTCGATTTCATCCCCAACTACGATGGCTCGACCGAGGAACCCCGCCAGTTGCCGGCGCGCCTGCCCTTCACCCTGCTCAACGGCGCCAGCGGCATTGCGGTGGGCCTGGCGACCGAAATCCCCAGCCACAACCTGCGCGAAGTGGCCGATGCCTGCGTGGCGCTGATCAAGACGCCCAAGCTGACGGACGAAGAGCTGTACCTGTTGATTGCCGGCCCCGACTACCCGGGCGGCGGCCAGATCATTTCGACCGGCGCCGAGATTGCCGCCGCCTACCGCACCGGCCGGGGCTCGCTCAAGGTTCGCGCCCGCTGGAAGATCGTGGAACTCGCCCGCGGCCAATGGCATCTGGTGGTGCAGGAACTGCCGCCCGGCGTCAGCACGCAGCGGGTGCTGGAGGAAATCGAGGACATCACCAACCCCAAGATAAAGCTGGGCAAAAAAGCGCTCAGCCTCGACCAGGCACAGCTCAAGCAGGTGATGCTGGCGGTGCTTGACGTGGTGCGCGATGAATCCAGCAAGGACGCCGC
>JAQGMZ010000082.1 GCA_028292045.1 Polaromonas sp. | reverse complement strand
TTTTGCGTTTGGCTTCCGGGTCACTCACCCCGGAGAGGTGTCCAAGGAATTGGTCCGCAGCATCGACCCGGATCACTTTGGCATGCAGCTTGCCGACAAACATTTCCATGACCATGTCGCCCTCATTCAGGCGAAGCAAGCCATGGTCGACGAAAACGCAGGTGAGCTGGTCGCCAATGGCGCGGTGAATCAGCGCAGCCGCGACCGACGAATCAACACCGCCCGAAAGACCCAGGATGACATCTTCAGTGCCTACCTGTTGCCGAATTTTTTCAACCGCTTCGGCGACATAGTCTCCCATGACCCAGTCGGGCCGCGTGCCGCAGATATCAAGCACAAAGCGGTTCAGGATTGCTGCGCCCTGACGGGTGTGCGTGACTTCAGGATGAAACTGCAAGCCATAAAAATGACGTACTTCGTCGGCTATGCCCGCTATCGGACAACTGGGGGTAGACGCCATGAGCTTGAATCCCGCTGGCATTTCCGTAACTTTATCGCCATGGCTCATCCACACCGAAAGCATGCCCTGGCCTTCGGGGTTAGTGAAATCAGCAATGTCCTGGAGCAGTGCAGTATGACCATGGGCGCGAACGTCGGCATGGCCAAATTCCCGCTTGTGCCCACCCTCCACTTTGCCGCCTAGCTGGTGGGCCATGGCTTGCATGCCATAGCAGATGCCCAGCACCGGAACGCCAAGCTCGAACACGATCTGGGGCGCCTTGTCGGTGGCTTCCTCGTAAATGCTGGCATGGCTCCCCGAGAGGATGATGCCCTTGAGGTTGCCATCTTTTGAATAGTCCCGGACCCACTCATCGGTCACATCGCAGGGCTGGACTTCACAGAAAACATGGGCTTCACGCACCCTGCGGGCGATCAGTTGCGTGACCTGTGAACCAAAATCGAGAATGAGGATTTTTTGGTGCTGCATGAAGGGCGTCTCAATCGATGATTCAGTCAAGAAAAGAAAAAAGGCGCCTTCTGTCAGAGGCGCCCGTGGTACAAGAACTAATTTCAGTCAGCGCGGTAATTTGGCGCTTCCTTGGTGATCTGCACGTCGTGCACATGGCTTTCACGAATGCCGGCCGAAGTGATCTCGACAAACTCTGCCTTGTTTTGCATATCCTCGATCGTGCTGCAGCCGCAGTACCCCATGCTGGCGCGCAGTCCGCCCGCCATTTGGAAAATGATCGAGATCATCGAGCCTTTGTAAGGCACACGGCCTTCTATGCCCTCGGGAACCAGCTTGTCGGCATTCGGGTTGCCCGTACTCGACTCCTGAAAATAACGGTCAGCACTCCCCTGCTGCATGGCCCCAATGCTGCCCATGCCGCGGTAGCTCTTGTAGCTGCGACCCTGGAACAAAATGACTTCGCCGGGCGCTTCCTCGGTGCCGGCGAACATGCCGCCCATCATCACCGTGCCGGCGCCGGCCGCGATGGCCTTGGCAATATCGCCGCTGTAGCGAATGCCGCCGTCGGCAATCAGGGGAACGCCGGTACCGCGCAAGGCATTAGCCACGCTGTCAATGGCCATGATTTGCGGAACTCCCACGCCGGCAACAATCCGGGTGGTGCAAATACTCCCCGGGCCAATACCGACCTTGACGGCATCAGCGCCGGCCTCTACCAGCGCCAGCGCCGCCGCACCGGTAGCGATGTTTCCGCCGATCACGTCAATCTGCGGATAATTCTGCTTGACCCAGCGGACCCGGTCGATCACGCCCTTGCTGTGGCCATGCGCAGTGTCCACGACGATGGCATCGACACCGGCGCGAACCAGCGCTTCAACCCGTTCTTCAGTCCCCTCGCCCACCCCGACTGCAGCGCCTACGCGGAGCTTACCGTGCAGGTCACGGGCAGCATTGGGGAAAGTAGTCTGCTTGGTGATGTCCTTGACGGTGATCAAGCCCTTGAGCTCGAATGCGTCATTGATCAGCAGCACCCGCTCCAGCCGGTGCTTGTTCAGCAGCGCCTTGGCATCGGCCAGCGTGGCGGTTTCCGGCATGGTGATCAAGCGTTCGCGGGGCGTCATGATGGTACTGACCGGCACGTCCATGCGCGACTCGAAACGCATGTCGCGTCCCGTCACGATGCCGACCACCTTGCCTCCGTCGATGACGGGGAAGCCCGATATCCCGAGTTGTTCACTCAAGGCCATGACCTGCCGCACCGTGTGGGTCGGCGTGATCACGACCGGATCGCGCAGCACGCCGCTTTCATAGCGTTTGACCCTGGACACCTCGGCCGCCTGCTGCTGGGGTGTCAGGTTTTTATGAACGATTCCAATCCCGCCTTCCTGTGCGATGGCAATGGCCAGGCGCGCTTCGGTGACCGTGTCCATGGCCGCAGAAACGAGCGGCAGGTTCAAGCGGATGTTTCGGGAAAACTGGGTTGACAGCAGGGCGTCCTTGGGCAGGACCTGGGAGAACGCTGGCACCAACAATACGTCGTCGAAGGTGAGCGCTTTGCCGAGTAGGCGCATAGAGAAAGCTCCAAAAATACGATTGTACCTTTGGCCTTAGCCAGCCCGGCAGCTAACCATGTCATCGGCATTTACCCCCGTCAAGCTCAAGACTGCTGAAAATACGCATGAAACGAAAGCACAGCTATACACTTTGCGCATGCACTTCAAAATTTTGGCAAAACCCGTTGCTCTGGCGCTGGCTGGCGGTTTGGTGGCATTGTCAGCGGCTGCCCAGTGGCAATGGGTTGACAAGGACGGACGCAAAGTCTTCAGCGACCGCGCACCGCCAACCGATATTCCTCATAAAAATATCCTCACACAGCCCGCAAGCGCTGCACTGAGCACCCTGCCTGTCAAGCAGGACGGTTGGCCAACGACCCTTGCGGGCACGGCAGTCTCAGCGCCTTCGGGCAAGGCCAGCATGCCAAAGCAGTCAGGCAGGGATCCTGAACTGGAAGCCCGAAAAAAACTAGCCGATGCTTTGGAAGCAGCCAAAAAACAAGCTGAATCGGAAAAGCTGGCCATTGCCAAGGCTGACAACTGCGAACGGGTAAAAAAAGGGCAAGCCTCGCTGAAATCAGGCACGCGCCTAACCACCACGAATGCAAAAGGTGAACCTGAAGTCATGGACGAAGCCGCCCGCGCAGCAGAAACCAGACGCCTGGAATCGATTGCCCTGGCAGACTGCGCCTGACCTGCCCGGGCCTTGAATCTGCAGCGCGACTGCGTCAATAGCCGGCTTTGGCGCCTGGCCGCTTTCTGGTGAAAAGCCCTGCGCCTTTGGCGCCCTGGCGGTCAAATCGCTCGCGCCGGGCGGTTTTGGGATCAACCCGCAAAGGCCGGTAAATTTCTATCCGGTCCCTGTCTTGCAGCACATGGCCCAAACCCGCGTTGCGTCCCCATATTCCCAACAAAAGGCTATTTTTCTGAAGATCGGGAAATTGACTGAAAACCCCGCAATGTTCCAGTGCGTCGCCCAGGGTTGCACCCATTTTCAAATTAATTGCCCATTGCCTCACTTGGCGCGGTGATTGCGAATACACCAACGTGATCCTCACAAGCAACTCCGCTGCAACCGATTCAGGCGTTGCCATAGACCTGGGCCGCGCGTTTGACGAAGGCATCGACCAGGCTGCCCGCGATTTTGTCAAACACAGGACCGACCAGCGCGGCCAGCGTTCCATTGTTGAAGTCATAGCTCAATGTGAACTCGACCTTGCAGGCACGCTGGCTACCATCGCCCAGCGGCATGAAGTTCCATTCGCCTTCTAGGCTCGAAAAAGGCCCGTCCACCAGTTGGAGGCTGACTTTGCGGTCTTGCTCATGCCGGTTGCGGGTGGTGAAGCTATGACGAATGCCGGCGATTGAAATGCCCACCTTGGCCACCATGCCCTGCGCCGTGTGCTCTTCCACCGATGCACGGTCGCACCAGGGCAAAAACTGCGGATAGCTGGCAACGTCAGTGACCAGGGCAAACATTTCTGCTGCGCTGTACCAGATAAGAACGGACTTGTGAACGGTTTTCATACAATCTAAGGCTGGGGGCAATTGTATGAGCCACAAGTGCTGCTTCGC
>JAQGMZ010000016.1 GCA_028292045.1 Polaromonas sp. | reverse complement strand
AGGCGCGGGTGATCATGGCCTCGTTCGACGACGTCGTGAAGGGCGGCAATGCGGTCGCCAACATTATTGCCGCGGGCCTCATCCCGGCCGGGCTGGAAATGATGGACAAGACCAGCTCGCGCATGGTCGAGCCCTTCGTCCACGCCGGCTACGACACCGACGCCGAAGCAATACTGCTGTGCGAGTCGGACGGCTTGCCAGATGAAGTGGACGAGGAAATAGCCCGCATGGAAGCGGTGTTCCGCGACGCCGGCGCCACTGCGCTGGCGGTGTCGCAGACCGAGGCCGAGCGGCTGAAGTTCTGGTCCGGCCGCAAGAACGCCTTCCCGGCCGCGGGCCGCATCTCGCCCGACTACTACTGCATGGACGGCACCATTCCGCGCAAGAATCTGGCGCAGGTGTTGCTGGGCATCGCCGACATGGAAGTCAAGTACGGGCTGCGCTGCGCCAACGTGTTCCATGCTGGCGACGGCAACCTGCATCCGCTGATACTGTTCGACGCCAACATGCCCGGCGAATTCGACCGCGCCGAGCATTTCGGCGCCGAGATACTGGAGTTGTGCGTGGCGGTCGGCGGCACCATCACCGGCGAGCATGGCGTCGGCATCGAGAAGATCAACTCGATGTGCGTGCAGTTCTCGCAAGCCGAGCTCGATGCTTTCCGCGCGGTCAAGCAGGCGTTCGACACCGCGCTGCTGCTGAACCCGGACAAGGCGATACCGTCGCTGCGCCGCTGCGCCGAATATGGCCGCATGCATGTGCGGGCCGGCAAGCTGCCGTTCGCCGACCTGCCGCGATTCTGAAGAAGGACAGGAAGCTCATGGAACAGGTATTGCAGGAATTCAGGCACCGCATTGCTGCCGCCCGCGCCGAGCGGCCGTTGCGCATCGCCGGTGGCGGCAGCAAGGACTGGTATGGCGGCGCGCTGCGGGGTGATGTGCTCGACACCCGCGCGTACCGCGGCATCGTGGCCTACGACCCGACCGAACTGGTGATCACCGTGCGCTGCGGCACGCCGCTGGCCGAGGTCGAGGCCGTGCTCGCGGAAAAGAACCAGATGCTGGCCTTCGAGCCGCCGCATTTCGGCGCTGCGGCCACCGTCGGCGGCATGGTCGCCTCCGGCCTGTCCGGCCCGCGCCGCGCCAGCGTCGGCGCGCTGCGCGACTTCGTGCTGGGCGTGGTGCTGATGAACTATCGGGGCGAGGTGCTGCACTTCGGCGGCCAGGTGATGAAGAACGTCGCCGGCTACGATGTCTCGCGGGTGCTGGCCGGCTCGCTGGGCACGCTGGGCCTGCTGCTGGAAGTGTCGCTCAAGGTGTTGCCGCGGCCGTTCGAGGAAACCACGCTGCGCTTCGACATGAACCAGGCCGACGCGATACGCGCGTTGAACCAGTGGGGCGGCCAGCCGCTGCCGATTTCGGGCAGTGTGTGGCTGGACGGCGTGCTGGCGGTGCGTTTGTCGGGCGCGGCCCCGGCGCTGCGCGGTGCGCGCACCCGCATGGGCGGCGAGGAAGTGGCGGACGCTGGCGGCTTCTGGCACAGTTTGCGCGAGCAGCAGCATTCCTTCTTCGAACCCATGGCCGATGCCTCCCTGTGGCGGCTGTCGGTGCCGTCTGTCACACCACCACTGGACCTGACCGGCAGCCAGCTCATCGAATGGGGCGGCGCGCAGCGCTGGCTGCATAGCGCAGCGCCCGCTGCCGCCTTGCGCGCCGCGGCTACTGCTGCGGGCGGGCATGCCACGCTGTTTCGCGCCGGTGTCGCGCATGCCGGACGCGACGCGGTATTCCATCCACTGAGCCCGGCGGTTGCCGGCATACAGCGCCGCCTGAAACAGGCGTTCGACCCGGCCGGCATCTTCAACCCCGGCCGCCTGGCACAAGACTACTGACATGCAAACCAATCTCGCTGACTTCATCAAGGACACACCCGAAGGCCGTGAAGCCGACGCCATCCTGCGCGCCTGCGTGCACTGCGGCTTCTGCACCGCCACCTGCCCGACCTACCAGTTACTGGGCGACGAGCTGGACGGCCCGCGCGGCCGAATCTACCTTATCAAGCAGGTGCTGGAAGGCGAGACACCCACGCGCAAGACCCAGCTGCACCTGGACCGCTGCCTGACCTGCCGCAACTGCGAAACCACCTGCCCCAGCGGCGTGCAGTACGGCCACCTGGTCGACATCGGCCGCAAGCTGGTCGATGAACGGGTGCCGCGCCCGGCGGGGGAGCGCGCGCTGCGCTGGGCGCTCAAGGAAGGACTGCCGTCGCCGCTGTTTTCGCCGGCCATGAAGGTGGGCCAAGCGGTGCGCGGCCTGCTGCCGGGGTCCCTGAAGAGCAAGGTGCCGGCCAGGCAAGCGGCCGGCCAGCGGCCGAGCCGGACCCATGCCCGGCAGATGCTCATGCTCGAAGGGTGTGTGCAGCCGGCCATGATGCCCAACATCAACTCGGCCACCGCCCGCGTGCTGGACGCCGCCGGGATCCAGGTCGTCAGCGCGGCCAAGGCCGGCTGCTGCGGCGCGGTCAAGTTCCACCTGAACGACCAGGAGGGCGGCAGGGTCGAGATGCGCCGCAACATCGACGCCTGGTGGCCGCATGTCGACAATGGCATCGAGGCCATCGTCATGAACGCTTCAGGCTGCGGCGTCACGGTCAAGGAATACGGCCACCTCCTGAAAGACGACGCGGCCTATGCCGACAAGGCCGCGCGCATCAGCGCCCTGACCATCGACCTGAGCGAACTGCTGCCGCTGATCGCCGAGTCCCTGCAGGCCAGCCGCCCCGAATTGATGGAAAAAATCGCCGCCAGCGCGCCCAAGCTGGCGTTTCACCCGCCGTGCACCCTGCAGCACGGGCAGCAACTGCGCGGTGGCGTCGAGCAGCACCTTGGCCGCCTGGGCTTTGACATCCGGGTTTCCATGAACGAGGCGCACCTGTGCTGCGGCTCGGCAGGCACTTATTCGGTGCTCCACCCGGACATCGCCTACCAGCTGCGCGACCGCAAGCTGGACAACCTGGGCGCCATGGCGCCCGAGGTGATCGTGTCGGCCAACATCGGCTGCATCACGCACCTGCAAAGCGGCACCGCCACGCCGGTGCGCCACTGGGTGGAAGTGCTTGACGAGGCGCTGTTCAGCGCATAGGGGGGGGCGGCTCAAGCGCTACAGGCATGTTCTGTCGGCAAGCTCCGGGTTGATAAGGCCGGGCGCATCTTTTAGCCCGGCCCGGGGTCCGGCAGCCCTCAGGTCACCCGGCGCGGCCCCTGAACATAGCCGGGCACGGCTGCCGAGATGTCAGCGCGGGGCACCCGGGCAGCCAGGCCGCCCTGATATTCGCGGTGGCCATCGGGCCCCTTGGCGCGCTGCGCAGGCGCGGCCGACAGGGAGAACGCCTTGCGCACCCACAGGACGACGCCTTCGTCTGCAGGAAGCGCGCTGTGCAGCTGGGACTGCGCTTCTGCCAGGTGGTCGGCCAGGCTCTGCTGCGCCGCTTCCTGGCCCATCAAGGCCACCAGGGTGGATTTGCCAACATCCTTGTTGCGGTCTTTGCCCGCCGGGACCGGTGATTTCAAACCATCTTCCAGGTCGTCGCGCAGCTGAAAGGCATGGCCCAGCGCCAGGGCTGCCTTGCGCAGCGCGCAACGGGTCGCCTCATCGGCTTGCGCAGACAGCGCGGCCATTTCAAAGGCAGCGGAAAAAAGCGAACCTGTCTTTTGCTGGTTGGTGCTGGCAATGTCTTCAAAACGCCGGGCTGCCGAGCCTTCGCGCAGGTCGCGGTACTGGCCGCGCACCAGGCCCTGCATGCCGACGGCGTTGCACAAAATCCTGACCAGCTGGGCACGCATGTCGCCGGAAAGCCCCTCCACGCTGGCAACCAGGCTGAAAGCCTGCGTCACCAGCGCCACGGCGCCGAGCATGGCAATGTCTTCGCCGTAGCGGGCATGCACGGCCGGCCGGCCGCGGCGCAGGCGCGCATTGTCCATGCACGGCATGTCGTCCAGGAACAGCGACGCGGCATGCACCATTTCCACGGCGCACGCCAGGTCCAGCAGCACCGGGGCCTGCTGGCCCAGGCTGCGGCCCACCAGCACCATCAGCAGCGGCCTGATGCGTTTGCCGGGCGCCAGAACGCCTTCATGCAGCGCCGCGCCCATCAGGTCGCCGGCATGTTCCGGCGGCGGAACCAGTTCGGCCAGGCGCCCGTCGATCTGCTGGCGCAGGGCGTCGAGCCGGTCCGCAAAGGCCGTTTGCGGGCTGTGAACGTTGGAAAGCGCAGCGGATAAATGCATGGTGGGTTGGGCTGGTGCCGCAGTGCGGCGCTGGTGCATTTATAGGGTGCTATTGCCCAAATAACCAGCATGCCGTGCAATTTGCGGCCGCGTCCTACAAGGCGACTGCCCCAGGTGCGTAACCTTGAACCCAACCATAACTTTTCCTGTTGATGACCCATTTCACCGTCATTGCACCGCCCTTCACCAGCCACGTCCGGGCGCTTGAGGCTCTGGCCGGCGGCTTGCTGGCCAAGGGCCACCGGGTCAGCTGGCTACACCAGGCGGACGTCCGGCAGGTGCTCAGCGACCCGCGCATCGAATTTCATGCCGTGGGCGCCGCCACCCATCCGGCCGGCTCGCTGACGCTGACCGTTGCGCGGGCGGCGCGCCCTGGGGGGCCGCTTGGCCTGCGCCGGGTGATTGCCGATGTGGCGGCGGCCACCGACATGCTGTGCCGCGAGGCGCCGGCCTTGCTGCGCTGGCTGGACACCGAGGCGGTGATTGCCGACCAGATGGAAGCGGCCGGCGGGCTGCTGGCCCGGAGCCTGGGCCTGCCGTTCATCTCGGTCGCCTGCGCGCTGCCCGTCAACCGCGACCCGCAGGTGCCGCTGCCTGTGATGCCCTGGGGCTATGCGCAGGATCGCCGGGGCGAACGCCTGAACGAAGGCAGCGCGCGCGTCTACGACTGGCTGATGCAGCCGCATGCGCGGGTGATTGCCGGCCATGCCCATGCTTTCGGCATTGCCCCGTGCAGCACCCTGGCCGAGTGCCTGTCGCCGCTGGCGCAGATCAGCCAGACCACCGCGTCCTTTGACTTTGCGCGCCGACGGCTGCCGGCGCATTTCCACGCGGTCGGCCCCCTGCGCCCGCCTGTGGCCGATGAGCCGGCGCTGGACCTGGCTGTCGACAGCGGGCGGCCGTTCATCTTCGCCTCGCTGGGCACGCTGCAGGGCGGACGCTTCGGCCTGTTCAAACGCATTGCGCAAGCCTGCCAGGCGCTGGACGCGCAGCTGCTGCTGGCGCACTGCAACCAGTTGAACGCGGCCCAAGCCGATGCGCTCAAGCGGGCCGGCGCACGCTGGGTCACCGGCTTTGCCCCGCAGCGCGCGGCACTGGCGCGCGCCGATGCGGCGGTCAGCCATGCAGGCCTGAACACCGTGCTCGATGCGCTGGAGGCCGGCACCCCGGTGCTGGCGCTGCCGATTGCCTTTGACCAGCCCGGCGTCGCGGCGCGCCTGGTGCACGGGGGTGCGGGCTTGCAGCGGCTGCCCGCGCTGGCCAGCGCCGCGGGCATTGAAAAATCCTTGCGGCGCCTGCTGGAGACGCCTTCTTTTTCGCTGCGCGCCGAGGCCCTGGGCACAGACGTCAGGCAATCCGGCGGCGTGGGCCGGGCGGTCGACATTGTCGAGGCCGCCCTGCGCCGGCGCCCTTCCACCCAGAGCCGGGAAGCCACCCATGATGCCCCTGCCGCTGCGGCTGCTGGAACGGCTCGGTTGCATGCTGCCTGACAACGCCGATGCAGCCGGCTCAGCCACCGATGCCGACCTGATCCTGGTGGGCGGCGGCCTGGCCAACGGCCTGATCGCCTGGCGCCTGCAGCAGCTCCGTCCCGGCGTCCGCGTCCTGCTGCTGGAGGGCGGCAACGCGCTGGGCGGCAACCACACCTGGTCGTACCACGAAGCCGACCTCACGCCCGCGCAGCAGCGCTGGCTCGCGCCCTTGGTGGCGCACCGCTGGGCGGGCTACAGCGTGGCGTTTCCAGAGCGCATCCGCCAGTTGGCGGGCGGCTACGCCTCGTTGACCTCCAGCCGCTTTCATGCCGTGCTGCTGGCCGCGCTGGCAGCGCAGGTGCGCCTGGCCACGCCGGTGGGCAGCCTCAGCGACCGCACCGTCACCCTGACGAGCGGCCAGGTGCTGCGGGCTGGGGCGGTGATCGACGGGCGCGGCCTGCGCCCCACGCCCCACCTGGTCCTGGGTTTCCAGAAATTCCTGGGGCAGGAGTTGCGGCTGGCCGGCCCGCACGGCTTGACCCAGCCGCTGCTGATGGACGCGACCGTCGGCCAGCACGACGGCTACCGTTTTGTCTACCTGCTGCCCTTCAGCGCCGACACGCTGCTGGTCGAAGACACCTATTACTCCGACGAAGAGCAGGTCGATGCCGACCGGCTGCGCGCCCGCATTGCCGGCTACGTGAAGTCCCGGGGCTGGACCGTGGCCGAAGTGCTGCGGGAAGAGCGCGGCGTGCTGCCGATCACGCTGGCCGGCAACATCAACGCCTTCTGGGATGAAAGCCCGGGCCTGGCGCGGGCGGGCCTGGCGGCCGGGCTGTTCCATTCGACCACCGGCTATTCACTGCCGGATGCGGTGCGGCTGGCCGACCTGGTCGCGGCGCTGCCCGATCTCTCCAGCGTGCCCTTGTCCGGGGCGATCCGCGCGCATGCCGTGGCGCAGTGGAACGCGCAGGGCTTTTTCCGGCTGCTGAACCGCATGCTGTTCCGCGCAGCCTTGCCAGATCAGCGCTGGCGGGTCATGCAGCGGTTCTACGGCCTGCCGGCGCCGCTGATCGAACGGTTTTACGCCGCCCGCCTGGGCTGGCTCGACAAGGCGCGGATTCTTGCCGGCAAGCCGCCGGTGCCACTGGGCGCCGCCTGGCGGGCCGGCTGGTCAGGCGCCGCTGCCGCAGCCGCCGGCCTGCCCGAACGAATGGAAAAAAATACATGAACCTTTCTTCAAAAACAGCGGCGGTCATTGGCGCCGGCTTTGGCGGCATTGCGCTGGCCATCCGGCTGCAGGCGGCCGGGGTGCAGACCACGCTGTTCGAGGCGCGTGACAAGCCCGGCGGGCGCGCCTATGTGTACGAGGACCAGGGCTTCACGTTCGATGCCGGCCCGACCGTCATCACCGACCCGAGCGCGCTGGAGGAGCTTTTTGCGCTGGGCGGCAAGCGCATGGCCGACTATGTCGAATTGCTGCCGGTGGCGCCGTTCTACCGCCTGTGCTGGGAAGACGGCTCGCATTTCGACTATGCCAACGACCAGGACGCCATGGACCGGCAGATCCATGCCCGCAACCCGGCCGACGTGGCCGGCTACCAGCGCTTTCTGGCTTATTCCAGGGCGGTGTTTGAAGAAGGCTACGTGAAGCTCGGCACGGTGCCTTTCCTCAACTTTCGCAGCATGGTGCAGGCCGGGCCGGCGCTGGCCAAGCTGCAGGCCTGGCGCAGCGTGTATTCGATGGTGTCCAAGTTCATTGCCGATGAGCATTTGCGGCAGGTTTTTTCCTTTCACTCGCTGCTGGTGGGCGGCAATCCGTTCGCCACCTCGTCAATCTACGCGCTGATTCATGCGCTGGAACGCCAGTGGGGCGTCTGGTTTCCCCGCGGCGGTACCGGCGCATTGGTGCGCGGCCTGCTCCAGCTGTTTGAAGACCTGGGCGGCACGCTGCGGCTGAATGCGCCGGTGGACCGCATCGAGATCAGCAACGGCCGGGCCAGCGCCGTGGTGGTGCAGGGCGAGGCGTTGCCGTTCGGCCAGGTGGCCTCGAATGCCGATGTGGTCCACACCTACGAGCGGCTGCTGGGGCATGTGCCGCGCGGCGTGGCGGAGGCCAAGCGCCTGAAGTCCAAGCGCTTCAGCATGTCGCTGTTCGTGGTGCATTTCGGCCTCAGCAGGCCGCAGCCGCAACTCCGCCACCACACCGTGTGCTTTGGCCCGCGCTACCGCGAACTGATCAACGATATTTTCAACGGCAACGCGCTGACCGACGATTTTTCGCTTTACCTGCATGCGCCCTGCGTGACCGATGCCTCGCTGGCGCCGCCCGGCTGCTCCAGCCACTACGTCCTGGCGCCGGTGCCGCACCTCGGGCAGGCGCCGGTCGACTGGGGCGTGGAAGGCCCGCTGCTGCGGGACCGCATTCTGGCCTACCTGGAGCAGCGCTACATTCCGGGCCTGCGGCGCGACCTGGTGACCAGCCGCATCTTCACGCCCGCCGACTTCAAGACCGAGCTGTCGGCGCACCACGGCTCTGCCTTTTCGCTCGAACCCCTGCTCACGCAAAGCGCCTGGTTTCGCAGCCACAACCGCGACGACGCGATTTCCAACCTCTACATCGTCGGCGCGGGCACGCACCCCGGCGCCGGCGTGCCGGGGGTGGTCGGGTCTGCCAAGGCCACCGCCGGGCTGATGCTGGAGGACGCCTGATGGTCGATGCCGACGTGCTGCAGCAGGCCACCCAGACGATTCAGGCCGGCTCGAAAAGCTTTGCCACGGCCGCGCGCCTGTTTGACGAAAGCACCCGCCAGAGCGCGGTCATGCTCTACGCCTGGTGCCGCCACTGCGATGACGTGGTCGATGGCCAGCAGCTGGGCCACGGACAGCTGCTGGGCGACCGGAGCGCCGGTCCGGCCTGCCTGGCCGCCCTGGAACAGGCCACGCGGCGGGCCTGCGCCGGTTTGCCCACCGACGAGCCGGTCTTCGCCGGGCTGAGCGAGGTGGTGCGCCGGCATGGCATTGCCGAGCATTACCTGCTCGAACACCTCGCAGGCTTTCGCATGGATGTCGAGGCGCGTCACTATGCCAGCCTGGACGACACGCTGGCCTACTGCTGGCGCGTGGCCGGCGTGGTCGGCGTGATGATGGCCATGGTCATGGGCACGCGCAATGCGGCCACGCTGGACCGGGCCTGCGACCTGGGCATGGCGTTCCAGCTCACCAACATTGCCCGCGACGTGGTCGAGGACGCCGCCATTGGCCGCGTCTACCTGCCGGCCAACTGGCTGGCCGACCAAGGCATCCTGAGCGCGCACGACGTGCTGGACCCGGCGCATCGCCCTGCGCTGGGGCGGGTGGCGGCCCGGCTGGTGGATGCGGCCGACCCTTACTACCGGTCGGCCTTCGCGGGCATCGGCGAGCTGCCGCTGCGCTCGGCCTGGTCGATTGCCACGGCGCGCGGTGTCTACCGCGACATCGGGCGCCAGGTGAAGGCCCACGGCGCGCATGCCTGGGATACGCGCATTTCGACCACGCGCATGGACAAGCTGTGGTTTCTGGCCCGTGGCGCGGCCGTGGCCGTGGCCGCCCATGGCCTGGTGCCGCAGCCCCGGGACCGCCATTTGTGGCAGCGGCCCGTCTGAAACAGTCCGCCGGGCGGCCCGGCCTCAGTCGGAAAGCTGCCTGGATGCGCGTTTTGCCTGCAGCTGGCGCTTGAGCGCTGCCGGCGAGGGCGCCCAGAGGAAGCCGAAGGACACGCAACCGCCGGGGCCTTGCACGGCATGGTGCAGCCGGTGCGCCTGGTACAGGCGCTTGAGGTAGCCGCTGCGCGGCACCCAGCGCAGCGGCCAGCGCTTGTGGACCAGGCCGTCGTGCGCCAGGAAATACAGCAAGCCGTAGAGCGTCATGCCGGCGCCTATCCATTGCAGCGGCGCATGGCCCGCCGTGCCCAGCGCGATCAGGACGATGGCCACGGCGGCGAACACCACGGCGTACCAGTCATTGCGCTCGAACCAGCCGGTGCGGGGCGCGTGGTGCGACGCATGCCAGCCCCAGCCCCAGCCATGCATGACGTACTTGTGCGCTCCCCAGGCAAAGCATTCCATGCCGGCCACCGTGGCAACGACGATCAGGGCATTGAAAAGGGCGTTCGCCATCATGGGGCCGGGTGGTTGCGCTTTCAGGTTGCCAGCGCTGCTTCGATGTCCTGCGCCAGGCCGGCCGGCTTGTCCAGCGGGGCGTAGCGCTTGAGGACGCGGCCGTCCTTGCCCACCAGGAACTTGGTGAAGTTCCACTTGATGGACTTGCTGCCCAGCAGGCCGGGGGCCTGGGCAGACAGCCACTGGTACAGCGGATGGGCCGCCGGGCCGTTGACCTCGACCTTGGACATCATCGGAAAGCTCACGCCGTAGTTGAGCTGGCAAAAGGTGGCGATCTCGTCATTCTGGCCCGGGTCCTGGGCGCCGAACTGGTTGCACGGGAAACCCAGCACCACCAGGCCCCGGGCGCCATAGGCCTGGTGCAGTTCCTCCAGGCCGGCGAACTGCGGCGTGAAGCCGCACCGGCTGGCCGTGTTGACAATCAGCATCGCCTTGTTCCTGAACGCCGACAAGTCGATGTCCCGGCCGTCGATCTGGCGAGCCTGGAAGTCGTGGACGGTTGTGGCGGCTGCATTCATGAAGCGGGCTCCCGGCGGGCATGATGGACAAAAGCGTCAGGGCGATTTTGCGTCAATTTCCCTTTTTTCGGCGGAGGGCGCCCTAGTAGCCAGCACCGCAGCCAGCACAATCAGGCTGCCCCCCAGGAGAATGCGCGGCGTGAACTCGGCAGCGTCCAGCGCGGCCGAGGAGACGCTGGCAAACAGGATTTCGGTCAGCATCACGATGGCCGTGGTGCCCGCCGCCAGACGGGCCGCGCCATACTGCAGGGCCGCGTTGCTGGCCATGAAAGCCAGCCCCAGCCCGAGCAGCACCGGTATCCCGGCGGCTTGCAGGGCCGGGCCGGGCACCACCTGCCACTGCATGCCCAGCAGCGCCGCCAGCGTGGCCAGCAAGCCGCTGCCGCCAAACATGGCCAGCATGCGCGCGCCGCTTGGCGTGTCGCCGCATTTGCGCAGCATGGAATTGGTCAGCGCAAAACTGAAGCCGCCGGCAATTGCCAGCCAGTCGGCGGCACTCTGCGGCACGGGCCAGGGAGACTCCGGCGTTTTCAGCACCACCAGCACGCCGGCCATGGCCAGCAACAGCCGCAGCAGCGAGGCAAGCGTCGGCTTTTCACCCAGAATCAGCCAGGCCACCAGCACCGACCAGGCCGGCATCAGGTAAAAAAGCAGCACCACCCGGACCACGTCGCCCACCGTCACGGCCCAGTTGAAGCCGATGTTCGTCACGCCTGCCACCAGGCCCAGCAGCCACAGCTGCGGGTGCGCGGCAAGGCTGCGCCAGGCCTTGAAATTGACGGCCAGCAGGCCGGCCGCGATCATCAGGTACATCAGCGCCGTGGCCCACAGCGGATGCAGGCCGAAGCCCTGCAGCTGGCGAAACGGCCACCACGAGACGCCCCAGACCAGGGCGTTCAGCACCAGCGCGCCGACGGCCAGCGAGGGGGTTGCCGCTTTCACTTCCACAGCGCCGCCATCAATGCGATTTGTCGCTGCGGGCAATGCTCAGCAAGTGGTCCAGCTGCACCTTGTGGTGGATGGTGTTGCTCCTGTGCCAGCGCTGGATCAGCCACATGAAGCTGGCCACCACGATGCCAAAGCCGGTGATGGCGCCGAAAGCCGACAGCCCCATGCCGGTGGACAGGCTGTAACCCGCGCCCAGGCTCAGGATGCAGGCCTGCTCGTTGAAATTCTGCACAGCGATGGACCGGCCCGCGCCCATCAGGTTGTGGCCCCGGTGCTGCAGCAGCGCATTCATCGGCACCACCAGAAACCCGCCCAGGCCGCCCAGCAGGATGAGAAAGGGCGCGGCGACCCAGACGTTGTCGATGAAGTTCATCAGGATGACCAGCACCCCCATGGCGATGCCCAGGGGCATGACCTGGGTGGCCTGGTCAAGCCGCATGCGCATGGAGGCCAGGATGGCGCCCACCGCCGTGCCAATCGCCACCACGCCGACCAGCGCCGACGCCTGCGTGGTGCTGTAGCCCAGCGCCGCAGCGCTCCAGGCCAGCACGATGTACCGCAAATTGCCCGAAACGCCCCAGAACAGCGTCGTGGTCGCCAGGGAAATCTGGCCCAGCTTGTCGCGCCACAGCGCCGAGTTGCAGCTCCAGAAATCGGGCAGCAGTTCAAACTTGTTGCGCGGCATGGGCCGCATTTCCACCCCGGTCTCCGGGATGCGCAGGTTGAACCAGGCCGCCACGATGTAGAACACGATCAGCACGGCGATGGCCGCTTCGGGCGAGCTGTTGATGCCGGTGTCGATGAAGGGAAAGTCAAACGCCAGCAGATGGCTTGAAATGGCGTGGCCCACCAGCTGGCCGCCCAGCAGCACGCCCAGGATGATGGAGGCAATCGTCAGCCCCTCGATCCAGCCGTTGGCCTTGACCAGCTGCGAGGCCGGCAGCAATTCGGTCAGGATGCCGTACTTGGCCGGCGAATAGGCGGCGGCCCCCAGGCCGACGATGGCATAGGCCAGCAGCGGGTGCGAGCCAAACAGCATCATCAGGCAGCCGACCACCTTGATGGCGTTGCTGGCGAACATGACGTTGCCCTTGGGGCGGGCGTCGGCATAGGCGCCGACGAATGGCGCCAGCACCACATAGAAAAGCGCAAACATCGGCACCAGCGCCGCCGGCTGCCATTTGGGCGCCCCGTTGGATTTCAGCAGTTCCACAGCCGCTACAAATAGCGCGTTGTCAGCCAGCGAGCTGAAAAACTGGGCTGCCATGATGGTGTAAAAACCGCGCTTCATTGAACTGTATTGATCACCGCAGAAAAATGCACCGGTGGTTCCGGCGTCTGAAAATAGGAGGTGAATGTCTCCAAAAATATCGCTGTTTATAGCATGGGGGGCAGATGTCAAAATGCACATCAACCCTGAGGCCATTCAGGCTCCCTGCACCACCAGACCCGGCCGGACGGCCGGGCTGGCCTTTCCCTAACTCCATTGCGCCATGCCACGTCCCATACTTGCCACTGTCCATGCTGCAGCCCTGAGCCACAACCTTGCAAGAGTTCGCGCCTGCGCGCCGGATGCGCGCGTCTGGGCGGTTGTCAAGGCCAATGCCTACGGCCACGGCATCGAGCGCGTATTTGACGCGCTGCGCAGCACCGACGGCTTTGCGCTGCTCGACCTGGACGAGGCCAGGCGCCTGCGCGCCCTGGACTGGCGCGGCCCGATCCTGCTGCTGGAAGGCTGTTTCGATGCTCGCGACCTCGAACTGTGCTCGCGGCTGAGCCTGTGGCACACGGTGCATTGCACCGAGCAGATCGACCGGCTGGCCGCGCACAAGACGCAGCTGGCGCATCGCGTGTTTTTGAAAATGAACACCGGCATGAACCGCCTGGGCTTTGCGCCCGAGCGTTTTCGCGCCGCCTGGATTCGCCTCAAGGACCTGCCGCAGGTCGAGGAAATCTCGCTGTTGCAGCATTTCCCGGATGCCGACGGCCCGAAAGGCATCGACGCGCAGCTGCAGGCTTTTGACGCCGTGACCCACGACCTGCCCGGCGAGCGCACGCTCAGCAACAGCGCCGCCATCCTGCGCCATGCCGGCACGCTGGCCGGGCGGTCTGACTGGGTGCGGCCCGGCATCGTGCTGTACGGCAGCGCGCCGGACTTTCCCGCGCACAGCGCCGCCGACTGGGACCTGCGGCCGACCATGACGCTGTCGTCCCGCCTCATCGGCATTCAGCATTTGCAGACCGGCGACACGGTCGGCTACGGTTCCAGCTTTGCCGCCGAGGCGCCGATGCGCATCGGCGTGGTGGCTTGCGGTTACGCCGACGGCTACCCGCGCCATGCCGCCACCGGCACGCCGGTGCTGGTCGACGGCGTGCGCTGCCGCATGGTCGGGCGCGTCAGCATGGACATGATCACCGTGGACCTGACGCCCGTGCCCAAGGCAGGCGCAGGCAGCGAGGTCACGCTGTGGGGTTGCGCCTCCAATGGCGCGGTGCTGCCCATCGACGAGGTGGCGCGGGCCGCCGGCACGGTCGGCTACGAGCTGATGTGCGCCGTGGCGCCGCGGGTGCCGTTTGCGCCAGGTTCGGCATGAATTGCGAAGCCCTTGTTGAAATGCTGAAAAGCCGGCTGCCAGGCTTGCTGGCGATTTATGCTTTTGGCAGCCGCCTGCAAGGTAATGCAGGGCCGCAAAGCGACCTGGACATGGCCGTGCTGGTGCCCGGCTACGCCGAACCGCTCGCGTTGTGGGCGCTGTCGGGCGAGCTGGCCGATCTGGCCGGTTGCCCGGTGGATTTGCTCGATCTGCGAGCGGCCTCGACTGTCATGCAGTACCAGGTCATCACTACCGGCCAGCGCTGGTGGGCTGTGGATGTGCAGGCCGCTGTGTATGAGGCCGCCATTCTCAGCGAAAAAACCGCACTGGACACTGCCCGTGCTGGCTTGCTGGACGACATACGCAACAGGGGATCCATTTATGACCGATGACGTGCTGCTCAACAAGGCCGCCACCATAGAACGCTGCGTCAAGCGCGCACGTGAGGAATACAACCGCGACCCGGCCACCTTCTCCACTGATTTCACCCGCCAGGACGCGGCCATCCTGAACATCCAGCGCGCCTGCGAAGCCGCGCTGGACATGGGACAGCACCTGATTCGCCGGGAAAAGCTGGGCGTGCCGCAGAGCGCTCGCGATGTGTTTGAACTGCTGGCGCGGGGCGGCTGGCTAGAGGCGGCGCTGGCCGAAGGCCTCAAGCGCATGGTCGGTTTTCGCAATATTGCCGTGCATGATTACCAGAGTTTGCAATTGCCCATCACGGTGGCGATCATCCAAAAGCACCTCGACGAGTTTTTACAGTACAGCCAGGGCGTGTTGCTGCGCGATGCGGCAGAGCCAGCGTCCTAATACAAGCCCCTCACCCGCGCCTGCAGCCGCGCCAGCCCCAGCAGCGCATTGGTGTACGGCGTCTGCACCTGCGTGAGCTGGCCCAGCTCTTTCACCACAGACACCAGCGCATCCAGCTCCACCGGCTTGCCGGCTTCCATGTCCTGCAGCATCGAGGTCTTGAACGCACCGAGCTTGCGGGTGACCTGGTGCCGGTCTTCGGGCTGCTGGTCGATCTGGATGCCCAGGCGGGCGCCGATCTCCTTGGCTTCCAGCATCACCAGCGAAATGAAGCCGCGCACCAGCTCGTCGTCAATGATCAGGTCGGTGGTCGCGCCGGTCAGCGCGCTGATCGGGTTGACGGTCATGTTGCCCCAGAGCTTGAACCAGATGTCTTTTTGAATCTGGCTGGACACCGGCGCTTCGAAACCGGCTTTTTCCAGCAGCGCGGCCAGTTGCCCCACCCGTTCAGTCTGCTGGCCCGAAGGTTCGCCCAGGATGAGCCGGTTGCCGAAGTGGTGGCGCACCTGCCCCGGTTCGTCGGCCGAACAGCTGGCATGCACCACGCAGCCGACGATGCGTCCGACCGGCAAGGCGTCGGCCAGCGCGCCATCGGGGTCGACCGAGGCCAGCCGGGTTCCGGCCAGCTTGCCGCCAAAACCCTGCAGAAACCACCACGGCACGCCGTTCATCGCCGTCAGCACGGTGGTGTGCGGCCCCAGCAACGGGTTAATCCGGCGGGCGATTTCGGGCAGCGACGGCGCCTTGACCGCCAGCACCACCAGGTCCTGCACGCCCAGCTCGGCCGGGTCGGCGCTGGACGCCACCGGCTGCGAGGTGACGAGGCTGCCTTCGCGCAGGCGCAGCCCGTGCAGCTGCAGCGCGGCCAGCGTGGCGCCGCGCGCCACCACGCTGACGCTGCAGCCGGCCTGCGCCAGGCCGCTGCCGATCCAGCCGCCGATGGCGCCCGCGCCGTAAATGCACACCTTCATGGGTAAGTTTCCAGACGTTGAAATTCAAAAAAATGCCGTTACCGGACTACCCGTATTTGCTAAAAGCTATGAATTAGATAGCATCAGCCGGCGTGGAAACGGTTCAGGCCGGAACCAGGTGTGCAGCCAGGTTGTTGTGCTTGCCTTCGTACACCGGCGCGCCTTCGTGGACCTGCAGCGTCAGCCCGACGGCGTTGGCGGCAAACACCGGCGCCAAATGCGCCTTCACGCAGGCCAGCACCGCCTCGCCGGCGCGCTGCACCATGGCCGGGCTGCGGCCGGGCGTGATGAGCAGGTTCAGGTAGATGAAGACCCGGTCGGGCCGGCCGTCGGCCACCGCGAAATGCGGGGCCGGCCGGGCCATCACCCGGGTGCCGACCACTGGAAACAAGGGCGCGCCATCGTCATGGCGCAAGGCCACCAGCGTGGCCGCTAGGGTGGTGCAGAGCGTGGCCATGTCGGCGCTGGCTTCGAGGTTGGCGGTGTAGTCGATGGTCAGGTGCGGCATGAAATTTCCCGGTATAAAAAAGTAGTCGGCCGTGGCCATTCAGTAGGTCTGGCTTGCCGGACCGAGCGACACGCTGCTTTTGAACCGGGCCGCCAGGGCGGTGGTGGTGCGGGCCAGCAGGTTGGTGTCCAGGCCCACGGCGACAAAGGTGGCGCCGAGTTCCAGGTAGCGGCGCGCCTGGGCTTCGTCCGGCGTCAGGATGCCGGCGGCCTTGCCAGCCCGCACAATGCGGGCAATCCCGTCGGCAATTGCCGCCTGCACGTCCGGATGGCCGGGGTTGCCCGGATGGCCCATCGACGCGGACAGGTCGGCCGGGCCGATGAACACGCCGTCCACGCCTTCGGTGGCGGCAATCGCGTCCAGGTTTCGCAGCGACAGCCCGGTTTCTGCCTGCACCAGCAGGCACACCTGCGCATTGGCCTCGTGCACATAGGCCGGATTGCGGCCCCAGCCGGAGGCCCGCGCCCCGGCCACGCCGCGAATGCCCTGCGGCGGGTAGCGCATGGCGCGCACCAGGTCGGCGGCCTGCTCGGGCGTGTCCACCATCGGCACCAGGAGCGTCTGCACCCCCAGGTCGAGGTACTGCTTGACCAGCGTGGTGCCGACATGGCCGGCGCCGACCGGAATGCGCGCAATCGGGTGCGACGCATACGGCGCAATCGCCTGCAGCTGGCCCAGAATGCTGCGCAGGTCGTTGGGCGAATGCTCGCCGTCGACCAGCAGCCAGTCGAAGCCGGCGCCGGCGCAGATCTCGGCGCTGTAGGCATCGGCCAGGCCCAGCCACAGGCCGATTTGCGGCCGCTTGTCGGCCAGCGCTTGTTTAAAGGGGTTCAGAAGGGTCTTCATGCGGGCGTCCGGTTTCAAGGTTGGAGGAGTGCAGGCAGGAATGCTACAACGCGTCGCTTCGAATGGTTCAGCGTATTTTTAACGATGGCAAACAGCGCCGTGGCACCAAACTTGCACCTCCTGTTTTCTGCGCAGGCATAAGCGCTGGCCGGTGTTGAATGCCGCACCAGACAGCATTTGTGTGAAAGTGGAAAAAATGATCGGAAATTTCGCTATCATGAATGCGATTGTAAATTTTTATCCATTTAATTCCCTCTTGACTTCCCAGGCACAAGCTCCCGGCAATCCTTCGATGGCGCAGCGCATTGCCCGCATGCTGCCAGCGCTGAGCCGTTCCCATCGTCGGGTGGCCGGTTATGTGCTGGCGCACCCGCTGCAGGCCGCGACCCTGCCGATTGACGAGTTGGCGGCCACGGTGGGGGTATCGGTCGCCACAGCCACCCGTTTTGCCCGGGCGCTTGAATTCGACGGCTATCCGCAGTTCCGGGCGGCCCTGGTGCTGGGCTTTGAGAACACGCTGGCGCCGGTCGAAAAGCTGCGCAGCACCCTTGCGCATCCGGCCACGGTGGCTGACATCTTTGCCTCTTCACTGGAGGAAAGCCAGCGCAACATCGACCTGACACGACAAAGTATCGATACCCAGAGCTGTACCGCCGCAGTCAAAGCCATCCTGGGCGCGCGGCGCATCTGCATTGTTGGATTTGGCACCAGCAGCTGGCTCGGCGGATTGCTGCAGCGTTGCCTGGACCCCTACTGCAGCCAGGTTCAACTGCTTGCCAGCATGGAAGGCTCGTCGTATGGCGCGCGCATCCTGTCCCACCTGAGCGCCTCGGACCTGCTGATCGCGATTGCCTTTCCGCGCTATTTCGAGGACACCGTCCTGCTGACGCGCCGTGCCCGCGAGGCCGGGATTCCGGTGCTGGCGCTGACCGACCGGGTCACTTCGCCGCTGGCGCCCCTGGGCACCGTCACGCTGTATGCCCATACCGACAGCCAATATTTTTCCAATTCCGAAACCACCGTGCTGGCCCTGATCGAAGCGTTGTGCAGCGCCGTTGCGCATGGCGCCAAGGACTCGGTCAAGGCGGCGGCGCAGCTGGCCGAAGCCGTGCTGCCCTGGCTGCACCGCGACGCGCCGCCCCGGCTCCGCACCCCCGGCAACCTCGGCAAGCCGTTTGCCCGCAAACCGGCTGCGCCCTCCAAGTGACCAAAGGCCCTGCCATGACACCTGCCCGTCCGCTTCCCGTCATCGCCATCCACGGCGGTGCCGGCACCATGAGCCGCAGCGCCCTCAGCAGCGAACAGCACACGGCCTACCACGCCGCGCTGCACAGCATTTTGCAAGCCGGCCAGAAAGTGCTGGCCGGGGGCGGCAGCGCGCTGGACGCGGTCAGCATGGCCGTGGAACTGCTGGAGGACTGTCCGCTTTTCAATGCCGGCCATGGCGCGGTGTTCACGCACGGCGAAACCCATGAACTCGATGCCATGGTGATGGAGGGCGCCACGCTGCGCGCCGGCGCCGTGGCCTGCGTGAGCCGCATACGCCGACCGTCACGCGCGGCCCGCGCCGTCATGGAGCACAGCGAGCATGTTCTGCTGACCGGTCCTGGCGCCGAGACGTTTGCTGCTGAACACGGGCTGGAAATGGTGGCGCCCGGCTATTTTTCGACCGAAGCCCGCCGCCAGCAACTGCGGCGCGCGCTCTCCAGCGACCAGGCGGTGCTGGACCATGACGGCGCCGCCCTGGAGTTTCGCAATGCGCCGCTCGATGAAGACCGCAAGCTGGGCACCGTCGGCGCGGTGGCGCTGGATGCGCACG
>JAQGMZ010000003.1 GCA_028292045.1 Polaromonas sp. | reverse complement strand
GCGAGCGGCGCAAGGAGGAAAAAATCAGCGACTTCCGCCAGGCCATGCGCTGGCTGATCGGCCAGGCAGAAAACGGCACGGCGCGCCAGCGCTACAAAGGCCTGGGTGAAATGAACCCGGCGCAGCTTTGGGAAACCACGCTGGACCCCACCGTGCGCCGCCTGCTCAAGGTGCAGATCGACGACGCGATCGAGGCCGACCGCGTGTTCACCATGCTGATGGGCGACGAGGTCGAGCCGCGCCGCGAGTTCATCGAGCAAAACGCCCTGCGTGCCGGAAATATCGACACCTGAAGCCTGCATCTTCGGAGCGGTGTGCCCTTGCCGGGCCGCCAAGCCTGCCATGAACCTCACCGCCGTCATCGATTTTGAAACCACCGGCATCTCGCCGGGCGGCGGCGACCGTGCCACCGAAGTGGCCATTGTGCTGCTCGAAAGCGGCACGGTGGTGGACCGTTTCCAGAGCCTGATGAACGCCGGCGTGCGCATACCGTCGTTCATCACGCAGCTGACCGGCATCAGCAACGCCATGGTTGCAGGCGCGCCTGCGGCGGCGGAGGTAATGCGCGAGGCCAGCCGGTTTGTGGGCAATGCGCCGCTGGTGGCGCACAACGCCGCGTTTGATCGCCGCTTCTGGCAGGCTGAATTGGCCCAGGCCGGCCTGGCCGCGCCGCAGCCCTTCATCTGCACCCTGCTGCTGTCGCGCCGCCTGTATCCCCAGGCGCCGAACCACAAGCTCGGCTCGCTGGTCGATTTTCACCGTCTGCCGCGCACCGGGCAGGCGCACCGGGCGCTGGCCGATGCCGAGATGGCGGCAGAACTGCTGGGCCAGATCCGGCATGACCTGCAGCACCGCCACGGTGTGGCCCGGCCCGACCACGCATTGCTGATGGCCTTGCAGCGTTGCGCAAAATCTGCCGTCGGCACACTCATGGCGCGGCATGCCAAAACACAAGCTTGCTATTGAATAAATAGCTGAAAATGAAAACCCAGCGAGCATAAGCCGTCAAGTCCCTAAAAAATATGAATGCCCACGCACGCCCCGCCACCCCGCTGTCCACCCAGGACAGCACCCGCATCGACGACCTGCGCATCGGCGCGGTGCGTCCCCTGATCACGCCCGCCCTGCTGCAGGAATGGCTGCCCGCCCCGGTGAGCGCCCAGGCACTGGTGGCCGGCAGCCGCGCCGCCATCGCACGGGTGCTGCAGGGTGAGGACGACCGGCTGGTGGTCGTGGTCGGGCCCTGCTCCATCCACGACCATGCGCAAGCCATTGACTACGCCCGCCAGCTGAAGGCCCAGGCCGATGCGCTGCAGGACGACTTGCTCATCGTGATGCGGGTGTACTTTGAAAAGCCGCGCACCACCGTCGGCTGGAAGGGCTACATCAACGACCCGCACCTGGACGGCAGCTTCGCGATCAACGAAGGCCTGGAAATGGCCCGCCAGCTGTTGCTCGACGTGCTGGCGCTCGGCCTGCCCGTGGGTACCGAATTCCTCGATTTGCTGAGCCCGCAGTTCATCAGCGATTTGGTCAGCTGGGGCGCGATTGGCGCGCGCACCACCGAAAGCCAGAGCCACCGCCAACTGGCCAGCGGCCTGTCGTGCCCGGTCGGCTTCAAGAACGGCACCGATGGCGGCGTGAAGGTGGCGTCCGACGCGATTCAGGCCGCGCGGGCCGCGCACGCCTTCATGGGCATGACCAAGATGGGACAGGCGGCGATATTTGAAACCCGGGGCAATGACGACTGCCATGTGATCCTGCGCGGCGGCAGGCAGACCAACTACGCGAAGGCCGACGTGGACGCCACCTGCGCCCAACTGACATCGGCCGGCCTGCGCGAGCAGGTGATGGTCGACGTGTCGCACGCCAACAGCAGCAAGCAGCACCAGCGGCAGATCGATGTGGCTTTTGACGTGGCCGGCCAGGTTGCGGCAGGCGACCGGCGCATCATCGGCCTGATGGTTGAAAGCCATCTGAACGAAGGCCGGCAGGACATCGTGGCCGGCCAGCCCTTGCGGCACGGCGTGTCGGTCACCGACGCCTGCATCAGCTTTGCGCAGACCGTGCCGGTGCTGGAAGCACTGGCGGGGGCGGTGCAGCAACGGCGGATGGCGTTGCGGACAAAAATCTGATTTTTGCACCAATGCACTGGTGAAAAGCCCGTAAGGCTCGATGGCCTTTACTGGAACCGGACTGCAGCAACGGGGCTGGTCCGTTTCTGTGTAAAGCGTTTCATATGCACAAAAAATGCTTGTCCTTCGCGCAAGCATTGACGGCGTTGTCTGACAAGCCATCTCCGCAGCGTGCCAAGAATCCAGATTTTGACCGTTGTCCTCAATCTAGGCGAATCAGCTTCTGGGCAGGCGGGGACCGGTTTTAATGCCTGGAGAATCCAACATGCCGCCACCCCGCTCCCTGGCCATCGTCACCGGCGCCTCGTCGGGCATTGGCTACAACCTGGCCGTGTGTTGCGCGCAAAACGGCTTTGACCTGCTGGTGGCCGCCGACCAGCCGCTGGACGAAGCGGCTGGCGACTTCCGGGCGCTGGGCGCGCAGGTGGACTGCGTGCAGGCTGAACTGGCCGGGCGTGAAGGGGTGGACCAGCTTTGCGCTGCCATCCGGGGCCGCCCGGTCGAGGCGCTGCTGGCCAATGCCGGGCATGGGCTGGGCAGAAGTTTCCTGGAGCAGGAGTTCAACGACATTCAGCATGTGATCGACACCAACATCACCGGAACGCTTTACCTGATCCGGCAGGTCGCGCCCGGCATGGTGTCGCGCCGCAGGGGGCGGATCCTGGTGACCGGGTCGATCGCCGGCTTCATGCCCGGCGCTTTCCAGGCGGTCTACAACGGCAGCAAGGCATTTGTCGATTCGTTTGCAGCCGCCCTGCGCAACGAACTGAAGAGCACCGGCGTGACCGTGACCTGCTTGATGCCCGGGCCGACGGACACCGATTTTTTCATGCGCGCCGACATGCTCGACACCCAGGTCGGTACTGATGAAAGCGCGATGTCCGACCCGGCCGATGTGGCCAGGGCGGGGTTCTCCGCGATGATGCGCGGTGAAGCCGATGTGGTGGCCGGGTTCAAGAACAAATTGCAGGTGGCCATGGCCAAGGTCATGCCATCGGACGCGATGGCCGAAATGCACCGCAAACTGGCGCAGCCCGGCACCGCCGAGGGTGCGCAAGGTTCCAACCAGGAGTGACGAAATGACCAGGAAGCAAAAAACGGGTTCGGACAAAGCCAAACCGACATTGCCAGGCAATGGCGGCAATGTCGAAAACGACGTGAACAAGTCGGGCGAACAGGCGCCTACCCAGAAAAATGAAGGCAGGCGCACGCCTGAAAGCCGCCATGACCGCGAAACCCATGTGGGCGGCACCAACCAGGTCACTGTGCGCAGGGGCGGCTCAGGCGGGGCACACTGACGGGCTGCCAGGACGTGCGCAAGGCCCCGGCAGGCTCTGAAAACCCGGCCGCTTCAAAGCGGCCAGTCCGGCTTATTTGTCGGGCAGTTCGATCTTGACCTCGAGCACATCCAGGTTGTCCTGACGTTCCAGGTTGAGCTTGATGTCGTCGGGATTGATCTTGATGTACTTGGCGATCACCGCAATCAGGTCCCGCTGCAGCGCCGGCAGGTAGTCCGGCTCATAGCTGGTGCGGCCGGAGCGTTCATGCGACAGGATGATCTGCAGGCGTTCCTTGGCGACATTCGCCGTTTTTTTCTTTTCGCCAAGAAGGAAGGAGAAAAAGGAGGCCATGGTGGTTTATTTCCCTCCAAACAGGCGTTTGAAGAAGCTGGGCTTTTGCGCATCGATGAAGCGCATGGGCCTGTCCTGGCCCAGAAAGCGGTCGATCACGTCCTTGTACGCTTCGGACACGTCGCTGCCCTGCATGTGCACCGCCGGCACGCCTTGGTTGGAGGCCTGCAGCACGATCTCGGATTCGGGAATCACACCAATCAGCTTGATGCGCAAAATGTCCTGAATGTCTTCCAGCGACAGCATCTGGCCCTGGTCGACCCGGCTCGGGTTGTAGCGGGTGATGAGCAAATGCTCCTTGATCGGGTCCCCGCCGTCGATGGCGCGCTGCGTCTTGCTCGACAGCATGCCCAGGATTCGGTCCGAGTCGCGCACCGACGACACCTCGGGGTTGGTGACCACCAGCGCCTCATCGGCAAAATGCATGGCCATCAGCGCGCCGGTCTCGATGCCGGCGGGCGAGTCGCAGATGATGTATTCAAAATCCATCGCGCTCAGGTCATCGAGCACCTTCTTGACGCCTTCGAGCGTCAGCGCGTCCTTGTCGCGGGTCTGCGAGGCGGCCAGCACATACAGCTCGGGGCACTGCTTGTCCTTGATCAGGGCCTGGTTGAGCGTGGCT
>JAQGMZ010000101.1 GCA_028292045.1 Polaromonas sp. | reverse complement strand
TCGTCGGGCCGGAAATCCGCGAACTGCAGGCCTACGGCGTGGCGCGCATCTTCAGCCCCGAGGACGGCCAGCGCATGGGCCTGGCCGGCATGATCGGCGAGATGGTGATGCGCTGCGACAAGGACCTGTCCGGCTTTGCGCCCACCGGCATTGAGGCGATCGAAGGGCACGGCGAAATGGCCTGGCGGGCACTGGCCCAGCTCATCACCGCGCTCGAAGATGGCAAGGCCGATGAGGCTTTGGTGCAGGCGGTGCGGGCGCAGGCTGCCACCAAAAAGATACCGGTCCTCGGCATCACCGGCACCGGCGGCGCGGGCAAGTCCTCGCTCACCGACGAACTCATCCGCCGCCTGCGGCTCGACCAGGGCGACCAGCTGCGCGTGGCGCTGATCAGCATCGACCCGTCGCGGCGCAAGAGCGGCGGCGCGCTGCTGGGCGACCGCATCCGCATGAACGCGATCAACCCGTGGAGCCATCCGGCGGCTGGCCAGACGCCGGCTTCCAATCCGCAGCGCGTGTTCATGCGCTCGTTGGCCACGCGCGACTTCGGCTCCGAGATCAGCAAGGCGCTGCCCGACGTGATCGCCGCGTGCAAGGCCGCCGGCTTTGACATGGTCATTGTGGAGACCTCGGGCATCGGCCAGGGCGACGCGGCCATCGTGCCGCATGTCGATGTGCCGATGTACGTGATGACGCCCGAGTTCGGCGCGGCCAGCCAGCTGGAAAAGATCGACATGCTCGACTTTGCCGAGTTCGTGGCCATCAACAAGTTCGACCGCAAGGGCGCGCTCGACGCCCTGCGCGACGTGGCCAAGCAGGTGCAGCGCAACAAGGAAGCCTGGACCACACCGGCCGACCAGATGCCGGTGTTCGGCACCATGGCCGCGCGCTTCAACGACGACGGCGTGACCGCGCTGTACCAGGCGCTCAAACCCCGGCTGGCCGCGCTGGGCCTGGCGCTCAGTGGCGGCACGCTGCCGCAGGTCGATGTACGGCACAGCACCAACCAGACGCCGGTCGTGCCGGCGGCCCGCACCCGCTACCTGGCCGAGATCACCGACACCGTGCGCGGCTACAAGCAGCGCGGAAAAGACCAGGCGCGCCTGGCGCGGGAGATCCAGCAATTGCGCGCTTCGTCAGGCATGCTGGGCGCCAGCAAGACCGACACCTCGAACGCCGTTGACGCGGTCGTCAAGCTGGCCGTCGAGCGCGAACAGGCGCAGGACCCGGCGGCCAAAAAGCTGCTGGCCCAGTGGCCCGAGATGCAAAAAGCCTACGCCGGCGACGAGTACGTGGTGAAAATCCGTGACAAGGAAATCCGCACGGCGCTGACCAGCAAGTCGCTCTCGGGCACCACCATCCGCAAGGTCAGCCTGCCCACTTATGAAGACCACGGCGAAATCCTCAAGTGGCTGGTGCTCGACAACGTGCCCGGCAGCTACCCGTACACCGCCGGCACCTTCGCCTTCAAGCGCGAGGGCGAAGACCCGACGCGCATGTTCGCCGGCGAGGGCGACGCGTTTCGCACCAACACCCGCTTCAAATTGCTCAGTTCGGGCATGGCGGCCAAGCGCCTGTCCACCGCGTTCGACTCGGTCACGCTCTACGGCAACGATCCCGACCTGCGGCCCGACATCTACGGCAAGGTGGGCAACTCGGGCGTGAGCATTGCCACGCTGGACGACATGAAGGTGCTCTACGGCGGGTTTGACCTGTGCAGCCCCACGACCAGCGTCTCCATGACCATCAACGGCCCGGCGCCCAGCATCCTGGCGATGTTCATGAACACCGCCATCGACCAGAACATCGACAAGTTCAAAGCGGACAACGGCCGCGATCCGACCGACACCGAAATTCTCAAGATCCGCGACTGGGGGCAGGCCCATGTGCGCGGCACGGTGCAGGCCGACATCCTGAAGGACGACCAAGGCCAGAACACCTGCATCTTCAGCACTGAGTTCAGCCTGAAGGTGATGGGCGACATTGCCGAGTATTTCGTGCACCACAACGTGCGCAACTTCTACAGCGTGTCGATCAGCGGCTACCACATCGCCGAGGCCGGCGCCAACCCGATCAGCCAGCTGGCCTTCACCCTGAGCAACGGTTTCACCTTTGTCGAGGCTTATTTGGCGCGCGGCATGCACATCGACGACTTCGCGCCAAACCTGAGCTTTTTCTTCAGCAACGGCATGGACCCGGAATACACCGTGATGGGCCGCGTGGCCCGGCGCATCTGGGCGGTGGCGATGAAGGAAAAGTACGGCGCCAACGAACGCAGCCAAAAGCTCAAGTACCACATCCAGACCTCCGGGCGCAGCCTGCATGCGCAGGAGATCCAGTTCAACGACATCCGCACGACATTGCAGGCCTTGATCGCGATCTACGATAACTGCAATTCCCTGCACACCAATGCTTTTGACGAGGCCATCACCACGCCGACCGAAGACAGCGTGCGCCGCGCCATGGCGATCCAGCTGATCATCAACCGCGAATGGGGCCTGGCCAAGAACGAAAACCCGTCACAGGGCGCCTTCATCATCGAGGAGCTGACCGAACTGGTCGAAGAAGCCGTGCTGACCGAATTTCAGAACATCGCCGACCGGGGCGGCGTGCTCGGCGCGATGGAAACGGGCTACCAGCGCGGCCGCATCCAGGACGAGTCGATGCACTACGAGATGCTCAAGCACACCGGCGAACTGCCTATCATCGGCGTCAACACCTTTCGCAACCCGCATGGCGAGCAGGTGGCTGACAAGCTGGAGCTGGCCCGTTCGACCGATGAGGAAAAGCAAAGCCAGCTGCGCCGCCTGGAAGATTTCCACACTTTGCACGCCGCACAAGCGCCCGCCATGCTCAAGCGGCTGCAGCAGGCGGTGATTGAAAACAACAACGTCTTCGACGTGCTGATGGACGCGGTGCGGGTCTGCTCGCTCGGGCAGATCACCAACGCGCTGTTCGAGGTCGGCGGGCAGTACCGGCGCAATATGTGAGATCCAGGCCGGCCCCTGCCCGGGGCTGAAAAAAGAAACCCGGACAACCCAGGCGCATTGCGACCAGGTTTGTCCGGGTTTCTTTTTGGCGGAGCCTGTGCGGCTCCGGCCAGTCCGAGGCTTAACCCTGGTGCGGGCGCTTGCCGGGATTCTTTTTGCTGCGGGTGTGGGCGCCACGCTCCAGGCTGATCTTCTGGCCGTTGCCAGTGGTGATGGTGTAGCCTTTTGGCGGCACCGGCTTGGGGGCGCAGATGTCGGCCTCGACTCTGATTTTCTTGGACATGGAAAACTCCGGGTTAAAAATGGGCTGAATTCCCGATTTTAAGCCAGAGTCCGGCAATGCCCGCATTGGCCGCGCTCAAATGCACGGCCTGCCTCACTCGATCGTTGCGCCCGAGGCCTGCACAATGCCTTTCCATTTTTGGTAATCAGTCTTAAGCAGCGTTGAAAACTGGCCCGAGCTCATGTTCTGGGTTTCCGCGCCCTGGGCATTGATGGCAGCCTTCATGTCTGGGGTGGCCAGGAGCTTGTTGACCTCGGCATTGACGGTGGCCACGATGGCGGCGGGCGTGGCGGCCGGCATGAACAGGCCATACCAGGTGCTCACATCAAAGTCCTTGTAGCCCGATTCGGCCACCGTGGGCACCTCAGGCAGCGCGGTGCTGCGGCGCGCCGACGTGACCGCCAACGCGCGCAGCTTGCCGGCCTTGATCTGGCCCATGGCCGACGGCAGGGACGACACCATCAGGTCCACATTGCCCGCCAGCACGTCCATCATCGCCGGGTTGGAACCCTTGTACGGCACATGGCGCAGCTTGATGCCCGCGGCGGTGTTCAAAATTTCGCCGGCCAGGTGAATCGTCGTGCCGTTGCCGGGCGAACCGAAGGTGATGGTGTCCGGCGCCGACTTGGCTGCGGCCACCACGTCGGCCAGCGTCTTGAAGCGCGAAGCCGTGCCGGTCACGATCACCACCGGGGTGTAGGCCACATGCGCAACAGCCACCAGGTCGTTGATGGGGTCGTAGCTCAGGTTTTTGTACAGCCAGGGCGCCACCACCATGTTGTCCTTCTGGCCCATCACCATTTCGTAGCCGCCGGGGGCGGCCCGCACCGCCTCGGCAATGCCGATGGTGCCGCCGGCGCCGCCCCGGTTGTCGGGAATCACGGTCCATTTGCTGACCTCGGTCAGCTTGTTGGCCACCAGGCGCGACAAAATGTCGGTGCCGCCGCCGGGCGGAAACGGCACGATCATGCGGATCGGCTTGGCAGGGTAGGCGCCGGCTTGCGGCTGGGCCTGTACGGCAACCAGCGCGCAGGCCAGCAAGGCGAATGAAACCAACGTTTTAAACATCAAAGTCTCCAGGTGAAGGGGCGGCCGGGGAACGGCATGCCAAGCGCAAGGCTGTCAGCCAAGCCGTTCGGCTGTATTTTAAAGGCCCGTAAATACCAATGAAACCTGGAAAACCATGTGTGTTGCCGCGAGATTCATTGCTTGAACCGGCAGGCAGCGCTCAAACCGGTGGCCGCAGCGGCAGGTTCAGCAGCAAGTTCTGCGGCTTGATCCGGAGCACGCCTTCGGCATTCATCATCAGCCCCAGATAAACCGGCTTGCCGGCCAGATCAGGGCGCATCTCCTGCGGGTCGGCAAAGTCCAGGCGAAACAGGCTGACCAGCCGCTGAAGCCTTTCAGGGGCCACCTCCCGGCTTTCATACAGGTCGTTGAGCAGCGCCGAGGCTTCTGCATCGAGTCCCACATGCCAGCGCCAGGCGTCGTCGTCGATTTTGTGCAGCGGCCGGATGACCACGCTCACACCCAGAAAATGGCGCACCCATTTCTGCAGCACGCCCGCCAGCGCCTTCAGGCCCGAACGGGCGCGGGTCATTTTCAGCACCAGGCCATGGCTGAGGTCGTTGGAAACTTCATGCGTCAGGTCGAGCGCAAACGTATGCCGGTCGGCCTGCTGCCAGTAATCGGGCGCATTCCCCTCACCCAGCACCTGCAAATCCAGGCTGCGCAGCGGCGCCTTGGCCTCGGCCAGAAAGCGGCCGAAATCGCCCAGCCCGCCGGTTTCGCCCAGCATGTCGATGACCGCGCGGTCAGCGCTGAGCACCTGGCCGCCCTGGCTGGTGACGCGTTGCGGCCTAAACAGCATTTCACTGGCGCGCACCTCGTAGGCGTCGCGGGAATCACTCATCAGGTTATGGGTGATGGCGTGGACCATCAGGTCAAGAAACAAGGGGGGAATGGTGATGCCGCCGCCTTGCGCGAACAGGCCCAGGTAATAAGCCTCCAGGGTGCCGGCGGCCAGCAGGCCATCGCGAAAACGCAGGAAATGCTGGTAGCTTTCGCGTGCGTCCTGGTCCTGCACCGACTGCACATCGGCGGGAGCCACCGTCCGCGAAGGCGCTGCCAGCAAAGCCGCATGCAAGCCAAGTTCAGCCTGGCAGGAATCAGGCACCGGCGCCAGTTCAGGCCGGGCCAGGAAAAGCCGCAGGTAGTCGTCGGTGGGCGCGAGCCAGCCGCGCGCATTGCGCTGAAGGGGAGAAAAGCCGCTGGAGGGCCAGAAATTTTGCATGGGCGCCATCGTCGCACACTGCGCAGGACGAGCGCGCAGGCCAAACCACAGGCCCGATGGCCGCATCCCGAACTCATCGATACGAAAAACTACCTAAGGGTCTGCCCCGGTTCCCCGCCCACAGGCGGATGGCTACGATGGCCCTGTGTTTTCACAAGGCACGGTGCGTGTGCACAAGCCACGTCGCGATGACGAACCCCAACCAGCCGGAGAGCCAATTTGCCAGTGGATTTCATTCTTGAAACGCGCAGCCTGACCAAGGAATTCAAGGGGTTCGTTGCCGTCAACAATGTGGACCTGAAAGTCCAGCGCGGGCATATTCATGCGTTGATCGGTCCCAACGGCGCTGGCAAGACCACCTTCTTCAACCTGCTGACCAAGTTCCTGCCGCCCACGCGCGGCAGCATCACCTTCAACGGCACCGACATCACGACTGAAAAACCGGCCCAGACGGCACGGCGCGGCATTGTCCGGTCATTCCAGATCTCGGCGGTTTTTCCGCACATGACGGTACTGGAGAACGTGCGCGCCGCGCTGCAGCGCAATTTGGGCACGTCCTTTCATTTCTGGAAAGCTGAAAGCACCCTGTACCCGCTGCACGACCGTGCCCGCGCCCTGCTCGACGAAGTGGATCTGGGCAAGTTTGCCGACGTGCTGACCGTGAACCTGCCCTACGGCCGCAAGCGCGCCCTGGAACTGGCCACCACGCTGGCGCTGGAGCCCGAGCTGATGCTGCTGGACGAACCCACGCAGGGCATGGGCCACGAAGACGTGGACCGGGTCACGCAGCTGATCAAGAAAGTGTCCGCCGGGCGCACCATTTTGATGGTCGAGCACAACATGAACGTGGTGTCGTCGATTGCCGACCGCATCACGGTGCTGCAGCGCGGCGCCATCATTGCCGACGGCCCGTACGCCGCGGTATCCAAGAACCCGCTGGTCATCGAGGCCTACATGGGCACGGCGGACACGGCCCTGCAGGGAGCGCACTGAACATGACCAAAGAACTCCTGCGCATCGACAACCTGCACGCGTGGTACGGCGAATCGCACATTCTGCATGGCGTGAACCTGACCGTGAACGAAGGCGAGGTCGTGACCCTGCTGGGCCGCAACGGCGCCGGCCGCACCACCACCCTGCGCGCCATCGTCGGCATGACCGGGGCGCGCAAGGGCTCGATCAAGATCAACGGCGAGGAAGCCCTGAAGCTGGCTCCGCACAAGGTGGCCCGCCTGGGCGTGGGCTACTGCCCGGAAGAGCGCGGCATTTTTGCCAGCCTGTCGGCCGAAGAAAACCTGATGCTGCCGCCCACCATCGCACCGGGCGGCATGAGCATTGAGGAAATCTACACCATGTTCCCCAACCTGAAGGAACGCGCCAGCAGCCCTGGCACGCGCCTGTCGGGGGGCGAGCAGCAAATGCTGGCCGTGGCGCGCATCTTGCGCACGGGCGCGCGGCTGCTGCTGCTCGATGAAATCTCGGAAGGCCTGGCGCCGGTGATTGTGCAAAAGCTCGCCGAAATGATCCTGGCCCTGAAGGCCAAGGGCTACACCATCGTGCTGGTCGAGCAAAATTTCCGTTTTGCCGCGCCGCTGGCCGACCGCTTCTATGTCATGGAGCACGGCCAGATCGTCAAGCAGTTTGCCCAGTCCGAACTCAAGGAAAACATGGGCATGTTGCAGGAATACCTGGGCGTTTAAACCCGGGGCTTGCTTTTAATGTTTTTAATCACCCTCAACCTTTTCCCCAGGAGACAAAAATGAAACTCAAACTTCTCGCACTTGCCATGACGCTGGGATTTGCCGCTGCCGCTGCCGCGCAGGACACCGGCCCGGTGAAGATTGGATTCATCACCGACATGTCCAGCTTGTATGCCGACATTGACGGTCCCGCCGGTGCCGAAATGGTCAAGTGGGCTGTTCAGGATTTCGGCGGCAAGGTGCTGAACCGCCCGGTCGAAGTGCTGACCGCCGACCACCAGAACAAGGCTGACGTGGCCTCGTCCAAGGCGCGCGAATGGATTGACAAGGACGGGCTGTCCATGCTGATTGGCGGCACCAACTCCGGCACTGCATTGGCCATGGCCAAAATTGCCGAAGAAAAAAAGCGCCCTTTCATCGCCATCGGGCCCGGCTCGGCCCGCCTGACGAATGAAGCCTGCTCGCCTTACACGGTTCACTATGCCTACGACACGGTGTCGCTGGCCAAGGTCGCAGGCACGGCGCTGGTCAAGTCCGGCGCCAAAAGCTGGTTCTTTCTGACCGCCGACTATGCTTTCGGCTACTCGCTGGAGAGCGACGCCTCCAACGTGGTCAAGGCCAATGGCGGCACGGTAGCCGGCGCGGTGCGCCATCCACTGAATGCTTCGGATTTCTCCTCTTTCCTGCTGCAGGCGCAGTCGTCCAAGGCCCAGGTGCTGGCGCTGGCCAATGCGGGCGGTGACTTCACCAACGCCATGAAGGCGGCCAAAGAGTTCGGCATCAACAAGACCATGAAGGTGACCGGCTTGCTGGCATTCATCAACGACGTCCACAGCCTGGGACTGGCCAATACCGAGGGCCTGCAACTGGCCGACAGCTGGTACTGGAACCAGGACGACGCATCGCGCAAGTTTGCCAAGCGTTTCTTTGAAAAGTACAAGCGCATGCCTTCAAGCCTGCAAGCTGCCGACTATTCAGCCGCCACCAACTACCTGAAAGCGGTGCAAACTGCCGGGACCACCGACGCTGACAAGGTAATGGCCACGCTCAAGGGCATGAAGATCGACGACTTCTACCACAAGGGCCAGATTCGCGCCGATGGCCGGATGATCCACGACATGTACCTGTTCGAAGTCAAGTCGGCCAAAGAGTCGAGCGTGCCATGGGACTACTACAAGTTGATCTCCAAGGTGCCGGGCGACCAGGCTTTTGCCACCATCGCCGAGTCTAAGTGCGCGCTGGTCAAGAAGTAAGCTGAAGCTCGGGGCGGCTGATCGCGACATGCGGTCAGCCGCTTTTTTTTCAAACTGGCAAGGCATGAACTGACGGTCACCCATGGAAATTTTCGGTATTCCCCATCAAGCGTTTCTGGGCCAGCTGCTGCTGGGCCTGGTCAACGGCGCTTTCTACGCGATGCTCAGCCTGGGACTGGCCGTCATCTTCGGCCTGCTGGGCGTGGTCAACTTTGCCCACGGCGCGCTGTACATGCTGGGCGCCTTCGCCGCCTGGATCATGCTCGACAAATTCGGCATCAATTACTGGTTTGCGCTGGTGCTGGCACCACTAGTGGTGGGGACTTTCGGGGTCGTCATCGAACGCTTGTTCCTCAAGCACCTGTACAAGCTCGATCCGCTGTACGGCCTGCTGCTGACCTTCGGCCTGGCGTTGATTGTCGAAGGCGTTTTCCGCGAGTTGTACGGCGCTTCGGGCCAGTCGTACCCGGTACCCGAACTGCTCTCGGGCGCCACCAACCTGGGCTTCATGGTGCTGCCGAACTACCGCGCCTGGGTGGTGCTGGTGTCGCTGGTGGTGTGCCTGGGCACCTGGTTCATCATCGAGCGCACGCGGCTGGGCGCCTACCTGCGCGCCGGCACCGAAAACGCCGCCTTGGTGCAGACTTTCGGCATCAACGTGCCGATGATGGTCATGCTGACCTATGGCGCCGGCGCCGCGCTGGCCGCGCTGGCCGGTGTGCTGGCCGCGCCGATCATCCAGGTCAATCCGCTGATGGGCTCGAACCTGATCATCGTGGTGTTTGCCGTGGTGGTCATTGGCGGCATGGGCTCGATCCTGGGCTCGGTCGTCACCGGCCTGGCACTGGGCCTGGTCGAGGGCATGACCCGTGTTTTTTATCCCGAGGCGTCCAACATCGTGGTGTTCGTCGTGATGGTGCTGGTGCTGATGGTTCGTCCGGCCGGCCTGTTTGGCAAAGAAGCATGATGGCCCCCACGCTCTCCACTTCGTGTGGTTCGCTGCTCCCCGAGGGGGCTGCTGCGCCTGCAGCCCGGCAAAGCCGGTCCTGCGGCCCCTGCTGGTGCAGATGGGATGCCGCCACGCCGCTGCGCACTTTGGCTTTTGGAACTACACAATGAACAATTCAAAAAAAATCACCCGCATCACCTACATCGCGCTGCTGGCGCTGCTGCTGGCTGCGCCCGTTCTCGGGCTGTATCCTGTGTTTGTGATGAAGCTGCTGTGTTTTGCCCTGTTTGCCTGCGCCTTCAACCTGCTGCTGGGCTTTACCGGGCTGCTGTCGTTCGGCCACGCCGCGTTTTTCGGCTCGGCGGCCTACATCACGGGATGGTTCGTCAAGTCACAGAACTGGACGCCTGAAATGGCGATCCTGGCCGGCACCGTCGGCGCCGGGCTGATCGGCCTGGTGGTGGGCGCGGTGGCGATCCGCCGGCAGGGCATTTACTTTGCGATGATCACACTGGCCATAGCGCAGATGGTGTACTTTGTCTGCCTGCAGGCGCCATTCACCGGTGGGGAAGACGGCCTGCAGGGCGTGCCGCGCGGCAACCTTTTCGGCGTGGTGGGTCTGCAGTCCGACACGGCCATGTATTACTTCGTGGTGGCTGTTTTCGTGCTGTGCTTCCTGTTCATCTCGCGCATCGTCAATTCCCCCTTCGGCCAGGTGCTGAAAATGATCCGGGAAAACGAGCCCCGCGCCATATCCCTGGGCTACCAGGTCGACCGCTACAAGCTGCTGGCCTTTGTGCTCTCTAGCGCGCTGGCCGGGCTGGCCGGCTCGCTCAAGACGCTGGTCATGGGCTTTGCCACCTTGTCGGATGTGCACTGGTCGATGTCGGGCGAGGTGATCCTGATGTCCTTGCTGGGCGGCGTGGGCACCTTCTTTGGCCCGGTTATGGGCGCGGGCATCGTGATTTCGCTGCAAAACCTGCTGGCCGACAAGGTGGGCTCTTGGGTCACCGTGATCATCGGCGTGATCTTCGTGCTGTGCGTGCTGGCGTTCCGCAAGGGCGTGGTCGGCGAGTTGCAAGCCTGGCGCGAACGCCGCCGGGTTGCCGCGCTGGAGAGCTCGCCGCAGGCTTGAGCCGGCCACCGCCCGACGCAGTGCGCGCAAGGCAACTTGCAGCGCACTTTTTTCATTCTGTTGTGATGTTGACCGCCTGCCGCGCATGCACGGCCTGTGGAAAAGCCATGCGCGCCTTGCTTACCGCACTGCCAGCGGTCACGTCACTTTCACGGCCCGGCCGATAAACTGGATGGGGCCCGTCGGCCGGTTGGTGGGCGAACCGTTGACCGGCTCCAGCGTCAGCTCGAACAGCTGGTTGGGCTGCAGCGGCGGCAGCTTGTCCAGGGGTATCTGCAGGGTCTGGCCCGGCTTGACCAGGCCCAGCGACACCGGGCCGCTCCAGTTGTCGCCCTTGGTCCAGAATTGCAAAGATTTTTCGGCGGGCACTTCCGCCGGCCCCAGGGGAATCAGGCTCAAGGCCTGGGTACTGCTGGCCTGAACCACCCAGCCCGGCGCCTTGTCCTGCGGCGCCACCAGCACCACCAGGTATTGGGGCCCGGCGGGCGGCAAGGCGACAAGCCGCGTGACCAGTACGCTGGCCAGCACCGCAGCGGCGGCAAAACCGGTTCCTGCCAAACTCCGCCAGAGCTTCACGCTGTTCCACCAGTTTGCCTGCGCCGTTGGCCGGGCTGCATGGGGCGGTGCAGGGGCAGGCGCCGCCATTTGCTCAAGGCTGAGTTCGATGCGCCGCCACAGTTGCGCCGAAGGCTCCACCGGTTCGGCCAGCGCTGCAAGCGGCAGCAATAGGTCGTTCCAGCGCTGCACAGCGGCACGCAGGTCGGCATCGCCGGGCAGGCGCTCCTCCACTTCGCGGCGGCGGCCGGACGACAAGGTGCCCAGCACATATTCGCCCGCCAGTTCTTCCAGCGTCTGCGGGTTCATTGAAATCGCCTCCCTGCTGCGGACAGCACCATGGCCAGGGGAACAGCCTTGCCGTTCATTGCATGCACTCCCGCAGGCTGCCCATGCCGCGTTTGATCCAGGCCTTGACCGTGCCCAGCGGGGTCTGGGTGCGCGCGGCAATCTCGCCATGCGAGCAGCCATCGACATAGGCATACAAAATACAGTTGCGCCTTGCCGGCTCCAGTTGCGACAAACAGTCGTTCAGTTTGCCCAGGCTGGCATTCAGTTCGAAAGCATCGGCCACCTGCCGGTGCGCCTCCATCGAACCCTGCGCATCCAGCGCTTCGGCCGTTTCCTCGTCCACCGGCACTTCCCGTGCGCCATTGCGCACACTGTTCAGGGCCAGGTTGCGGGTCACGCTGTAAATCCAGCCCCGGCCCGCGCCTTTGGTGGCGTCGAAACTGGCGGCGCGCGTCCAGATGGCCATGAAGGCATCGTGCAGCACGTCCTCGGCCTGCTGGCGCTGTCGAACGATGCGCAAGGCCACCCCCAGAAGGTGCCGGCTTTCCTGCCGGTAAAGGTCCTGCAAGGCCTGGCGGTCGCCACGGGCGCAGGCTTGCAGGGCCTGGTCGTAGTCGAACAAGGAAGCGGTGTCGGGCGCAAGGTTCACAGGCAGACTCGATCGGCGTTGATGGCAAGTAAAACGGCCCCGGTGGCTTGAGCGGCGCGCCAGGGAAATGTTTCATCAGATAGTAGCCGACAGCGACCGCAGCGCCAGACCCCGCCCGGTTGAACGGATTGGGCCGCCTTGCAGGGCTCAGGCCGCTTTCCAGAAAATATAGTCGGCCTGGTACTTCACGATTTCCTTCGCGCCTTTGCTTGCCGGGCTGCAAGCGCTGCCGGGCGCCACGCCGCCTTTGAGGGCCACGCGCTGGATGTAGCTCACGCCGCTCATCGCGCCGCTGCCCATGGCGGGGTTGGCCTTGACCAGCTGGTACGGCAGGTTGCCGGCGCCGGATGGCGCCACGGCCAGCTGCGTGGCCGTGATCTTGGAGCCGTCCATGGCTTCCCAGGTGGCGGGCGGGCCGTAGTACCTGCCGACCTGCTGGCCGCTGCGGTCATTGAGCACGGCATTCGGGCCGACGAACACCCATTCGGTCATGCCCGGCGCCGTGGCCTTGTCGCGGCATTCGTAGGTGATTTCTCCCACGCCGACGGTTTCCAGCGCGACCTTGTGGCCGGCCGGCACTTTCACGGCGTCTGGCAGGCTTTCTTGCATGAACGCGGTAGCCATCGGCATCTTTGGCGACATGGCGCCGCAGGCTGCCAGCAGCACGGAGGCGGAAACAACGGCAAGGCTCAGGGGAAAATGGTTTTTCAACATGGTGTTTATCCAAAAATAGTCAGCAAATGAAGCAGCTTTTCTACACTGCTGCAGGTACTACACGCCAGCAGTATCTTTGGATGCGCACCGTTGCAACTATTTAAAAATATTTCCAGTCAAAAAGCCAGCTTGGCGCCCTGGTAGTCCACCAGGGCGCCCGTGTCGACTGGCGTCAAGCCCTGCAGCACAGCCAGCAATTCGCCGGCGGCCTGCTCGGCAGGGCGCACGTTCAAGCCGGTCTTGGCGAACGGCTGGCTCAGCGCCGTGTCCACCGTGCCCGGGTGCAGCGCCACGCAGACCGACTGGGGGTTGCGTCGGGTCATCTCGACCGACGCCGTCTTGACCAGCTGGTTCAGCGCGGCTTTGGAGGCGCGGTAGCCGTACCAGCCGCCCAGCGCGTTGTCGCCGATGCTGCCCACCCTGGCCGACATGAACGCCGCCACGCAGCGGCCCTGCCTGGGTAGCAGCGGCAAAATATGCTTCATCACCAGCGCCGGTCCGATGGCGTTGACCTGGAACACATGGGCCAGGTAGCCGGCGTCGAGCTGGGTGAAGCTGCGCTCCGGCTGGCCCTGGGCACCATGCAAAAAACCGGTGGCCACGATCAGCAGACGCAGTTCCAGCTGCCGTCCGGCGCACTGCGCCGCTGCCCAGCCCGCAGCCGCTTTCAGGCTGGCTTCGCTCCCATAGTCGATGGCCGGCAGGCTGCTGCGGCTCAGGGCCAGCACGGCCGGACAGGCCATCGCCCCGCCTGCACCACTGGACAGCTGCGCCACCAGCGCCGTGCCCAGACCGCCACCGGCGCCAATCACCAGCGCAGCACCAGCCGGGATGTCAAAGTTCATGTTGCTTCTCTATTGATAGCTGCCAGCGCAATCTGCGCGTGCGCAATGACCACTCTCATTCATCCAATCAGATGGACCGCCTCAAACCTCGTCATCCATCAACCGCACCCGCACGCTTTTCCCCTTGACCTTGCCCATGGACAGCTTGTGCAGCGCATCAGCGGCAATACGGCGGTCTACCGCCACGTAGGTCGAGAACTCATTGACATTGATCTTGCCGATCTGCTCGCGGGTGAAAGTCGAAAAACCATCAGCCTCGCCGGTCAGCGCACCCAGCACGTCGCCAGCGCGGATTTTCTCCTTGCGGCCGCCGACGATCTGCAGCGTCGCCATGGGCGGGCGCAGCGGCTCCTTGCTGGCGGGCGTCAATTCTTCCAGCTTGTGCCATTCGGACTCGGCTTTTTGCAGCACCTCGATCTTGCCGACCGAACCCATCTCGTCCATGGTCGCCAGGCTGATCGCCCAGCCTTCCTCGTCGGCGCGGCCGGTGCGGCCGATGCGGTGGATGTGGATTTCACTGTCCGGCGTGACATCGTCGTTGATGACCATTTCCAGCTGCGCAATGTCCAGCCCGCGCGCGGCCACGTCGGTGGCCACCAGCACCGAGCAGCTGCGGTTGGCAAACTGCACCAGCACCTGGTCGCGCTCGCGCTGCTCGAGCTCGCCGAACAGCGCAAGGGCGATGAAACCCCGGTCTTTCAGCAGCTGCACCAGCGCACGGCACTGCGACTTGGTGTTGCAAAACGCCAGCGTGCTGACCGGCCGGTAGTGGTTTAGCACGCGCGCCACGGCGTCCAGGCGGGCCTCGTCGTGGTCGGTGTCCTCGACCTGGTACCAGCGCTGGCGAATCTTGCTTTTCTCGTGCTGCGCCTGCACGGTGATCGTTTGCGGGTTCTTCATGAACTGCTGGCTGATCTTGGCGATGCCTTCCGGGTAGGTGGCCGAAAACAGCAGGGTCTGGCGCTCTTTCGGGCATTGCTTGGCGACCACGGCAATGTCGTCGAAAAACCCCATGTCGAGCATGCGGTCGGCTTCGTCGAGCACCAGCGTGTTCATGGCTTCAAGGTTCAGGTTGCCCCGCCCCAGGTGGTCCATGATGCGGCCGGGCGTGCCGACGACGATGTGCGCGCCATGCTCCAGGCTGGCGATCTGGCCGCGCAGGGCAACGCCGCCGCACAGCGTGACGACCTTGATGTTTTCCTCGGCCCGGGCCAGCCGGCGGATTTCGGTGGTGACCTGGTCGGCCAGCTCGCGCGTCGGGCACAGCACCATCGCCTGGATGGCAAAGCGGCGGGCATTCAGGTTGGCCAGCAGCGCCAGCGCAAAGGCGGCGGTCTTGCCGCTGCCGGTCTTGGCCTGGGCGATCAGGTCTTTGCCGAGCAGGGCAACCGGCAGGGCGGCGGCCTGGATCGGGGTCATCTGGGTGTAGCCGAGCTGCGTCAGGTTGGCCAGCACATGGGCCGGCAGCGACAGGGTGCTGAAGTCATTGGAAGAAGTAGTCATGCCCTGATTATCGTGACTCGCGCCTTCCGGGCCCGCCGCTCAGCCATGGCCCGCCAAATCCCGCTAAGCTGGGCGCCTGCCAACGGCCCGGACGCTCGGGCTGCTTTTGATGACTGAACACCCCATGACCCTCGATTCACCCGCCCTTCGCAACGCCGTGCAGTCGCTGGCCAGCCAGGCGCTGCCGGCCTTTGGACTGGCGCTGGTGGCGCTCGTTGCCCTGGTTTGCCTGCTGTGGTGGCTGGTGCAGCGCTATGGCGTGCACCGGGAAACCAGCCGGCTGGCCCCCATCGCCTACCTGCTGGGCTACCTGGCGCTGGGCTTTGCGCTCATCATTGGCGCGGCAACCCTGTTTGCCGAAATTGCCGAAAACCTGGGCGACGGACGCCAATTGGGCGAACTGGACCAGCTGTTTTCAGACACCCTGGTGTCCAGCGTGCCGCTGGCTGCGCGCCGGGTGTTTGCCGCAGTCACGCATTTTGGCGACACCTTCACCCTGACCGGCCTGTGCATTGCGGGGGCGCTGGCACTGCTCTGGCAGCGCCGCTACAGCCTGTGTGCCGGCTGGGTGGTGGCGATCATCGGCAATGCGCTGCTGAACTGGTCGATCAAGAACATTTTCGAGCGCACCCGGCCAGTGCATGACAACCTGCTGGCGTTTGCCGACGGCTGGAGTTTTCCGAGCGGCCATGCCTCGGGCTCGGTGGTGGCCTACGGCATGCTGGCCTATCTGGCGGTGCGGCTGCTGCCTGCCGCCTGGGACCCCCTGCGCCTGCCGCTGGTGGCGCTGGCCGCCGCGCTGGCTTTCACCGTGGGCTGCAGCCGGGTTTTCATCCAGGTTCACTTTGCCACCGATGTGCTGGCCGGCTTCACCTCGGGACTGGCCTGGCTGGCAGTGTGCATCGGCGCGCTGG
>JAQGMZ010000176.1 GCA_028292045.1 Polaromonas sp. | reverse complement strand
GCCGCTGGAAGCAGCTGCGCGACCTGGCCAGCGCTGAGAAATCCTCAGATCAGGGAGGAAAGGCTTCGATTCAGGGAATCATTGACCGCGCCCTGAAGGAATATTTTGACCGCCTGGGTCAAACGCTGGCGGACTGAGCACCATGCCGACGTGCCCCTACTGCCAAGCGCCCGCCCAGTTGGTCAACGGCCAGGCGATCTACCCGCACCGCCCGGACCTGGCCGGCCTGCGCTTTTGGAGCTGCGCGCCGTGCCGGGCCTACGTCGGCTGCCATAAAGCCGGCGCCTACACCACCATCGGCGGCAACAAGGTCATCAGCGACGGCACGCTGGCGCTGGGCCGGCTGGCCAATGCCGAGCTGCGCCGGGCCAAGCAGGCCGCCCATGCCGCGTTTGATCCGTGCTGGCAGGGCGGCGGCGTGCCCCGGCGCCGGGCCTACGCCTGGCTGGCCGAGCAGATGGGCCTGAAGGTGGCCGACATGCACATTGGCGAGCTGGACGTGGAGCAGTGCGAGCGTGTCGTGCGCGTGTGCCGGGACCATGCCGGCTCTGACGTGTACCCGTAATAAGCGCTACGACCGGCTTTATGTTCATAAATCAAAAGAATCAAGGACTTGCAATGACCCCCTGGCTTGACCAATGCCACTTTGGCGACTGCCGCGAAGTCATGAAGTCGTGGCCCAGTGCTGCAGCTGACGCGTGCGTAACTGACCCTCCCTACGGCGATACCAGCCTCAAGTGGGACAAACAGTGCAAGGGGTGGATGGCCGAAGTGTCCCGTGTACTCAAGCCTGCCGCGTCAGTATGGGTGTTTGGCAGCATGCGCTACCTGTCGACCATCTTCTCGGAAATGGAAGCGGCCGGTTTCAAATATGCGCAAGACATTGTTTGGGAGAAACAAAACGGCAGCGGCTTTCATAACGACCGCTTTCGCCGGGTGCACGAGCATGCCATTCAGTTCTACCGGGGCGCCTGGGCCGATGTGTTCAAGGCGCCTCAGTTCACGCATGACGCGCTGGCCAAGACGGTGCGCCGAAAGACCAAGCCGCTCCACATGCGCGGCATTGGCTGCGCCGATGCCAACGTGTACGAGTCGGTCGACGGCGGGCCTCGACTGCAGCGCAGCGTCATCCATGTGGCGAACGAACACGGGAAAGCCGTTCACCCCACGCAAAAGCCGCTGGGAATCATCGCGCCCCTACTTGCCTACTCCGTGCCTCAAGGTGGAATTGCTATTGACCCGTTCGCTGGCAGCAACACCATGGGCATTGCTGCGGCCCAACTGGGCATACGTTGGGCGTCGTGCGAAAGCGATCCAGCGTCCATGCAAATGCAGGGCGAGCGGCTGCGCCAGCGCTCGCTGTGCCTGGAAGCGGCTTGATCTTTCACGAGAGCCATTATGTTAACCAAGGAAACCCCCATGACTGACGACGAAATCGCCAACGCGCCACTGTTAACGGCCGGGCAGGCTGCGGCGGTGTGCGCCATGCTGCTGGCGCTCCAGGCGCAGCGCGGCAAATACTTCTCGATCGTGCTGCCCTACGAGCGCGAAAAGAACTACAGGGTGGCGGTGTATGAGTTTCAACCGTGCGGCCCGTACCCGGTCGGCGTGCGGCTGGCCTTGAGCAACACCATGGGCTTGCAATATGCCCTGCCCGGCTGGATACGCGACTTTCGCACGGCCGAGCACTTTGCAGAAGCCCATGGCGCCGCGCCTGCGCAGCCGGCGCTGCTGCCCGAGGGCTACATCGGCTCGACGCTGTTTTCCAACCCGAACGGCTCGGCCAACCTGAACATGTACTTTTCCAGCGCAGCGCAGGCCGACCAGTACCAGGCGGCGCTGGCCAGCGCCCGATAACGCTTTGTTACCGAGGCTAAAAAATGATAGCAATACAAGAGAAAGCCGCCATGACCGACAAAGAACTGCTGGAGCTGGCCGCCAAAGCCTACTGGCCCGATGACGAGGTTTCCATCCGCTTCGATGAGAGCGAGGACGGCCTGATCTACCTGCACGCCGACAACCAGGACCACAACGGCCAGGATTGCGAGCGCGTCTGGAACCCGCTCACCGACGACGGCGACGCGCTGCGACTGGCAACGCAGCTCGACATACACCTTCACTTCTCCCGAAAGCACGTGAACGCTGACGCAGAAGTGCATGGCCTGGGCGTGTTCCATGAGGACTTCACGGCGCGCAAAGAGGCAGCCACGCGCCGGGCCATCGTGCGCGCTGCTGCTGCAATCGGGCTGAGGGTGCCGGCATGAAGCACACCGACGCCGAGTACCTGGCCTTCGACCCACTCGAAGGCGACGAGGCCGAGTTGACGTGCCGCAGCGTGAAGTTGGTCACAACCTGCAAGCCTCACCCCTGCACCGGCACGGACGAGCCCCACGACATTGCGCCGGGCTCGCGTGCGCGCCACGAGAAGGCGCGTGTCGATGGCGATTTCTGGGGGAGCTTTTACACCTGCCTGCCGTGCCTGGACCGGGCGCTGAGCGAGTGCGCCGAGGACGGCGACGACGAATAGCCCGCGAAAACTTCAAGTTATCGGCGTTCAAAAAGTAGCAACTTAAGGAACAACATGCAAGAACAATTGACACCCGCTGGCGCCTCGATGCAGGCCGACTACCTGATGGCCGCACGCATTGCCGAGGGCCACCGGCCCGCCGCGTGTCCGCCGATGACGATGCCCCTGAGCGCGCTGCTCTACACGCAAGTCCACGCCCAGGCGCCGCGCTTTTTCATCGACCACGGCACGGTGCACGACCGGCAAACGGGCCAGCACCTGTACACCGAAGCGGACTTGCACGAAGCGAGGCGGGGCGCTGCGCAGCCGGTGGCGCCGATAGAGGGGTGGCGCTCGGCGCCGGCGCGCATGAAGTTCAAGGAAATCCTGTGCGCCCACTTTGACCGCGGCACGGACGACGAGGACAGTGGCGCGGGCCGGGCCTTGATGGCGTTTGACGACCTGGCGGCCTGGCAAAAAGCGCAAGCCGCTGCCCAGGCAGCAACGCTATGACCAACTGGCTCAACCAGTGCCACTTTGGCGACTGCCTGGAAACCCTGCGCCGGATGCCCGACGGTATCGCGCAGGCCTGCGTGACCAGCCCGCCCTACTTCGGGCTGCGCGACTACAGCGGTGGCGCCGCTGAGATTGGCAAGGAGAAAACGCCCGCTGAGTTCGTGGCCGCGCTGGTCGCCGTCTTTCAAGAGGTCAAGCGGGTGCTGCGCGACGATGGGACGCTGTGGCTCAACATCGGCGACAGCTACGCCAACGATGGCAAGTGGGGCGGCAGCAGTGGCGGCAAGCATGCCCAGGCGCTGCACGGCAACACCACCATCGGGCGCGGCAAGACGCAAACGGGCATCAAGCCCAAGAACCTCATTGGCATCCCTTGGCGCCTAGCCTTTGCCTTGCAGGATGACGGCTGGATCTTGCGCCAAGAAATTATCTGGGCCAAGCCCAACCCCATGCCCGAGAGCGTGACGGACCGCTGCACAAAGAGCCACGAGTCGATTTTCCTGCTGGCCAAGTCCGAGAAATACTACTTTGACAGCGGCGCCATCAAGGAGGCGGTCGCGCCGTCATCGGTGGCCCGCTTGTCGCAGGATATCGAGCAACAGGCCGGCAGTGACCGGGTGCCCGGAAAGACCAATGGCGCCATGAAGGCAGTCGGGGATCTCGAGCAACGCAACAAGCGCAGCGTCTGGACGGTGGCGACCACACCTTACAAGGGCGCGCACTTTGCCACCTTTCCGACTGCCCTGATCGAGCCGTGCATCCTGGCGGGCGCACCGGCAGGCGGCGTGGTGCTCGATCCGTTCTTTGGATCCGGCACGACCGGCGAAGTCGCGCAGCAGCTGGGCCGCAAGTTCATCGGCTGCGAACTCAATCCGGCCTACCAGGCGCTGCAAGACGAGCGGCTGCGCCAGCCGTCGCTGTGCCTGGAAGCCGCATAGCTGTCGATAAACCCCGCTTTATCGCCAGTAACCATTCATTTTGATAGCAACAACTCCAAGGAAAACGCCATGAGCACCATCAAGACCACCAAGATCGTCCCCGGCGACGACATGCACCTGAACTGCCTGATGGCCCCGCACGGGCTGAACTTCGTCATGGGCGAGGACCGCCAGCACCTGCTCGCCTTTGGCCGGGCCGCGTTCACGGCTGGACAGCAGGCGGGCGCCTTTCCCTTCTACGAGGATGTGGGGCCGGTCGTCGTGTACCAGATGAAGGACGGCCAGGACACCGAATACAACACGTCCGACACCTTCAGCGGCAGCAGAAAAGGTGGCACGCCCCTGGTCAGCCAGGTCAGCGCCCGCGCCGCTTGCGCCTCCAGGGATGCGGTCATTGCCGGCCTGCGCAAGGAAGTCGCCAACGCCAAGGCGCTGGTCGTGGATGTGTACGCCATGCTGCCCGAGCAGGCCATTGCTGCGCGCCACGAACTCGACAAGCGCGCCGGCCCGTGGTTCGTGTTCGGCGTGGACCGCAACGCCCAGGCGGCGCAGTCATGAGCAAATGGTTCAAATGCATCGTCACGGCCAGCCGCGTCTTGATGGTCGAGGTCGAGGATGACGACACGGACCCCCGCGCCACGGCGGACAACATCGCCATCAATGAGGCGTTCGGCGGCACGTTTGACGATGTGGTGACGAGCGGTCCCAGCGAAGGCGAAGACCTGGAGCGCGAAAAGCGCCATGCCGACCAGATCATCCCCATCGGCTGACCCTCGATAAACCGCTTATCGCGCCTAAACACCCAAAACCATAGCAACAACACCAAGGACGGCAACATGAAA
>JAQGMZ010000094.1 GCA_028292045.1 Polaromonas sp. | reverse complement strand
GCGCGGCGGCGGCTGGCCTTTTCATGAAGCTGGTCAGGCTGGACTTGACGACTTTGGGCTTACTTGGATTTTTTGGAAGTGGCACGGGGGAGTTCTTTCAGGATGGATTGATAAATAGCCTTGATTTCGGACGCTGGCACGCTCTTGGGGCTTGTCTCTCCGACAGCCTTGCCCGACACCAACGCTCGCCAATAGGCCCGCCGATTGTTGATGACGCCCACGACCTTGGAGCCCATATCGACCAGCGCCGCCTTAGCTTCCTCGACCTCTGGGGCGCGCTGGGGGCAGTCCGACAGGATGAATACATGCCGGCGGGCGCCGACGAGCTTGAGCGTGGCCGGCACGGCGGCCATATCAAGTGGCTGGGGCTTTACTGGGATCACTACCAAATCCACGGCACCGATGATCTGAGCCGTCAGCGGCGACACGCCGGGCGGCGAATCCACGATGATGAAATTGAAGCCGTCGGCCTGAGCGCCCTCGATAGCGCGGGCCAAGTCGTGCGCCGGCACCTGCACGACAACCGGCGCGACTTCCTGACCGCGCACCGTGGCCCAGGCGCTCGCGCTGCCCTGCGGGTCCATGTCGATGACCGCCACCTTCTTGCCCGCCAGCATCGCGGCCACGGCGATATGCACCGTGGCAGTGGTCTTGCCGACGCCTCCCTTTTGATTGAACACCGCGATAGTTGACATACGAAACTCCTTTGTTGGAAGTGCAATTGTATTGCGGATATACGGAGTTACGCAATACTTAAATACGTGAATACGGAGTTAAGTAAAAGAACTATCAATCAGGCGGTGAAAACTCGTATGGCGTGGGAGGCAGCTGCAGCCCCATGGTCGCTACCCGGCGGTCCACCACACGGCGCAGTGCAAACCAGCCGTGGCAGATCGTGGCGTGGCTCCCGCCTGCGTCTTGGTGCGCGTGGCACATAAAAGGCACGTTCTCAAACACGGCCTTGGCCACATCAAGCTGTGTCTGCGGGCAGCCGTTGGGCACCGTCCCGGCTCTGAATGCGCAGCTCAGGCAGCGCTCGTCGGGCTCGTCGTGCTTCTCGGCCAGCGTGCGGCATTCCTCGTCAGCCACTTGCGCGAACTGGGCGCCCAGCTTGCGCCCCTCCAGGGTGGTGCGGCTGTGGTGCAGTGGCTTGGTCATGCCGCGCAGCTCAGGGCAGGGTGGTAGTCGAGCGCCGGGAAGTCGCGCAGGGCTTCGACGACCAGCTCGGCGGCCAGGTGGCCGTTCTCGGCGTTGTAGCCGCTCGGGTCCATGTCGTCATTGGCCAGGGTGATGTTCAGCACGCGCCCGTTGAGTTTTTTGAACGTGTCGCCACGGGCCAGGTGCTCGCTGGCCTCGGCCCGGCTCATGCCCGGCTTGGCGGTGACGTGAAAGCCATGGGTGGCGAGGTCGTGGGCGGCGCAGTACAGCGCGGCGAGAAGCAGGGCTTTGTCGAGTCCTTTGATACTGATGGGTTTCATGTTGCTCTTTAATTAATAGCTAATCACACACAGCCAGCCTGCGCTATTTGTTGTTTTTGTTGTTGGCCAGCGCCAGCAGAACGGCCGCGTGGCAGCCGTCCTCATACGGGTCGTCTTGCCCGCACCAGCACGCCAGGTTCTTGCCGGCCAGCTCAGCCTGAGCCGTTGCAATGAGCGTGGGGTTCAGCGGCGCAAACGAGCGGTACAGCACAAAGGCGTGGCGCTTGTCGGCCACCAGCTGCCCCTTGAGCGGGCCGACCGGCGCCGGCTTGCCGGGCACGAACGGGTTACCCCACTTGGTAGTGCGGTCCACCTTGACGGTGTTTTCTGGCATGCGCCAACCTTTGGCCCGGCTCAGCTTGATGCGTTGTGGATCGCCCATCACTGCACCGCCTGAGCTACGGGCTGAAAATTCCACAATCCCTGCGCGCCCTTGTAGGGCACGGGCTGGGCGTAGCGCACTATGTCCTGCAGCACCCAGCACCATGGCCCCTCGGTGTGGGCATGCGCTTTGAGCCACGGATACTTAGCGTCATAGTCTCCGCGCTGGATGTGGCCCATGTGCAGCACGTCAGCCAGCCGGGCCTCCCCGACGACAGCGCCGAACTCCAGCGGATCGTCGCGGTAGGCTTGATCCTCGTCGCCGCTCAGCCACTCGCGGCTTTTGCCCGCATGGATGATGAGTTGGCCACGGTAGGCGGTCGGCCAGGTCCGGTTTTCCACCCACTTGTGGCCGCGCACGATCAGTGCGGCATAGGGCTGGCAAATGGTTAGTGCTTTCATATCAATCCTGAATTTATAGCTGGCTGGTCAAGGCAGGAAAGGCCGCGTGCGCCCTGCGCAGCGCGGCCAGTGCAGTGCTTAGGAGGCCTTGCCAATCAGCACGGTGTAGGCGCTTTCATGGGCACGGATTTCTTCCACGTAGCCGTTGAAGGCGTCTTCCATTGCGCGCTCGGGGCGCTCCAGCTCAAACCAGAACTTGACCGCGCCGCCGGACAGGCGAAACTTCAGCCGCGCCGACAGCGCATAGCCTTCGCCGTTCTTGAAGATGCGCAGGCCCAGCTGGAACTTCTGCGGAATCTTCAGCTCGGCATTGGCGCCGGCCGTCGCGTCGATGGTTTCGTTGTAGGTCAGCTGCGTCTGTCCGTCCTGCAGACGCCGGGCCGATGCGAAGTTGATGCCGGACTTGGCCTGGATCGTCGTGGCCACGTTCAGCAGCAGCGTGGCGTCGTCGCCGTTGAGGTCGGCCAGGTTGTCCTCGACAAACTCGGCAAAGTCGCTTTGCGTGAACGGCTGTTTGTTCTTGGACAGCCACATCGAGAACTCGGGCGTCAGCTCGGCCTTGAAGACGGCGCGGTGGTCGCGCCAGCCTGGTGTGTCGGCTGCGCGCTGGTCATTGAAGACCGCCGTGATGCTGCGGGCGTCAATGTCGGCGTACACATAGGCGCCTTCGGGCTTGGCTTGGTCGGCCAGGTACTGCAGCAGGCTCGGGACGTTGCCCAACTGGACCGTGCCGGTCTTGCGAGTTGGCGTCGGGTTGGCTTTTTCCACTGCCGCCGTGACTTCCTTCAGCTCGTAGTCGTTTGGCAGCACCATGAAGGTGGCATTGCCGACTTTGCGCGGCTCCAGCGTGGCGGCCTTGAGGCTGGCAACCAGCAGGGCGGTGTCGTGGGAGGAATGTTCCATGATTTAAGAGACTTTCTTGAAGTTATTGACGCTTGAGCCGTCGGAAGACACATCGCGCAACTCAAGGGAATGCTGGCGCGGGTGGTTGCGGCTGGTTTCACCTTCGTCGGTGAGCCAGTAGAAATCGGTGGGCTGCTCGGGCTTGGGCAGCTCCAGCTTGCGTTCGGCGGAAATCATGATCTTGTCCACGGCGCCGGACTGATTGCGCGTGGCGGTGGCGACTTTGATCTTCAAAGTCAGCGAGCCGCCCCGGCCGGTGTTTTGCACCGTGCGCAGCAGCTCGGCCAGATCAGCAGTAAGGCCGGCGTGCGTGACGCCTTCGTTGAGTTCGATCAGTTGCTGGGAGAAGGACTTGGACATGGTTACTTTCAGGGGGAGGAAAAGGGTTGATCGGGTGGCGGCGGGGTGTCAGGCGCCCATGGCGCGCTGGCCGCCGTGGATGAAGGAGGGCAGGCTGACGGCTTGAAATCGCGGCGCGGCCGTCGGAATGCGGGTGAACCGGTAGCCGCTTGGTGGATAAACAATCGCGGCATCTTTTGCAGGCTTGGCGTCGGGCTTGACCATCACCTTCTTGACGGCCGACTTGACCGAGTGCCGGGCGGGCTGCAGCGCTGCGGCTTGCGCCTCCTTCTCAAACGCATCGGCCATCTGGCGGTCGGTGAAGTAGTGGTAATGAAAATGGTGGGCGGTGGGCAAGCCACGGACCCGGATCAGCTCGCCGGCCTTGAACATGGCCCGGCAGCGAACGGATGCGTTCTTCTCGGAACCCAGCACCTTGGCGTCCAGGCAGATGAAGCCGTTGGGCTGAGCGGCTTTTTCAAGGATCAGGCTGCGCACCACGGGGCCGGGCGTTGGCTTTTTCTTCGGTGTCATGGGATGTTCCTCAGTGGATAACGATGGGTGCGTCAGCAGTCAGGCGCATCAACTTTTCTTCCTTGTCCACTTCGGACAGGAACTGCAGGACAGCGCGCTCATGCGCGTCAATCTCGGCCTGGTCGCGCTCGATCCGCACGATGAAGGTTCCCAAGCTGCCCGGCAGGCGCGGGTCGTAGCTGGTGAAGATGGCGAACTGCGCGCCGGTCACGTACATGCCGTGGATCACCTGGGGCCGGTAGATCGGCGGGATGATGCCGGCCAGCAAGTAGGCATAGTGGTTCTTGCTCTTGGGGCTCTTGGACTCCCACACCCCCAGCGTGCCGGCTTCCTCGATCAACCCGTCCACGCTGATGCCGGTCTGGATGCGCGGCAGGTAGAGGAAACCACACTGCGCAATGTCCAAGCCGGTGGCGGCTTCCGTGGCCATGCGGGAAAAGGGTTCCTGTTCGTTGCCCCAGGCCATGTCGTCGGTTTCAAAGTCCAGCGTCTGCGCCTGGCCCGTGATGCGCTCCAGCACCAGCGCGCAGCGCAGGGCGGCGCGGCTGCGGCCTTCGCCGCCGGCAAAGATGGCGCTGACGGTCGAGCCGGTCAGCTTGCCCAGCCGGTCCTGGCGCCATTCCGGCGTGCGCTGGGCGTGCGGGCTGATGATGAAGCGGCTCATGCCTTCACCGCCGGCAGCGTGGCGCGGTGGGTCTTGATGACTTCTTTGAGCTTTTCCCAGCCGGCCACGTCTTCCGCTTCCCGAAAAGC
>JAQGMZ010000260.1 GCA_028292045.1 Polaromonas sp. | reverse complement strand
ACCGGCAAGTACATCCAGCGCATGAGCAACCACTGCAAGGGCTGCCGGTACGACCCGGCCGAATCGGTGGGCGACAAAGCCTGTCCGTTCACCACCCTGTACTGGGATTTTTTGATGCGCCATGAAGCCACGCTGGCCAGCAACCCGCGCATGGCGCTGCAGGTTAAAAATATCGCCCGCCTGGGCCCTGAAAAGCGCGCCCTGATCGCCCGGCAGGCGCAGTTGCACCATGCCGCTGTGAACCCCTCCGCCGCACCATGACGCGCCTGTGGTCCTTAAACCCGGACTGCAGCCGGTCAACGACCGGGCAGCCAGGCCAGGGCGGTGCGGGCTGCGGCCAGGTCCCAGCCGGCCCAGCCGCAGCTTTTGAACAGCACCGGCCCGCCGGGCTGTGGTGACTCGCTGCGGACCACATCGGCCAGGCTGGAAAAGCGGAGCACATCCAGCCCGGCCTGCAGCAGGTCGCCCGCCTCGTGCGCGGCATCCCCGGTGTCGACCACGATGCTGCCCTGCGTGGCAAAGTGCTGGCACAGCCCTGCACCCAGTTCGGCCATCTGCGGCGTGAACGCCCCAACGGCTGCGATAAAGCCGTCGGGACGGGGCAGGCCAGAGAGCACCACCTGGCGGGCCGGCGTGCAGGTGACCGCCATCGGGCATTCAACCAGGGCTGCATTGGCATCCGTCACCACTTTTGCTTTCAGCCCCAGCGCATGCGCATGGGCCGCCAGCTGCCGGGCGCTTTCAAGGCTGCGCGATGCAATATAAAACTCGGTGACCGCCATGCACTCGGCAAAAGCCTGCAGGTGGGATTTTCCCTGTACGCCTGCGCCGACGAGTAGCACCGGACCTCCCTTGCAGGGCGCCAGCCGCTGCGCTGCCAGTACCGAAACCGCGGCCGTGCGCCGTGCCGTCACGGTCGGGCCATGGAGTACCAGCCGGCGTTCGCCCGAGGCGACGTCAAACACCAGCACGTCCCCTTGAATGGCCGGCTTTCCCAGGCCCGCGTTGCCTGGCGTGAACGTGATGAGCTTGGTGATGGCGGTGTGTTGGTCCATCGCAGGCATGACAAACAGGCTGCCGCCCTGGGCCAGGGGCAGTACCAGGCGCGGTGGTACCTGTACGGCGGCATCGTGCAGCAGCCGGGCCAGTTCCCGGACCAGTGCAGCATAAGGCAGGCGCTCGGCAGTTTGGTCCGGGCCCAGCAGTGGGCCCGTCGGCAAATGGCTGTGGGTTGGGTCCATGGATGGTGGTTAGCAAGCGTTTTTGAGCAGTATTGCCGCTGAAGACGTTTTTATCCTACGACCTGACGCGGAGTTCGCCAAGCATGCCCTGAAACTCGACCGTTAGCATTTCAACCAAGTTAAAGGTGGGGTCAGGACATGTTTTTGAATCAGGTAAAGAAGGACGATCGGGTATCGCGCCTGCTGCTCTGGATGATTGGTTCGCTGCTGTTCGTGTCGCTGCTGGCCGCCCTGTTCTACGTCATCGACGGGCAGGTCGAACAGGCCCGTCTTCGCCAGGCGCAGCTGGATGCGGAGCAAAACGCAATTTCGGGCTGCACCGCCAGTTACCTGGGCGTGTTGAGGGCGCAATGCATCAAGCAGGTCAAATCAAACGCCCTGTCGTATGCCACCGCCAATTTGAAATCGGACATGTAGCCGGGCATCGGGGGCGTACAGATCCATATTGCCGAATTGATGACTTCCGGCGGGGCTGGCCGCTTGTTTGGCTGGACGCCTTGTAGGCGGCCAGGAATTTTTACCAGAACCGCGCTTGCTCAACGCTAACATTGGCTTATTGACCACTAGCTACCGGGAGGCATCATGAAATGGGAAGGTAATCGAGAATCCGACAATGTCGAGGACCGGCGCAGCGATGGCGGCGGCGGTCTTGGGGGCGGTGGCGGGCTGCTGGGCGGCCGCAGCGTCGGCATCGGCACCATCGTGGTGGCACTGGTGGGCGGCTGGATGTTCGGCATCAACCCGCTGACCATACTGGGCATGCTCAGCGGTGGAGGCGGCGCGCCCACTGCCCAGGTGCAGCAGCAAGCCCCGGCGCAGCGCCCCCCCGCCGATGACCGCATGGCCGGATTCGTGTCCACCGTGCTGGCCGACACCGAAGACGTCTGGAAGGACGTTTTTTCCAAGGGCGGCTCTACCTACCAGGAACCCCGGCTGGTGCTGTTCCGCGGCGCGACGCAGACGGCATGCGGCCAGGGTCAGGCGGCCATGGGCCCGTTTTACTGCCCTGGCGACCAGAAGGTCTACATCGACCTCGGGTTCTACGAAACCCTGAAAAACCAGCTCGGCGCCCCGGGGGATTTCGCCCAGGCCTACGTGATCGCCCATGAGGTGGGCCACCATGTGCAAAACCTGCTGGGCATCAGCAGCAAGATGGAGCAGATGCGGGGCCGCGTCAGCAAGGTCGAGTACAACGCCCTGAGCGTCAAGCTGGAACTGCAGGCCGACTGCTTCGCCGGAGTTTGGGCGCACCATGCCCAGAGCGCCCGGCAGATTCTGGAGCGGGGCGATGTGGAAGAGGCCATGAACGCAGCAGCCAGGATTGGCGACGATGCCCTGCAGCGCTCGAGCGGCGGCGCCGTGGTCCCTGACAGCTTCACCCACGGCACCAGCGCCCAGCGGCAACGCTGGTTCGACCTGGGCCTGAAAAACGGCGCCGTCAAGTCATGCGACACCTTCAGCGCCCGGAATTTGTAAAAGCCAGGGCCATGGGCGCGCCGCAGCGGTTTTGCATGCGGCTCCAGGCGCCCGACTGGCCACCCGCTGCCCATTCATCCACCTGCATTCAAATTTAGAGTTATTCACTTCCCTGCCATGAACATACTATTAACGGGCGGCGCCGGCTACATTGGGAGCCACACCTGCGTCGCATTGGTCGAGGCTGGTTTCACCCCGGTCATTCTGGACAATTTTTCCAACAGCCACCCGGCCGTGCTGGACCGGCTACACCAAATTACCGGCCAGGCGCTGGCGTGTGAAAACGGCGACGTGCTTGACACCGCCTGGGTCACGCAGGTGTTGCAGCGCCACCAGATTGCCGCCGTGATGCATTTTGCCGGAGACAAGGCGGTTGGCGAAAGTGTCGCCCAGCCGCTGAAATACTACCGCAACAACATTGGCGGCGCGGTCAGCCTGCTCGAGGCGATGCAGGCCAGCGCTTGCCGCGCGCTGGTGTTTTCCAGCAGCGCCACGGTGTACGGCGACCCGGCTTCTGTGCCCATCACCGAGGCTTTTCCGCGCTCCCACACCAATCCCTATGGCCACACCAAACTGGTGATCGAGGACATTCTGGCGTCGGTGCAGGTGTCCGACCCGTCATGGCAACTGGGCGTGCTGCGCTACTTCAACCCGGTCGGCGCGCACCCCAGCGGCCTGATTGGCGAAGACCCCAGCGGCATTCCCAACAACCTGATGCCGTTCGTGACACAGGTGGCCATTGGCAAGCGCCCCTTCCTGAACGTGTACGGCAGCGACTACCCCACGCCCGACGGCACCGGGGTGCGCGACTATATTCATGTCCAGGACCTGGCCGAAGGGCATGTGGCCGCGCTGCAGGCACTGGTCCAGAAAGGCGACAGCTTTACCGTCAACCTCGGAACCGGCCAGGGGCACAGCGTGCTGGAGGTGGTCAAGGCTTTCGAGCAGGCCAGCGGCCGGCCCGTGGGCTACCAACTCGCGCCCAGGCGGCCGGGCGATGTGGCCCAGTGCTACGCCGATCCGGACATGGCACACCGGCTGCTGGGCTGGCGCGCCACCCGCAGCTTGGCCGACATGTGCGCCGACGCCTGGCGCTGGCAAAGCGGCAACCCCGGGGGTTATGCCTGAATTGAAAGGCGATTGAACCTTTGCCGGGGACCCTGTTTGCCGACGCCCGCGCCTGACGCCGGGCTTCAGGCTAGATAGGGTTTGCGGCCAGGGCAGGGTTGTGGTTGACCAGCACGACATCGGGGCTCATGGACAGCATGCGCGCCGGGCCGAAGATGGTGGCAAAGGCCACATCCTTGGCGTCGCGTCCGTTGGCCAGCCTGACGATCTGGTCCAGCGGCGACATGGCGGTCGGGTCAAACATGACCCAGCGCCCGCCCAGGTAAGCCTCGAACACGGCATGGAAGTCTGGCGGAGGCTCGGCAAACGTGGCGTACCCGCTCACCAGCCGCGCAGGAATGTTGAGCGCCCGGCAAAACGTGACCGACAGATGCGCAAAGTCCCGGCAAACGCCCGCCCGCTGCATGAAGACCTCGCGCGCCGTCGTGGTGGCGTTGGTCGAGCCGATCAGGTACTGGATGTTGGTGCGCACCCATTGGCAAATCGCCTCGACCCGTGAATAGCCACGGGGAAGTTGGCCAAACAATTCAGCCGCATTCGGCCCCAGATGGTCGGATTCGCAATAGCGGGTGGGCATCACGTAGTGCAGTACTTCGTCCGGAATGTCATGGACCGCCACCTCGGGCGCATTCACATCCCGCGCTTCGATGATCCGGTCGACCACCGCCCGGTAGACCACCTTCAGGGGTCCCGCCTGGGCCTGGAGCCGCAGGAAGCGGTTGCCCGCCTGGTCGTCAGAGTAGGTGCGAAAAGGCGTCTGCGGCTCGATCAGCAGGTTTTCCTCAACCAGCACCTGGCCCATGCCATTGGCGGCGTGAATCAAGAATACAAATTCGGCCGGCGCATCGACCGCATAGGTCAGCGTGGAATCGATCTGCATCCGGTTGCTGTTGGGTGGCTGGGGCATGTACGGTACGGACGCGGGGCTGCTGTGGAACACCGCGGCCGTGCCTGGATCATTCGTCAAGGTGGGGGTCATCTGCTTTCCTGCAAAAAGAAAAACGGCGACTGAAGCAATTTTCAAGCGCGCTGGAATTGCCTCAATTACACCCGTTGCGGCCTTGGAGGCACATCGGCAGGCCGGAATTAGCGCTGTAGGACGATCCCACCCATCAGCCGCGCTTGCGCACCTGCACGGTGACGTCCATGCCGAGAAAATCACCGGGCGAGCCGTGCCAGGAACCGCTCAGCGGCGTTGCCAGGCTGGCATGGCGCGCCACGCCCACGCTGATCAGGTCGGTGCTGCCGATCAGGTTGTTGGTCGGATCGAACGGAATCCAGCCTGCATCGGGCAGGTAGACCTGGACCCAGGCATGCGTGGAGCCGTTGCCGTGGCTCTGCTGTTCCTCGGTGTCCAGCCAGGGCGTGTACAGGTAGCCCGAAACAAAGCGAGCCGCATAGCCGAGCCGGCGCACCGCCTCGATCATCAAGGTGGCAAAGTCCCTGCAGGCGCCGCTTTTCAGCCGCAAGGTGTCGTAGGGCGTCTGCACGCCGGGGTTGAGGCGCACATGGTAGTGCATGGTGTTGCGGATGAATTCGGTCATTTCCACCAGCAACTCGCGCGTGCCGGTTGTCTCGTCCGGCCGGATGAACTGGTTGGCCCACGCCTGCAGCAGGCCGCTGGGGTCGTCGTAATACGGCGTCAGGTAATGGCGCAGCACCAGGCGCTCCTCTTCCCCGTAAGCCAGGGGAAACTGCTGCGCCCGCGAGCTCATGGGAAAGTCGACCGCGCGCGTGCCGGTGTGCTCGACCGAGGACATGCAGACCACTTCCAGCTCGATCGCCGGGCTTTGCGGCTGGATCATGGCGATGGAGTTGGAATAGGCATCCTGGAACATGCGGATGTCCACCGGGTCCGGGCTGACCCGCATGTCGGTGGCCAGTACCCGCAGGTCGTGGCTGTCCCGGGGGCGAAATTGCACCAGGTGCTCGCCCAGCATGACCTCCTGGGCGTACCGGTAATGGGTGGTGTGGGTGATATCGAATATGGCGGACACGGCAAGGCCTGGTGATGATCAGCCCCAGAGCATGTGCTTTTCAGCTCAACCATGCAATCAGTGGCCATGATTGCCCCATGTCAGCAGGGTCCTACCCCGTGCGGCCCCGGCGGGGCTGCAGCGTTCCAGTGTTAAAGCCGCGCCAGCAATTCGGTTTTCTTGGCGTTGAATTCCGCGTCGCTGATGATGGCCCTGCTTTTCAGGTCGGCAAGTTTTTCAATCAGCTGAAAAATGTCGGCATCTGCCGCCCTGGCCTGGGCCGGCCCGGCCTGCCATTCAGGCTGCAATGATGCCGGGGCCTGAGCCGCGAAGGCGGTCTGCGAAGGCTCGGGCAGGTAGGGGCTGGCTGGCGCGGTGCCGGCCAGGTCTGGTGCGCCGCCGCCCTGTTGTAGCCCGTTGATGGAGATCACCGGCAGTCGCGCGACATCGACCAGGCCGTACTGGCTGGAAAAGTTGATCGAGCCGCCCGAGGACTGCTGCTGTGAAAAGCCGCCGATCTGGTGGTCTTGCGTGTCGTAGACGCATACGTTGCCGTTGGACTCGATGGCCAGGCGGCGCGCCTGGGCAAAATAGGCATAGCGCATGCCGTTCTGGGCACCGGTGCTGTTGGGCCAGCGCAAATCAAGCGGCCACCAGTCCGGCGACATGCCGGGAGCCGGCGCCTGAAACAGGCTGTCCGCAGGGTTTGCCGGCGAATTGGAAAATTGCTGGCCGGCGTGGCTGCTTTGCTGCTGGCTGCCCTGGTTTTGCGACTGGAAGCTTTCCGCCCTGAGCAGCTCAGGCTGATTGGCCAGCAGTTGGGAAAGTTCGGCGCACAGGGAATTGACGCGTCCCTTGAGCTGGTTGTTGAACATGTCGGACACCATGGTCATGCCGCCGCTCATCCATTGGCCCGAACCGCTGAATTCGGGATGATTGAATTGCGCCATGCTGCCGTTTCCATGGAAGACGGACTCCAGCATGCTGATGACCGCATCCGTGCTGAAGCCGTGGCGTTGGGCGATGTCGTTGACGGCCTGGAGGCCGGTGGCTGAAAGTGGTTTCATGGGTGATAACTCTGTCGGTAAAAAGGAAAAAACAATGCGGCTGGCCGTATTTTCTGCCGGAGGTGGTGACACTTCGGTGTCAAACGGCTGCGTCAGCCGGGCATGTGCGGCGCGGGCAGGGCGGATGGGGCCGGCGCGGCTGCTGCATGCGCCATTTCACCCACAGGCAGCGGCGTGACCGTGACCCGCACCTCCAGGTCCTGCTCGCCGCCGCCCAGCACCACGCCGCGCATGGGCGTGACATCGCTGAAGTCGCGGCCCCAGCCAAGCGTGATGTGGTCGTGCTGCACCAGGCAGCGGTTGGTCGGGTCGAAGTCCACCCAGCCCAGGCCGGGGCAAAAGACCGATGCCCAGGCATGGGACGCATCCGCGCCGATCAGGCGGGGCTGCCCGGCAGGCGGGTGCGTCAGGATGTACCCGCTCACGTAGCGCGCCGGCAGGCCCAGGCTGCGCAGGCAGCCGATCATCAGCTGGGCGAAATCCTGGCACACCCCGCGGCGGCCTTCCAGGACTTCCGCCAGCGGCGTGGAAATCTCGGTCGCCGTGTCGTCGAACTCAAATTCATCAAAGATGCGCTGCGTCAGGTCCAGGGCCGCGTCCAGCTGTGGCCGGCCCGGTGTGTAGCTGGCGCGTGCAAACTGTTCCAGCTCAAGACTGCAGGCGACATGCGGCGAGGCATAGAGGTAATGGTAGGCATTGGCCATCGAAGCGTCCATGCCCAGGTTCAGCCGGTCGCGCAGGCTTTCCCAGGATGCGGTTCCCTGAATGGCGGCCAGGTCAGGCCGCTGCATCAGCGCCACGGACGATTCGGCATGCACCAACAAGGTCTGGTGCGGCGCGGTAATGGCGATCTGGCGGGTCTTGTTGCCAAAGTAATCCATTCCATCGACGCCATCGTTTTCCAGCGGGTTGACCCATACCTCATGCGACTCGATATGCTGGTACGGAAAAGACCGCGGCGTCATGTGCAGGTATTGCTGCGACAGCGTGACCGGGCTCCCGTAGGCGTACCGGGTTTCATGCACGACATGGTAGCGGGCGCGCACCGCGGGGCTTGCGGTCAGGGCGTTCATGCGGGCTGCATCTTGGTTTGGTAGGTGCCGGTGTAGCTGAAGAACTGCACGCTGACCTGCTCCGACATCTCCGCGCTGGCGACCTGGATACGGTAGAGAAGGTCGATCAGGTGCGCATTGCCGCAATACAGGTCGGTGTCGGGCTCCAGCCGGACCAGCTCGTCTTTCAGCGACGCCAGTTGCGCTTCGCCGCAGGGGCCGTAGGTCAGCGATATTTTCGCCAGGCTTTTCAAGATGCCCTCAAGCTGGAACAGCACCGAGCGGGTGTTGCTGTCGTCAAGCAGCAGCAGGTCGAGCACCGGCAGCCATTCGGGTTGCGCCCGGTAGCGGGCGCGGTAGGTGATGATGCAGTCGGACAATTCCAGCAGCCAGTCCAGGCTGCCGTTGACATGCATGCCGAGCGCATGCTGCAAGGTCACCGACTGAAACTGCAGGCGTTCGAGCCGCCGGCCAAGGGACATGAAACGCCATCCCAGGTCCCGGGTCATGCCGTCCAGGGAAAAGCCGGACATGGTCATCAGGGAGGCCGTGGCATCGTCAAGAATCGTCATGGCTTCAGACTGCGACAGCCTGGCATCGGCACCGGACACGCTTTGCACCATCTGGTTGAGGGCGCGCCAGTTGTCGACTGAAAAGCGTTCACGCAACTGGCTGGCGCTCTGGAAGAGCTGCTGCTGCTGCCGGGCCAGGCCTTGCACATCGGGCGAGACCACGGCCAGCAGCAGCGCGGCTTCGATTTTGCTGTCGTTCAGGAGCGGGCTTGCCTTGGCTGACGGCGACTGGCCTTGGCTTTGCGTCTGGAGTTTTTTCCGGGTTTCAATCAGGCCGTACCAGTTGCACAGGGCAATCACGGTCGGCCACTCGTCCCCGCGCAGGGCCGGCCCGACATTGAAAAGGAAATTCAGCGCGATCCGCAGCAGGCGGGCAGTGTTGTCGCAGCGCTCGGCATTGCGGCCGAACCAGAAAAGATTTTCTGCCACCCGGCTGGACAGGTGGGTGTCGTCGCGTATCAGGTCCTGGCTGGTAATGGTGCGCTTGACCAGGCTGTGGACCTCGACCTGGTTGCTGGCCTGAATCCAGGTGTCCTTGCTGCCGCCGCCGCGCTGCATGGTGATGATGCGCGAATCCAGGCCGGTCGCCACCCGGGTCAGTCCGCCCGGCATCACGACATAGCCCTTGGCCGTGGCGCAGGCAAAAACCCGCAGGCCGATGGCGCGGGCGCTCAGGCCGCTGTCCGGGTCGAGCTTCCACACGGGCGCCTGGGACAGCCGCACCAATTCCTGCGCCACATAATTTTTAGGGTTGGCGCGCAGCTTGGCGATGAACGCAGCGCGCGCTTCGCCGGTCAGGTCCTTGCCAAACACAGGGAATTCCCGAAGCTGGGGGAAGCTGGGCTTGATGATGAGCTGGTCCAGCCGCTTGATCACCTCTTCCAGTGCGGAAGTCTCGCCGCACCACCAGGTGGCGACGGACGGCATCTTGAGCGGCTCGCCCAGCAGTCGCTTGCACAGCGACGGCAGGAAACCCAGCAACGCACCCGACTCCAGCAGGCTGGAACCCAGGCTGTTGGCAATCAGCACATTGCCGCGCCTGGCCGCGTCGGCCAATCCGGCCACGCCCAGGGCGGAGTCGGTGCGCAGTTCAAGCGGGTCGCAGTAGTCGTCATCGACACGGCGCATGACCACATGGACCCGCTGCATGCCGGACAGCGTCTTGTGCCAGACGATGCCGTTTCGCACCGTCAGGTCGCTGCCTTCGACCAGCGGCAACCCCAAGTAGCGCGCCAGGTAGGCCTGCTCGTAATAGGTTTCGTTGTACGGGCCGGGCGTCAGCAGCACAATCAGCGGCGCTTCGCTTTCCCGCAGGGGCGCGCCGCCCTGGCCGTTCATGGCGCACTGGCGTCCCCAGGCGGCCAGGCTGTCGCGCATGGTGTCGAAAAAACCCGCCAGGTGGTGCACCTTGAGTTCCCGCAACAGGTCGGGAAACGTGCGGGAAATGACGGAACGGTTTTCCAGCGCATAGCCGGCGCCGGAAGGGGCTTGCGTCCGGTCGGCCACGGCCCACCAGCGGCCGTTGGGCGCGCGGGCCAGGTCGATGGCGTAGAAGTGCAGGGCAATGCCGTCCTGGTGCTGCATGCCGTGGCAGGGGCGCAGGAAACCGGCATGGCCATGAATCAAGGCGGGTGGCAACAGTCTTTCGGCCAGCATTTTTTGCTCGCCGTAGACATCAAGCAGGAGCCGGTTCATCAGGGTTGCGCGCTGGACGACGGCTGCCTCGATGGCGGCCCACTCGTCGTGCGGCAGGATCATCGGCAGCACGTTCAGGTCCCACGGGCGCTGGATGCCTTTGTCGTCGTTATAGACGTTGTAGGTGACGCCGTTTTCGCGCACCTGCCGCTGCACCGATTCGGTGCGTTTTCGCATCACATCGGGAGTTTCAAGCGCCAGGCTGTCCAGCAAGGTGCGCCAATGGGCGCGAGGCTGGCTGGCGCTGTCCAGCATTTCATCAAAACTATCTGGCGAAGCAGGGTAACTGGCAAGTAGTTGATTCAACATCGGATCGGGTATTTCTCTTGCAAAAACGCGGATGGCTCTGGGCGAGCCATCCGCGTCGGGGACCTTGCAAGGATACAGTCAAAGTCAATAAGGCTGCCAGCGCAGATCAAGCGTCATGGGAAAGCCCGGGTTCAAGTCTTCCTTGTAGACCTGCATCGGCCCCGGTGTGTGGCCATGCGCCCAAAAACGTGAAAACCGGCGCGCCTCGGCGGCATTGGCGTTGATGGGCGAACTGTCCTCGCTGCGGCCGCCGGGGTGCGTGACATGGTAGGTGCAGCCTCCGATGGCCCGTCCGCTCCAGGTGTCGACCAGGTCAAAAGTCAGCGGTGCCTGCACGTGGATGGTGGGGTGCAGGGCTGACCAGGGGCTCCAGGCGCGAAAACGAACGCCCGCCACATACTCGCCCGGAATGCCGGTCGGGTGCAAGGGCAGCATGCGGCCGTTGCAGGAAACCACATGGCGCCCGTCGGTCAGCCCGCGCACCCGCAGCTGCATGCGTTCCAGCGACGAATCGACATAGCGGGCCGTGCCGCCGGCGCTCATTTCCTCGCCCAGCACATTCCACGGCTCGATGGCCTGGCGCAGCTCCATCTCCACGCCCTCGTACACCACGGTGCCAAAGCGCGGGAAGCGGAACTCGATGAACGGGTCGAACCAGTGCTCTTCAAACGCATAGCCGGAAGCGCGCAAGTCCTTCACCACGTCGCGTATGTCCTGCGCCACGAAGTGCGGCAGCATCCAGCGGTCATGCAGGGCCGTGCCCCAGTGGACCAGCTTGGCCTGGTAGGGCTGGCGCCAGAAGCGGGCCACCAGCGCCCGAAGCAGCAGCATTTGCAGCAAGCTCATGCGCTCATGCGGCGGCATTTCGAAAGCGCGGAATTCAACCAGCCCCAGGCGGCCGGTCGGGCCGTCAGGCGAGTACAGCTTGTCGATGGAAAATTCCGAACGGTGCGTATTGCCGGTCAGGTCCACCAGCAGGTTGCGCAGCAGGCGGTCCACCATCCAGGGCTTGTCGCCCGGGTGCATGGTGGGCAGCACCTTGTCCATCTGCTGGAAGGCAATCGCCAGCTCGTACAGGTTGTCATCCCGCGCTTCATCGACCCGGGGCGCCTGGCTGGTCGGGCCGATGAACGTGCCCGAAAACAGGTAAGACAGCGCCGGATGGTTCTGCCAGTAGGTGATCAGGCTTTTGAGCAGGTCGGGCCGGCGCAGCATCGGGCTATCTTCCGCGGTTGCGCCGCCCAGCGTGGCATGGTTGCCGCCGCCGGTGCCGGTATGGCGGCCGTCGACCATGAATTTTTCAGTGCCCAGCCGCGTCAGGCGCGCCTCTTCGTACAAGGTGGTCATGTTGTAGACCAGCTCGTTCCAGCTGGCCGCCGGATGGATGTTGACCTCGATCACGCCGGGGTCCGGCGTCACGCTGAGCAGCTTGATGCGGGGGTCGCGCGGAGGCGGGTAGCCTTCGATCCACAGCTTGAGCTTGAGCCTGGCTGCCGTGTTTTCAATCGACGTGACCAGCGCCAGGTAGTCTTCAATGCGCTTGACCGGCGGCATGAAGATATGCAGCCGCCCGCCCCGCACCTGCACGCACAACGCGGTGTGGATGACTTCGCGCGGTTCGGGGTTTTCCTCGGCCAGCACCGGTTTCTTGACCTTGGCCGTGGCGCGCTTTTCTTTCCGCCCGGCATCCAGCGGGCTGCGGGCGGCAAAAGGGTCAACATCGAATTCCGGCTCTTTTTCTTCCGGCAGCACCCACGGCAGCGCGTTCAGCGGCAGGCGCAGCCCCATGGGCGAGTCGCCATCGGTCAGGTACAGGTGTTCGCGCTTGAGCGGCCACGGCGACGTGCGCCAGGCCGTTCCCAAGGCGATGTTCGGGTCCAGTTCCCGGGGCTTCAGGGGCAGCACGTAACCCACCACCTCGCCCAGCCCGCCTTCCAGCAGGCGCGCCAGGCGCCGCCGCTGCTCGGAGGCTTTCAGGTCTACCTGGAGCGGGTCCAGGTTGACCGGCATGGCTTGTTCCATGCGGGCTTGCTGCATCACATCTTCGTAGGCCGGAATCTGGCTGAAGGCCGGCAGGCCCAGGGACTTCACCAGCTCGGTGCTGAAGCGTTCGGCTTCCTCGGCGCCGTAGCCGTCTTGCTTGCCTTCCTCCGAAAACAGCGTGGCGTCCAGCCACATCGGCTGGCCGTCAATGCGCCAGTAGATGTTCAGGGCCCAGCGCGGCAAAGGCTCGCCGGGGTACCACTTCCCCTGGCCGTAGTGCAGCATGCCGCCAGGGGCGAAATGGTTTTTCAGGCGATGCATGAGCTGGCCGGCCAGTTCGCGCTTCTTGTCGCCGTGCGCCAGGGTGTTCCACTCGGCGCCGTCCATGTCGTCGATCGACAAGAAGGTCGGCTCGCCGCCCTGGGTCAGGCGCACGTCCTGCCGTTTCAGGTCGGCGTCCACCTGCTGGCCCAGCAGGTTGATTTTCTGCCAGTCCTCTTCCTTGTAGGGCTTGGTCACGCGCGGGTCTTCGTGGATGCGCGTGATGGTCATTTCATGAAAGAACGTCACCTCGGCCTTGTCGGTGAAGCCGGTCACCGGCGCCGCCGAGGACGGCATGGCCGTGCAGGCCAGGGGAATGTGGCCTTCGCTCGCCAGCATGCCGGAGGTCGGATCCAGCCCGATCCAGCCGGCGCCGGGCACATAGACCTCGGTCCAGGCATGCAGGTCGGTGAAGTCCACCTCGGTGCCGCTGGGGCCGTCAAGCGACGCCTGGTCGGCGCGCAACTGGATCAGGTAGCCGGAGACGAACCGCGCGGCCAGGCCCATTTCGCGCATGATCTGAACCAGCAGCCAGCCGCTGTCCCGGCAGGAACCCGACCTTTTTTCAAGCGTGTCTTCCGGCGTTTGCACACCCGGCTCCATCCGGAGCAAATAGGCAATGTCGCCTTGCAGGCGCTGGTTGACGGCCACCAGGAAATCGTTGGTCGCCAGGTTTTTCTTCAGGATGTCGCGCCGGGCGGCAGCCACCCACTCGGTCAGCAGGGCGCCGGGCTTGCCCGACTTCATGTAGGGGCTCAGTTCGGACGCGAGCTGCACCGGGTAGCTGAACGGAAAGAACTCGGCGTATTTCTCGACAAAAAAGTCGAACGGGTTGATGACCGTCATGTCGGCCACCAGGTCAACGGTGAATTCCAGCTTGTCTGACTTCTCTGGGAATACGTAGCGGCCGATGTAATTGCCGTACGGGTCCTGCTGCCAGTTGATGAAGTGGTCGTCTGGCGTGACGGTCAGCGAATAGGAAAGAATCGGGGTGCGCGCATGGGGCGCCGGACGCAGGCGGACTTCATGCGGTGACAGGGACACCAGGCGATCATAGTGATAGCTGGTCTTGTGGTGCAGCGCAACACGAATTGCCATGGAAGGGTGCCTTTCGATGAATGATGGGGAGACGCGGGCAAGGCCGTATCGCTGAGGGGTGTGCAATGGCTCCGGATGCAGGATTCATGCCCACATTTCCCATTTATAGCAGCGATGACGGGTGGTTTTAACCAGTCTTCAACTTTAAATGCAGCCAGCCAGCCAGCCAGCCAGCCAGCCAGCCAGCCAGCCAGCCGGGCAGTTGTCCAGCCCTGGGTGCCGGCGCGTGGTTTGGCGCAATGCAGGCCGTACGCCACAGGGCTGTCCGGTCTAGCGCCCTATTTGTTCGCGCTCCGCCCACGCCCGAACCATTTTAATCAGCCATTTTGGGTCGTCCAGCGCAAGGTCATGTCCTGCGAAAGGGTGGAGTCGAACCGGGCATTTCCAGTTTTCCGCGATGGCCAACGAACATCCAGCATGCACCAATGCGTCCAGCTCGCTCGACAAGACCAGCACTTTCGTCCCTGGTGATTGGGAACGGGCCCGGTATCGAAGCGCCGCCACGATTTGCCTCAGCCCATTGGCCGTGCTCACCGGGTGATCGAGCCGCGCCTGGACGCATTCATCAATGACCTGGGCCTGCCGTGCCGCCAGGTTGCTGGTCATCCGCAAGATCAGCCGCTCTGCATCGGCTGGGTTGTTGACGAGCAGGACCAGGCTCAAGAGCCGCAGGTAATTGCGTGGCTGCAGCCGGCGGTAAAACGGGCTGAAAACGCGCAAACTGGTGTTGATCAGGACGCACCCGGCAATCTCGCCGGGTGCCGCGTATGACCATTCGGTGGCCACCATGGCGCCGAGCGACATGGCCAGCAAACAGTAGGGCGGCGGCTGACCGCGCTTCATCAATTCATCGCGGCAGTAAGCCACCGTCGCTGCAATCGACAGCGGACTGGCCATGCGGTGTAGCTGGCCGTTTCCGGGAAGATCCAGGCAGACCACGCTTGATCCCGGCAAAGCCTGTTGAAATTCAGCAGGAAAGCTGCCCCAGTGGGCGGTTTCCCGGGTCAGTCCGCGCAAAAATATCCAATTCATGTTTTCGCGCCTAGCCATACCACTGAGCCAGCGCGTCGGCATGGCGCAGGGCGCGGGCCTCGGGAGCAGGCGTCCACAGCGCATGGCCGCAGGCAGCCCGCCCCAGAAAGTCCAGCAACCCTATATGGCGCCGGAGAACCCGCTGTTCGCGGTGCTCGATCAAGGGGTTGAAAATCCCGAGGCGGGTAAAGACCTGCCTCGGGTTTTTCTTGATCCAGGACCATGACCCCATCTCCAGCGTCAACGGCAGAAAAACACGCGCCGTGTTGCTGCAAGCCTGCAAATACAGGTGATCCCACAAGTCGCCATGCGCCAGATACTGAATGCTTTGCGGCTCGAAGACATATTGGTGGTGGCTGTAGGCTTGCAGGTAGATTTCCTTGAGCGCGTGTATCTCTGCCAGGTGCAGGATCGGCGTTCGGGTATGCGCATACGGAAACCAGATCCGGTCCTTGAAGCCCAGGCCGGAATGGCAGTCAAGCGCAATGCTGAACCGGCGTGTCAGCAGTTCAGACGCCACGACGTCGCACAATGCCTGGCTCTCCAGCTCCAACGGCTCGCCTGGTTGCCCCCGGTACCACGGCAGCCCGCGGCTCAGGCGCTGGCCGCCGGCCATGAAGGGAACTTTTCCAGTCGCGTCCACAGGCGCATTGCGCATCAGGTCAACGCCACTGGGGTTGGCACGGGTACCCAGCGCCATGCCACCCGGATTGACAATCGGCATGAAGACGAGCCGGACGTCCTCCAGTTGCCGGTGCAGGCTTGTGTCCCAGCGAAGCCGCATCACCAGGCTTTTCAGATAGGAAATAACGACCTGCGCCCCAATCCGTTCAAGGCCATGCACGCCACCGAAAAACCCGACCGCAGGCACGTCCAGGCTGGGATTGCCCAGCGCAATGGCATAGAGGGGGTGGCGTGAAGCCCCCGGTCCCGGCGCCTGGCCCATGATCTTGACATCAAGATGAGGGCTGCCCATGTCAATGACGCTTTCCAGCGCCGACAACTCGGGCAACGAATGTTCGCGTGCAGCAGGCGAGAACATCAATCGGCCCGGTACGAATCACGCAAGCCAGCGCTGGGCACGGGCATCGCCGTCAAGTGCAAGGACGCTTGCACAGGAAAGTTGGAGGCTGACGCAAAACAGTCATGTGAAACGACTATTGTTGGCAAGTCGCCACCCTCCAAGGAACGCATCATGTTTTGGAAAATGTTCAATTTGCCGGAAAAACTTGACTGGATTTTCAGCAGTGACTGGATCTGCCTTGATGCTGCGAAACGCCCCAGGCCCACCCCATGATTCGACATCAAAGCGCTGCCAGCCTGGGTTTTAAATTGTGGGTGCTCTGCAGCGGCATCACGCGCGGATTCATTGAATTCATTGCCTTGCAACGCTCCCGTTTCCGCAGTTGGTGAGCGCATCTCGAATGCAGGCTGTTCTGGTTCATGCGCGTAGGTCAAGCATGGATAGTGTGCGCCTGACGTGACGCAATGATGTCGGCACAATGGCAGTTGTGTGACGGTCTCACAGGCTCGAACGCACTAAACCCCCGCGTCGAACGGACCTTTGCGGACGTACCCCCCAAGCAGCGGACTGATGCCTGTAGCATCGGCGCTTCAACTTGGGCTCGATCAAAAGAATTAGGCATGACAAGCAACCAAAGCAAGTTCGCGCGGCGCATTGACGTAGCGCAAGGCATGAAATGGGTTCATGCCATCTGGTTGGCCGGCGTTTTAATCATGGCCTCGTTTGCAGCCTGCGCAGCGGGCACCTGGCTCACGCTGGTGGGCAACCCGGCCGACGCAGCTTCGGACTACGTCCAGTTCGACCCGGCTTCCCTGGCCTACCACCAAGGCGTTCCCGAACTCGCCGTGCGGGTCAGCCGCGCCCGGCCACGAACCAGCAAGGAAGGCATCACCTTCCGGTCTTTTGACGGCGTGGTCGCCGTGGACTGCGAGTACGGCACTGCCCGCTTTCTGAGGGCCGCGTTTTACGCCAACCCGGACTTTCAGGGCGAGCCGACCAGCACTGTGGTCTTTGGTCCTTCGGACATCCGGCCCATGGCGTTCAGGGAAATCGCAGGCGAGCCCACGCAGCGCGTGGTGCGCGCGGCCTGCGGTCACTCGGCCGTCAAATCCGTGTCCTGAGCGACTGAACGCCGCTTGACCGGCCTGCGCCGGCCCGGGTCCACAATGGCGGCCATGCTTCAACATCTTTCCCAAACCACAGGCGTGCAACGCCTGGTGTACGGCCTGCTGGCCGGGCTGGCATGCACGGCGGTTCCCCTGCCGATGGTCTGGCAATTTCGTGGACTGCTTGGATGGAGCCTGGGCGTGGCCGTCTACCTGGCGCTGGCATGGTGGCTGTGCGAACGCTTTGACGCCCGGCAGACCCGTGAACGGGCGCAGGCCCAGGACGAGCCCAGCATGGTGCTGTTTTTTCTCATGCTGCTGGCGACGATGGCCTGCGTGGCCGCCATCGTCGTGATGATGCAGCAGAACACGAATTACTCAGGCGCCGAGCGCTCGCTGCACATTGCACTGTCGGTGGTGGCGCTGATGGCCTCGTGGCTGTTCATCCAGACGATTTTTGCGTTTCGCTATGCCCATCGCTATTACCAGGAGGCCCGGCACAGCAAGCCGGGCGGCCCCGGCCTGAAGTTTCCCGGCGGGCTTGACCCGGATTATTTCGATTTTCTGTATTACGCCTATGGTGTGGGCATGACATCGCAGGTGTCCGATGTGCAGGCCACTTCGCGCGAAATGCGCCGGCTGACCCTGGTTCACAGCGTGCTCTCGTTCGGCTTCAACATGCTGGTGCTGGCGCTCAGCATCAACGTGGTCGCCGGCGCCCTGCAGTAGCGCCGGCGGGTTGCAGAAGGCGGGTCAGCGCCGCCGGCCGGGTTTCAACAGCCCGGTGGACAGCGCGGTGCCGCAGACAATGACGGCGGCGCAGCCCGCCATCCACGGGGTGACGGACTCGCCCAGAAAAATGGCCCCGTACATGACCGCGAACACCGGTACCAGAAAAGTAACCGAGAGCGCACGCGGCGGTCCGGCATGCTCGATCAACCGGAAAAACAGGATATAGGCGATGCCGGTGCACACCACGCCCACCACCAGCAGCGCCAGCCACGCCGGCAGGCTGGGCATGCGCGCCGGCCACAGCCAGGCCGCCGGCAGGGCAAGGCCCAGCGTGGCGCCGATCTGGCTGCCAGTCGCGGTGACCAGCGGCGGCAGGCCCGACAGGTAGCGCTTGGTGTAGCTGGCCGAAATGCCGTAGCAGACACAGGCGAACAGGCAGGCCAGCAGCGCCCAGCCCGGCGCCACGCCAGATCCGGCTGGCTTGAAACCGGCCTGGTCCCCGGCCAGCATCGCCACGCCGGCAAAGCCGATGACCAGCCCGGCAATGCGCCAGCCGGTCAGTTTGTCCTTGAGCCAGGCCCAGGCGATCAGCGCGCCGAACATCGGCACGGTGGCATTCAAAATGGATGCCAGCCCGGTGCTGATGGACAGCAGCGCAAAGGAAAAGCAGGCAAACGGAATGCCAGAGTTGAGCAGGCCGATGAAAAATATCCGCCGCCAGTTTTTCCGCAGCACCGGCATCAAGCCGCGCAGCCACACCAGCGGCAGCAAAAATGCCGCTGCAATGGCCACCCGCACGGCGGCGGTGGGCAAGGCGCCAAATTCAACGGCGCCGATGCGCATGAACAGGAACGATGCGCCCCAGATGGCGGCCAGCAGCACGAATTCTCCCACCCAGCCTGGCGGGCCGGCGGTGGCCGCGTTGGCGCCCAGCGCGGTGCTGCGCAGGCTCATGTCAGGCTCCCGGCCAGCGCGCCTTCAAGCCGGAGCAGGGCGGTCTTGCGGTCCAGCCCGCCGGCGTAGCCCGTCAGCGCGCCGCTGCTGCCGGTAACCCGGTGGCAGGGCACGATGATGCTGAGCGGGTTGCGCCCGATCGCTCCGCCCACGGCGCGCACAGCCGTCGGGTTGCCGATGCGGCGGCTGACCTCGGCATAGCTGACGACGGTGCCGGTTGGAATGCCCAGCAGCGCCTGCCAGACCGACTGCTGGAACACCGTGCCGCAGCGCAGGTCCAGGGGCAGGTCGAACTGGCTGCGCCGGCCCGCAAAGTAGTCGCCCAGCTGCTGGCCGGCCTGCCGCAGCACGTCATGGTCGGCGGCTTCAGGCCAGGCTGCGGCTCCTGCAAGCTGGGTAGGCAGGTAGCGCTGGTTTTCGGCAAACCAGAGGCCGACCAGGCCCTGGGCGGTGGCTGCGATGGCGATCGGTCCCAGCGGGCTGGGCACACGGGTCTGGACAATGGAAGGGTGGAATTTCATGATGGTGGTCCTGGAGTGTCGCAGGTGCGCGCAAGGGGATGGCTCACCGGCAAATGCTGATCTGCTGGAGGTTCCAGGCCTTTTGCCCGATGCGGGCGTGCGCCCATGGCGAAGGTTTCGTGGTCATCAAGGTTGTGGGTTTGGCGGCGGTGTGGCGCTCTCCAGGGTGAGCAGGCCGCTCCAGGCGCGTAGAACGGCATAGCTGCGCCAGGGTTTCCAGGCATTCGACGCCAGCTCCGCCGCCCTGGCCGGGTTTTTCAGGCCCTGAACCCCCAGCGCCTTGTGCAGCGCCACGTCGCCCGCAGGAAAGGCGTCGGGCCAGCGCAGCGCGCGCATGGCGATGTACTGCGCCGTCCAGTCGCCAATGCCGGGCAGGCTTTTCAGCAAGGCGACGGTGGCGTTCACATCGGCGCCGCCGTGCAGGTGCAAGTGCTTGTCGACCACCGCCTGCGCAATGCCGACGATGGCCGCCTGCCGCTGGCGCACGATGCCCATCTGGCCCAGCGCGTCGCCGCCGGCGGCGGCCAGCACGGCGGGCGCGGGGAACAGCCGGGTGAGTTGCGGCCACGGGGTTTCAATCGGCGTGCCCAGCCGGTCCACCAGGCGCTGCGCCAGCGTGCGCGCTGCCGCCACGGTGATCTGCTGCCCCAGCACCGCCCGCACCGCCAGCTCGTAGCCGTCCAGCGCGCCGGGCACGCGCAGCCCGTCACCGCCGGGAAAGCTGTTTTGCAGCACGCTGTGGATGGCGGCCGGGTCGGCGTCCAGGTCCAGCCAGGCGCGCACCCGGCGTATCACCAGCGGCAGCACGTCCAGCAGGGATTCGCTGACCTGCAGCACCAGCTGGCTGCGCGCCTCGTCAAAACTCGCCAGCAGCCAGCCGGCATGGATCCTGCCGCCCGATGCCACGCAAAATGTTCTGCCTGTGCAATAAGGTGTTGCTTCGGCCGCCATGAATTCAAGGGCATTTATGCTGCGCTTGCCGATGAACGCCAGCATGGCCGCCACGTCATAGGGCGGGCGGTAGCCCAGGCGCAGCGTGATGCCGCCCCCTGCCGGGCGGCTGCCCTGGCGGCGCATTTGCGTCGGGTTGAGCTGGTAATGCTGGGCAAACGCGGCATTGAAGCGGCGCACGCTGGCAAAGCCGCTCATCATCGCCACCTGCGTGACCGGCAGGCGGGTGTCGGCCAGCAGCTGCTTGGCGGTCAGCAGCCGCCGCGTCTGCAGGTATTGCAGCGGCGTCACGCCGAACTGGGCTTCGAATATCCGCCGCACATGGCGGCTGCTCACGCCCAGCCGCGCGGCCAGCTTTTCAAGCGTGGGGGTTTCGTCAGCCCAATGGTCGGGTTCGTCCAGCAGGCGGGCGGCCTGGTGCGCCAGGATGAAGGACGCATCCTGGATCGACCAGGCCACCGAATGCGGCGCCATTTCGGGCCGGCAGCGCAGGCAGGGCCGAAAACCGGCGCTTTCGGCCTGCGCCGCGTGGCTGAAAAAGCGGCAGTTCCGGCGCAGGGGCGTGCGCACGCTGCACACCGGCCGGCAGTAGATGCCGGTGGATGTCACGCCGGTGAAAAAGCTGCCGTCGAAACGGGCGTCCTTCGCCTTCAGGGCCAGGTAGCAGTCGTCGTCGTCCAGCAGGGCGGTGGGGGTGGCGGCCAGTGTCATGCGGCGATGATACGGCGGACGGGCCTGCGGGACTGGCCGTTTCCGGACCTGCCCTGCAGCGGCTCAATCCCGGCGGTAAAGCTTGCCAAATGCCGCCAGCCGTTCGGCATGCTGGTCGTGCACCTGGCCCCAGTGGAAGCGCCAGGCCCAGTGGCCTTCGCCCTGGCCGGGCAGGTTCATGCGGTGCTCGCCGCCCAGGCCCAGCACGTCCTGCAGCGGGTGAATCACGGTGTTGGCCACGCTGGCGCAGGCAGCGCGAATCAGCTGCCAGTGAATGTCGTGCCCGTCGCCGGTGCCCAGGTAGTCCAGCACCTGCCGGCGCAAGGCCGGCGATGCCTCGGCCCACCAGCCCTGCGTGGTGTTGTTGTCGTGGGTGCCGGTGTAGGCCACGGTGTTGCGCTCGTAGTTGTGCGGCAGGTAGGCGTTGGCGCTGTCGCCGTCCTCGCCAAAGGCGAACTGCAGGATGCGCATGCCTGGCAGGCCGAACGCATGGCGCAGCGCGTCCACGTCGGGCGTGATTTGCCCCAGGTCTTCGGCAATGATGGGCAGCGGACCGAGCGCGGCCTCAATCGCCTGGAACAGCGGCGCGCCGGGGCCCGGGAGCCAGCGCCCGCGCACGGCGTCGGGTTCGCTGGCCGGGATTTCCCAGTAGCCGGCAAACCCCCGGAAATGGTCGATGCGCACTATGTCCACCAGCTCGAAGATGCGCCGCACCCGCTCGGTCCACCAGGCATAGCCCTCGGCGGCATGGGCGCTCCAGCGGTACAGCGGGTTGCCCCAGCGCTGGCCGGTGGCGCTGAAAAAATCGGGCGGCACCCCGGCGATCACGGTCGCCCGGCCGTCGGCATCGAGTTCGAACAGCTCCGGGCGCGCCCAGACTTCGGCGCTCTGGTAGGCGATGAAGATGGGCGCGTCGCCGACGATCTTCACGCCGCGCGC
>JAQGMZ010000254.1 GCA_028292045.1 Polaromonas sp. | reverse complement strand
CACTTCACAGTCTTCAAAGAACACCGGGTAGGTGTTGGAGCCGCGCATGCCGAGCTTGTCGAGCTTGGTGCCGAAGGACAGGCCCTTCAGGCCGTCCTGGCCTTTTTCGATGATGAAGGCGGTGATGCCGCGCGGACCGGCCTCCACATCGGTCTTGGCATAGACGACCAGGGTGTCGGCATCGCCGCCATTGGTGATCCACATCTTCGAGCCGTTAAGCACGTAGCGGCCCTCCTTCTTCTCGGCCCTGAGCTTCATGCTGACCACGTCAGAGCCGGCATTGGGCTCGCTCATCGCCAGCGCGCCGACATGCTCGCCGCTGACCAGCTTGGGCAGGTACTTTTGCTTTTGCGCTTCGCTGCCGTTGCGGTGGAGCTGGTTCACGCACAGGTTGGAATGCGCGCCGTACGACAGGCCCACCGAAGCAGACGCGCGCGACACTTCTTCCATGGCGATCATGTGCGCCAGGTAGCCCAGGCCGGTGCCGCCGTATTCCTCGCTCACCGTCATGCCGTGCAGGCCGAGGTCGCCGAGCTTTTTCCACAGGTCGGCGGGAAACAGGTTGTCCTGGTCAATCGCGGCGGCGCGCGGCGCGATTTCTGCGGCGGCAAAGCTTTGCACCGTGTCGCGCAGCATCTCGATGGTGTCGCCCAGGTCGAAATTCAGGCCGGGAAGTTGGTTCATGGTTGTCTCCTTTGTTGTTGATGGTTAGGTGCCTGAATGATGTCAGGCCGCCGCGCGCTCTGGCAGCGGCTCGGTCTGCTTGAGCGCAAACTCTGCCAGCAGTTGGGCCTGTCGGGCAGCGGCCAGATGCTCGTTGTTTTCCTTGACATGGCCGTAACCGCGCACGCTTTGCGGCAGGCGGGCGAGTTCCAGCGCCGTGTTCAGGTTCCCGGGCGCCAACTCGCCGGCCACCCGACGCATCAGGGCGATGAAGTCGCCGCTGGCGGCGCGTTCGTGGCGGCGCTCGGCCGTGTAGCCGAAGATGTCCAGCGGCGTGCCGCGCAGGCCCTTGGCCTTGAGCAGCCACTTGTAGGCTGTCGCGATCCACGGCCCGTAAGCGCTTTTCACCAGGTGGCCATTCGCATCACGTTTGGACAGCAGAGGCGGCGCCAAGTGAAAGCGCAGCTTGTAGTCGCCTTCGAACTGCTGGCCGATGCGGGCGAAAAAGCCAGTTTCCACGTACAGCCGCGCCACCTCGTATTCGTCCTTGTAGGCCATCAGCTTGTACAGGCTCACGGCCACCTCTCTAGCCAGCCGGTCGCTGCCGGTGCGCTGCTTTTCGGTCGCGGCAATTTCGCGCACCACGGCTTCATAGCGCCGGGCATAGGCCGCGTTCTGGTAGCCGGTCAAGCGCTGGATGCGGTCGGCGATCAAGGCTTCAAGGGGCATCGTGCGCGCCGGCAACATGATCACCTGGCCGGGCTTGTCCAGGCCGGCCGCCGTGCGCACCTTGCCCAGGTCCAGCGCCGCCTGGCGGCCCCAGGCGAAGGCGGCCTTGTTCATGGCGATGGCCGCGCCGTTGAGTTCGATCGCCCGCATCAAGGAAGCCTCTTCCAGGGGAATCCAGCCCTTTTGCCAGGTGTAGCCGAGCAAAAACACGTTGGTGGCGACGGCATCGCCCATCAGCGCGGTGGCGATGGCGCTGGCATTCAGCGATTCGGTTTGCAGCGTCGCCTCGCTCACCCGCTGCAGCAAGGCGGGGGGCGAAGACTCCCAGTCGGGGTTCTGCGTGAAGGCGCCGGTCGGCGCCACGTCCAGGTTCATCACCGTGCGGGTGCGGCTGGTGGACATGGTGCCCAGCGCCTCCTTGGCGGCGGCGACCATCAGGTCGCAGCCCACCACCACATCGGCTTGGCGCGCCGCGACGCGGGCCGCATGCAGCCCGGCCGGTGTGGCGGCCAGGCGCACGTTCGACATCACCGCACCGCCCTTTTGCGCCAGCCCGGCCATGTCGAGCACCAGCACGCCCTTGCCTTCCAGGTGCGCGGCCATGCCCATCAGCGCGCCGATGGTCACCACGCCGGTGCCGCCGACGCCGGTGATCACCACGTTGCAGGGCTCGTCCAGGCGGGGAAGCACCGGCATCGGCAGGCCATCAGGCGGCGTGGCCTTGGCCTTGGACGGTTTGCGCAGCGCGCCGCCCTCGACGGTGACAAAGCTGGGGCAAAAGCCCTTGACGCAGGAATAATCCTTGTTGCAGGAGTTCTGGTCGATCATGCGCTTGCGGCCCAGCGGGGTTTCCAGGGGCAAAATCGAAACGCAGTTGGACTGTACGCCGCAGTCGCCGCAGCCTTCGCAGACTTCCTCGTTGATGACCACGCGCTTGGGCGGGTCCACCAGTTCCTTGCGCTTGCGGCGGCGGCGTTTTTCGGCGGCGCACACCTGCGCATAGACGATGACGGACACGCCCTTCTTTTCCCGCAGGCTCTTTTGCAGCGCGTCCATGCCGTCGCGGTGGCTGATGGGCACACCGGCCGGCAAGCCGGCCATGCCCTGGTACAGGTCGGGCTCATCGGTCACCAGGTAGATGTGCTCCACGCCTTCGGCAGCCACCTGCTGCAATATTTGCGGCACGGTGGGCGCGCCTTCGACTGGCTGCCCGCCGGTCATGGCGACCGCGTCGTTGACCAAAATCTTGTAGGTGATGTTGACGCCGGCCGCCTTGGACGCGCGAATCGCCAGCGAGCCCGAATGCATGTAGGTGCCGTCGCCCAGGTTGGCAAAGATGTGCTCGGTGCCGGTGAAATGCGACTGGCCGATCCACGACACCCCTTCGCCGCCCATCTGGGTGAAGGTTTCGGTGCTGCGGTCCATCCACTGCGCCATGTAATGGCAGCCGATGCCGGCGACGGCCCGGGAGCCTTCGGGCACCTTGGTCGAGGTGTTGTGCGGGCAGCCCGAGCAGAAATAAGGAAGGCGCGAGCCCAGGTCCACCCGCGTGAAACCGTCGGCGGCCTTGCATTCGATCAGGTAATCGCGGCCCTTTTCGCCCAAGGACTCGACCCCGAGCACCTTGGCAATGCGCGCGGCCAGCACATTGGCAATCGCCGCAGGCGTCAATTCGCCGTTGGGCGACAGCAAGATGCCATCGTGCGGCACCTGCACCCATTCGCCGGTCTCGTCGTACTTGCCGACCACGCGCGGGCGCGAGGCAATCGGCGCGTTGTAGAGTTGCTCCTTGATCTGGTACTCGATGATCTGGCGCTTTTCCTCAACCACCAGGATTTCGTCCAGGCCGTCGGCGAACTCGCGGATGCACTGCGGCTCCAGCGGCCACGACACGCCGATCTTGAGCAGGCGCACGCCCATGGCCGCAGCGCCGTCCTCGTCGATGCCCATCATCGCCAGGGCCTCGCGCACATCGAGGTAGCTCTTGCCGGTGGTGACGATGCCGAGCTTGGCGCTGGGCGCGCTCCAGTCCTGGCGGTTGAGCTTGTTCAGCCGCACATAGTCGAGCAGCGCATACAGCCGCTCGCGCTGCAGCCGGTTTTCCTGCTCCAGCGGCGGGTCGGGCCAGCGGATGTGAAAGCCGTCGGCCGGAATCGGGTAGCTGTCGGGAATCCTGATCTCGACCGCCATCGGGTCGATCTCGAACGACGACGAGGACTCGATGGTGTCGCTGATCGACTTGAAGCCAACCCAGCAGCCCGAGTAGCGCGACATGGCGTAGCCGTGCAGGCCGAACTCGATGAACTCGCGCACGCCCGA
>JAQGMZ010000237.1 GCA_028292045.1 Polaromonas sp. | reverse complement strand
GCAGGAATTGCCTTGCTCATGGAGTTGGCCATCCATGACGACCGGATGATGCTCCTGCTACGTTCTGCCGCCGACAGCGCAGACTTTTATCAGGCTGCCGGTCTGGATCGCGGTTCCAGATTAAGGGTGAGAAACGCTGCACTTGCCGAAGCCTTTGAAATTCTTTCAGCCGATGGTTGCGGTCCTTGGGTAGCTGCCAAGCGGCTGGTCGCTGCCGTGCAGAGGTTCGAGATGTACGTCTGGCCGCGCCTGAGCGTTCCTGGCCGGCGATTTGACTTGTCGCCAGTGGAAAGCGCTTTGCACCGCGCATTCCTTACCGGCGAGAAAGTGCCTGGCGATGCCGGTTACCTATACGCGCTATTGAAATAGCCCTGAAAAAACAGTAGCAACCTTGGACCATGGAGGGAACAAAACTTCTTTTAGAAAAACCCCGTGAACAATTTCAATCCCCGCGAGGTGCTTGCCGCCGCCGCCGACTCCATTGCCCTTGCCTTGGGCGCAAGCGTCAATCACCCCCATCCCCTGGCTTTGCAGCTGTCATTGCGTGAGATTGCCCAAGCTGCTGGTGTTTTGGCCCGCCCCGGACAAGCCGGCCAAGATAAGCGCTCGGTGATGGCGCTGGGCCTTGCCATCGGAGATTTTTCGAAAGCCCTGTCCGAAGGCGCGCAAGTGCTGACGGTTCGCACCTATCAAGCGCAAGCCCAGCACCTGAAGTTCTGCTCTGTGGTGGAAGTGAAGAATTTCCGTCCTGCCGACCTGCCTGCCCTGGATGCCGATATCGCGCTGGAGCCTTTGGGCGAAAACGCCGAAATCACCCAGAGCTTAGGCTTGGCAGCAGCCGGGGCATCACAAGCTCGCCTGACCACCTACGCCAAGATTATTGGCCTGAGCCGCCAAGCCATCATCAATGACGATTTGGGCGGATTTACTCGCGCCCTGGTTGAGCTGGGTGCTTCGGCCGCACGCCTTGAGGCGCGCCTGGTAGCCGCTGCCCTGGAATCCAATCCGATGCTTGATGATGGCGCTGCCGTTTTTCATGAAAACTATGGAAATGTGATCTTCGACAACACCTTTGATATGGGCGGGGCAATGGCCAAGCTACGCAACCAGGCCACCGCGGCCGGGGTGAAGGCTGACCTGGCCGCCAAGCACCTGGTCGTGTGCCCTGAACTGGAATACACAGCTCGCGCTTTCATTCAAAAAATAGGACTTGATATTCAGGTCAGTGCGCTGGCCTATCTGCCCGCAACCCGCTGGTACCTGCTGGCCGATACGCAAATTAACCCGGTCATTGGCACCTTGCGACTGAAAAACGCCGCCAGTGCGGTGCGCGTGATCGAGCAACGCCGCCGCCCTGATGGCATTGATGGCTCAGCCGTCAAAGTCGTGGCCGACCTGGGCGCCTGCCTGCTGTCGCGCGCGGGCATCGTGCGCGGTGGCCTTTGAACCCGGCTAACTAAAGAATGATCGGGCAAAGCCGCTTCGGTGGCACCGTGACCAAGAGTGGAGTTGAGACCGCTCTTGGTCAACGAGCCGCAACGGGCGCGCCAGCCTCCATTGGCGCTGCAAGCGGTTCACCTATCTCTTATCCTGGTGCGTGCATGCTGCGGCGCTCCTGGCCCTGGCAGGGCACCCCAGCCGCAATGCACCGGCCCGACCTGGCGCGTGTGGCGCATCACGAAGCCGGGCATGTGGTTCTGCTGGAATGGATCGGCCTTGACGGCGCGACCGCCAGCGCAACCCCATCGAGCGGGCTTTGCGTCATGCCTGCGCTGCCTGCGAGCTGTCCAGACCCTGGCGAGGACGCGACCGGCGAACTGGCCGCGACGGCTGCAAGCGTTTATCACGCGGGCGCCATGGCCGAACTGATCCACCTGGACATCAAGTGGACCGGCCCGGTTTTCTATCCTGCACAACCTGACCACCAGCGCGCCGAGGCCATGCTGCTGCAAAGGTTCGGCAGCCATTCCAGCGCCGGCCACGGCTTCGCGCAACGCGTGGCGCTGCATGTGCTGGCTGGCCGCTGGCAACGCGTGCGAGAAATCGCCGATTGCTTGGTGAAGACCGGCAAGTGGCAATCCAACAAACACACAAAGGAGCCTAAAAATGGCAACCGCACAACAAGTCATTGAACTCGTTTTCAACGGCATCGACAAGACTGGCGCAGCGACACAATCGGCGCTGGCTAACCTGGGCTCGTTTGCCGACAAGACCAAGACCATCACCCAGCCGGTGGCCGATTTCACCATGGGCGCACTCAAGCTGGAGGCCGGCATTCTGGCCGCCGGCGCAGCCATGACCATCTTCGCCATTAAAACGGCGGGGGACTTTGACCAATCATTCAGGCAGATCAGCACGCTGTTTGAGGCATCGGACGAAGACATTGCAAAGTTCCGTGATGCCGTCAAGGACTACGCCAACACCAGCGGCAAGTCCATGGAAGACGTGATGGCTTCCCTGGCGGCCGCCATCGGTTCGGGCGTCAAGTACACCGATTCCCTGGAGTTGATGGCGGTTGCGGAAAAGCTGGCCATCGCCACCAAGTCTGACCTGAAAGGCTCTACCGAGGTGCTGGTGAGCACCATGAACGCCTACGGCATTTCTACCAAAGACGCTGGAGCAATGGCTGATCTGATGTTCCAGATCATCAAGGACGGCAAGATCGAGATGAAGGATCTGTCGCAATACCTGGCCAATGTGACGCCCATTGCAGCTGCTGCCAGTATCGGCATGAAAGAGGTGGGCGGAGCAATTGCTAGCAGGCATGCAGCCATCGACTGCGATAGACGCGCTCAAATCCGCCATTAGCAACATCATCAAGCCCAGCGAGCAAGCCAAGGACATGGCCAAAAGCCTGGGCATCGAGTTCGACGTGAATGCGCTCAAAAGCAAAGGCCTGGCCGGCGTGCTTGATGACGTGGCCAAGGCTACAAAAGGCAGCGCCGACAAGACGGCCATCCTGTTTGGCGACGTGACCGGCTTGAGTGCCGTGCTGTCGCTGACGGGGCCGCAAGCGGACAAGTTCAAGACCAGCATCGGCAGCATGGGCGACTCGGCCGGTTCTGTGGCTGAAGCCTACAAGAAAATGGCAGGATCCATCGATGTTTCGATGCAGCTCGTCAGTAATGCTTTCCGGGGCATGCTGGGCGAAATTGGCGAGCCGCTGCTTAATGAGTTCGGCGGCATCTCTGCTGCCATTGCGGCCGTCTTCACGGCATTGGGCGCGAGTATCAAACAGGGGGGGCTCAAAGACCTGGTGGGCTACATCGAAGGCCTGATGGGCGACTTGCAGACAACGCTCGAGACCGTCGCCAAGAACCTGCCCGCCGCGCTGGCCAAAGCTGACTTCAGCGGCTTCAAGGGCGGCATTGATGCCGTGGTACAGGCTGTCAAAACCCTGTTCAACAACATCGACCTGTCCACCGTTGACGGGCTGACGAAGGCGATTGAACTGACCGGCGCGGCCTTTCTGGGCTTGAGCAAGTTCACGGCCGGCGTGATTGAAAGTTTCAAGCCGCTGTTTGACCAACTGGTCAAGGTCGGCAGCGGCCTTGACACGGTGGATAGCGGCATTTTCAAGACCATGGGCGAGATGGCCGGGTTTGCCACGCAAGCAAACATGCTGGCGGGTGGGCTCAATGCCATCTTGCCCGCGCTTGATGCCCTGGTGGGCCTTCTGATCGTCAAGCAGGGCGTAGGCCTGGCTGGCGCCCTGGGCGTGACCGCCACGGCGGCAAGTGGCCTGGCGCTGGCGATTGGCAAGGCCGGGCTGGTGGGCGCCGCTGGCGCTGCCGGGTACGCCGTGGGCACGCAGCTGGTGGAGCCCATCAACGACCTGACCAGCAAGTTGACCGGCAGCCAGACCACATTGGGCGGCTGGATTTACGACCTCACGCACGGCGGCGATGCCGCGGCCACGATGGGCGCCAAGACGGGCGATGCAACCACCGGCGTTGACAAGCTCACAAAAGCGGTGGACAGTACCAGCGAGGCCGCCAAAGACGTCACAAATCCGTTTGAAGCGGCTAATGCGGCAATGCTCAAGGCTGGGCAGGGCGCGAAGTCGTCATCGGACGAATGGGGGAAATCTGCACGGTTTCTGGAGCTGACTGACGTCGCTGCAAAGAACGCCGCCGCCAGCGCGCAAAAGCTGGCCGATGCCACAGGCACAGCCGGCGGCAGCATCAAGGGCGTCAGGACCATCATCGATGAGGCGACCGGCAAGATCATCGGCTATGAGCAGGCCATGGGGAAGGGCGGTATTGCCACAAAAACCGTAGCAGACGAAACCAAGAAAGCCAGCGACGCCACGCAAAAGTGGAATGAAGAAATTGCCAAGATGAACTTTCAGGAAAAGCTGAAACTCATTGAAAGCCAGACCAAGATCGTGACGGCAGGCATTGAGGCTGATGCCAAAAAGACGGTGGCTGCGTTCGACTCCATTTCCAGTTCGATCGACAGCTCCAATAAGCTCCTGGGCGATTTATTCGGCAACTTCAAGGATTTCGGCTCGATGGACTGGAGCGCCATCCGCATGATCGAAAAGCAGATCGATATTGAAAACAAGGCCAAGCAGAATGCCTACGAGCTGCAAAAGAAAATGACAGAGGCGACGATTGCCCAGATGAAGGCGCAGACTGACATGCTGCTCAAGGGCGACGGCCTCATCACGATTCAGGGCGACGGCCTCAAGCCGCACCTGGAAGCGTTCATGTGGGAAATCCTGCAGGCGATTCAGGTCAAGGTTAACAAGGACGGATTGAAAATGTTGTTAGGAGCATGAAGATGGAGTTGTCAACGCAAATAGACCTGGGATTTAGCCAGATGAAGGCGGCCATTCTTGGGGGCCACAACCTGATTGATGCATGGGTTGAACTATGCCAAATGGTGAACTCCAGCAAGGCGCCGCACGCAGTTGATGGCGGACTTGGCTGCCTGCTGATTTGTGTCGAGGCGGTTGAACGCGCGGGGTTACTTCCCGAAGTAGAAAGTCCTCAGTGGAGCGAGTTTTTGCACGGCGGGCATGCTCATCGCGTATCGATATGCTCCAAGGCCCTTAAGGTAAAAGACTATGCAACAGCTGGCCGCCTAGTTTCGGTACTGGCTCTCTGCATTGATCAGCATTGCAGCAAAATTTCATTTAAGGGCAAAGTTCCCATGTTGAGCTGACGAACTACTAGCTGGGCCGCATGATTCATTTAGGCTGGCAATGATAAAACCATTGGGCATATTGACTCATGCCGAAGGAGGTCTTGACATCAATACCTCAATACCTGTACCAAGTGGATGGACTGCGCTACGGGAACTAACTGTTGGGTCTAAGGTTTTTGGGCCTAACGGCTATCCAGCTAATGTGGAATTTGTATCTGATGTGAAAGATGACAAGCCTTGCTTTGCTGTGACATTTTCAGATGGGTCTACTTTGGTTACCGACATGGAACATCAATGGGGCGTGGAGCGTTTTTATTGGAGGAAACCGAACTGGCGGTATGAGGTCAAGATGACTGCTGAGTTATTGCCAAGCCTTCATTTTTCGCTGAGCACCGATGGCCGAAAGCGGTTCCGGTACCGTGTTCGCAACACAGCACCGTTGGACATGCCAAACGTAGCACTTTTACTCGACCCATACCTCTTAGGTATATGGCTGGGCGATGGTTCAACTACTCAAGCAGCAATTTCGTCTCATCAAGACGATGCAAGCCATTATGTTGATGCCATCGAAGCTGCTGGACATAAAACTAAGGTGTCGCTGGATAAGGGGAAGACTGTCCGGATATCCATCGACTTGCGAGAAAGGTTAACAACCCACTGTCAGCGTGGTCATGTGTTCGACATAGTAGGGCAGGCCAGCAACGGAGCGTGCTCCGAATGCCTTCGACTTGGGCACTGGAGGCGCAAGTATGGCTTTGATCGCAATGGAAATGTAGTGCCGCCACTGACGATGTTTAAAGACAATTTCAGCAGCAAACTGCATGCGCTCGGAGTGCATGGAAGAAAGCACATTCCATTGATTTACTTACGTGCCAGCATTGAACAGCGTTTTGCCGTTCTGCAAGGATTGATGGACACGGATGGTACTTACGACAAGCGTGCAGGCCGCTGCGAGCTTACGACCGTCAGCGATTTTGTAAGGGATGATTTTTTGGAGCTGACAAGGTCTTTAGGGTTTAAACCGTCATCCGTCACAAAGCGAACAACATGGACTTATAAAGATGTGCCGCGTGAAGGATTGGCGTACCGTATCGCGTTCCCTGTGCCGCACACAACCATGCCTCTTTTCTCTTTACCGAGAAAGCGCTACGGGTTTAAACCAGCAACAATTGATGTTGGATATAGGCAGATTGTCAGTATTGAGCCTGTTGAATCCCGCCCGGTAATGTGCATTCAGGTAGCAAATGAATCGCACCTATTCCTAGCAGGCCGAGGAATGCTCCCAACATACAACACCAGAGACATCAAACTAAAACAAAGCCACAACGGCGGTGCTTTTATTGCGTGATGTCTGTGAATAATATTGATTGTTGTTTATTTGCGACACTTGCACTTCCAAAACATTCGGGTCCTTCCGGGCCAAAAAAACGCCTACGGGCCGTAGACGTATGGATTCAGAGTTTTTCAAACCATCTAGGCTTGTTGTTGGTGCTCAAAAAATGACCCCTGAAACCCTTTCCCCCATTCCCAGCATCCGCCTGGTCAACAAAGCCGCAATGGCCGTATTTTTCGAAGTCAGCCCGCAAGCGCTCGACGGCTGGATTCGTCGCGGCTGCCCGGCTATCGAGCGTGGCACCGTGGGCAAGAGCTGGACATTCGATTTACTGGCCGTCATCCGCTGGCGCATGGAATCGAGCACCAGCGCGGCGCAGACGGACCCGAATGAAATGTCCCCTGCTGATCGCCGTTCCTGGTATTACGGGGAATCAACAAAGCGCAAGCTGCAAGCTTTGGACATCACCTTGATCCCGTCTGCTGATGTGCAGGCAACCATTGGCGCCGCCCGTGAACTGGTGGCCGATGGCCTGAGCGCCATGCCGGACAACCTGGAGCGCTTGCACGGAATTTCGGCTGACGTGGCTGGGCTTGTACGCAATGCCTTGGACGAGGCGCTTGTAGGATTTGATGATCGCCTGCGACCGCTGATGTGGCCTTGAGACATGGCGTAAAAAAGCCCGCTCAGGGCGGGCTGGTGGTTGACTATGAAATTTGGCACCGGGGCCATTGCACCCGGTAGGTTGTCTGACAG
>JAQGMZ010000129.1 GCA_028292045.1 Polaromonas sp. | reverse complement strand
CTGGAACACCATGCTGATGCCCAGCGCCCGCGCCTCTTGGGGATTGCGTACCGCCACCGGCTGGCCGTCCATGGCGATGCTGCCGCCGTCGGGCTTGACCGAGCCGTAGATGATCTTCATCAGCGTGGACTTGCCGGCGCCGTTTTCACCCAGCACGGCGTGGATCTGGCCGGGCTGCACACTCAGCGCAATGTCGCTGTTGGCCACCACGCCCGGATAGCTTTTGCTGATGCCGGAAAGCTGCAGCCGGGGCGCTACAGCGCTGGGGCCGGATGGGGTGGGTAGAACAGTCATGGGGCGTGCTGAATATCCGTATTTATTGTTTTTTCAAGGCTTATCACTTCCGAAGGCAGACGGCACATGCGCAGGTTGCACTTTTTTTACAGCGTCCTGGCCTTCGGACGATTCAGGCGGCGCGGCATTTTCCTTGCTTTGCATCCAGAACCTGCATCTGCGCGCAGCACATCGAGCAAGCTTGATGCCATGCCGGGCAGCAGTCGATTCGAAGGGACCGCACCACTTCTATGCGTGGGTTCGAAAAGGTAATATGAAGCTTCGCAGCCAGTCCAGCACCTGTTTGTCCTAACGTGATTTCCATGACTCCCAACCCTTCTGTTGCGCAGCCCGCCATCAAGACCCTCCGCTTTATCCGCCGGGGCGAAGTGGTCAATCTCGGCAATGTACCACCCGGACGCACCGTTTTGGAGCTTTTGCGCGAAGATCTCGGCGCCACGGGCACCAAGGAAGGCTGCGGCGAAGGCGACTGCGGCGCCTGCACCGTGGTGCTGGGCCAGATCGAGGACGGCGCCCTGCGGCTGCGCGCCGTCAACAGCTGCATCCGGCTGGCGCATTCGATCGACGGGATGGCGCTGTGGACCGTCGAAGACATTGCCTCCACGCTTGTCCCTTCGCGTACTGCGCTGCCCCCTAAGGGGGCGCTGCCCCTGCGGCCCGGCGAAGCCGGTTCCGCGGCCCTTGCTGGCATCGCAGCAGCAGTTCAACCAACACTTCACCCGGCACAGGAAGCCATGGTGCAGTGCCACGCCTCGCAATGCGGGTTTTGCACGCCCGGCTTCGTGATGAGCCTGTTCGGCGTTTACCACAACCATGTCAGCCGGGGCCAGCCCGTCACGCGGGCGATGGCTGCAGAGTCACTTTCGGGCAACCTGTGCCGCTGCACCGGCTACCGGCCGATTCTGGACGCCGCGCAAATGATGGCCGGGCTGCCGCCCGCCCTGCTGGACGACAACGTTTTGCTGTCAAAACTGGAGCTGCTTGCGCAAGCGGGGTATGCGCAAGAGCACGATTCGGCTTACAAACTGCCGTACACGCTGGACGAACTGCTGGAGATGCGTGCCGCCCATCCAGGCGCCCAGCTGGTGGCCGGCTGCACCGACGTGGGGCTGTGGGTCACCAAGCAGCATCGCCAGTTCAGCGAGATCATCGACCTGACGCAGGTGGCCGAACTGCGCCGCATCGAGGACCAGCATGGGCACTGGCTGATTGGCGCCGCAGTGACGCTGGCCGACGCCTTTGCCGCGCTGGTGCGGGACCGGCCGCGGCTGCACCACTTTGCCAGCCGCTTCGCCGGACTGCCGGTGCGCAATTCGGGGACCCTGGGCGGCAATATCGCCAATGGCTCGCCGATTGGCGACTCGATGCCGCTGCTGATTGCGCTGGGTGCGCAAGTGGTGCTGATGAGCCGGCGGGGCCGGCGCGAGATGCCGCTGGAAGCGCTGTACACCGGCTACCGGACCAACGTCATGGCGTCTGACGAAGTGCTGGCCTTCATCAAGGTGCCTAAATTCAAGCCGGTTGAAATGATGAGAGCCTACAAAATCTCCAAGCGCTACGACGACGACATTTCCGCCGTCTGCCTGGCGATCAACCTGCAGATTGAAAACGGCAACGTGGCCCAAGCGTCCATCGGCGCGGGCGGCGTGGCGGCCACGCCAGCCAGGGCGGTGCAGACCGAGGCGGCGCTGGCCGGCCAGCCCTGGACGCTGGCCACCGTACAACGCGCCATGGCCGTGCTGCGCGCCGAGTTCACACCCATTTCAGACATGCGCGCCTCCAGCGCCTACCGCAGCGAGGTGCTGGGCAACCTGCTTCAGCGCTACTGGCTGGAAAGCCAGGGGCTGCAGCAGATCAACCTGGAATCGTTCGTACTGGAAGAAGGGGCATGACCATGGACAAGGACATTTCCCTGAGCCGCGATGCAATCGCCGACCCGGACGTGATGGCCGCCAATGCCCATGCCGACCTGCTGGCAAAGCCGCAACCCGCTCCGGCCAGCCCGCCGCCCGTGCCGCAAGCCGCCGGTGCCTCGCGTTTTCACGAAAGCGCCCGGGCCCAGGTGCAGGGCGCCGCCACCTATGTCGATGACATTGCCGAAGTCAAGGGCACGCTGCATGCCGCGCCGATTCTGTCCACCGTGGCCCATGGCCGGCTGCTCGGCGTGGACGGCACCGCCGCGCTGGCCATGCCCGGCGTGCGCGGCGTGGTTCTGGCCGGCGACATTCCCGGCGACCCGCTGCTGGGCAATTTCTCGCACGACGAGCCGGTGTTTGCCACCGACACGGTGCAGCACATCGGCCAGGTCATCGGCCTGGTGTTGGCCGACACGGCGATGCAGGCGCGGCGGGCGGCGCGGCAGGTCAAATGCCACATCGACGCCCTGCCCCCCATCCTGAGCGTGCATGACGCGCTGCAGGCGCAAAGCCATGTGCTGCCGCCGGTGTTCGTGAAGCGCGGCGATGCCGGCGAGGCGCTTCAACGCGCGCGCCACACCTTGAGCGGCACGCTCGAAGTCGGCGGCCAGGAGCATTTCTACCTCGAAGGCCAGATTGCCTACGTGCTGCCGCAGGAGCAGAACCAGTGGCTGGTGTATTCCAGCACCCAGCACCCCGGCGAGATCCAGCACTGGGTGTCGCATGCGCTGGGCATTGACAACCACGCGGTGCGCGTCGAATGCCGGCGCATGGGCGGCGGTTTTGGCGGCAAGGAAACGCAGTCGGGCCACATGGCGGTCTGGGCGGCGGTGGCGGCGCGCAAGCTTCAACGACCCGTCAAGCTGCGCATGGACCGCGACGACGACTTCCTGGTCACCGGCAAGCGCCACCCGTTCGCCTACGACTACACCGTGGGTTTTGACGACAGCGGACGCCTGCAGGGCCTGAAGCTGACGATGGCGGTGAACTGCGGTTTCAGCGCCGACCTGAGCGGCCCGGTGGCCGACCGGGCCGTGTTCCACGCCGACAACGCCTATTTTCTGGAGGACGTCGAGATTGCCAGCTACCGCTGCAAGACCAACACCCAGAGCCACACCGCCTTTCGTGGCTTCGGCGGGCCGCAGGGCATGGTCGTGATCGAGGCCATCATGGGCGACATCGCCCGGCAGCTCGGCCTGGACCCGCTGGCCGTGCGCAGGCGCAACCTGTACGGCGTGGGCGAGCGCGACATAACCCATTACCAGATGAAGATCGAGGACAACATTTTGGCGCCGCTGCTCCTGAAACTGGAGCAGACTTCGGCGTATGCAGAGCGCAGGCAGGCCATTTCGGCATGGAACGCCGGCAGCCCGGTGATCCGGCGCGGCATCGCCCTCACGCCGGTGAAGTTCGGCATTTCCTTCACCGCGACGCTGTTCAACCAGGCCGGCGCGCTGGTGCATGTGTACACCGACGGCTCCTGCCAGGTGAACCACGGCGGCACGGAAATGGGCCAGGGCCTGAACACCAAGGTCTGCCAGATCGTGGCCGACGAACTCGGCATTGCCTTCGAGCAGGTGCTGGCCACGGCCAGCGACACCAGCAAGGTGCCCAATGCCTCGGCCACCGCCGCCTCGGCCGGAACCGACCTCAATGCCCGCGCCGCCCAGTACGCCGCCCGCAATGTGCGGGACAACCTGGCCCAGTTCGTCGCCGGGCTGGACGGCTGCGGTGCGGGCGCGGTGCGCTTCCAGGGCGGCGAAGTGCATACGCCGGCCGGCAGCAGGCGGTTTACCGAAGTCGTCAAACTGGCCTATGCCAACCGCATCCAGCTGTGGAGCGACGGCTTTTACCGCACGCCCAAGATCCATTACGACAAGGCCACGCTGACCGGCCGGCCGTTTTATTACTTTGCCTACGGCGCGGCCTGCACCGAAGTGGCCATCGACACCCTGACCGGCGAAAGCCGGGTGCTGAAGGTCGACATCCTGCACGATGTGGGCAACAGCATCAACCCGGCCATCGACATCGGCCAGATCGAAGGCGGCTTTGTGCAGGGCATGGGCTGGCTGACCACCGAGCAGCTGGTCTGGAACGACAAGGGCCTGCTGACCACCCACGCCCCCAGCACCTACAAGATTCCCACCACCGGCGATGTGCCCGAACATTTCAAGGTAGACCTGTGGCCCGAGCCGAACCGTGAGGACAACGTGTTCGGCAGCAAGGCCGTGGGCGAGCCGCCGCTGATGCTGGCGATCAGCGTGTTCGAGGCCCTGCGCGATGCGGTGGCGCAGGCCCGGCCCGGCTGCCGGGTGCAACTGCAAGCGCCGGCGACCGCAGAAAACGTGCTGCGGGCGCTGGGCGGCTGGTCATAGCGGCAAGCCGGCCTTTTGGGCACCGAGGGCGGCGCTGCTTTCTGCGCGCATGGGTTTGGCTGCGGCCAGCGCCGGGGCCGGCGCCGCTTTCCTAAAATCGCTTCATGAACCAGCTCGACCTGTCTTTCGTCAACCTTGTCGACATCGTGCTGGCGGCCATCGTGCTGCTGGGCATTGCGCGCGGCTGGAGCCAGGGCTTTGTGATCGCCACGCTGCGGCTGTTCACGCTCGCGGCCAGCCTGATCGCGGCCTTCACGGGCTACCATTACCTGGCGGCATGGCTGGAAGCCGCGGTACCCAGCCTGGGCATGTGGGCGCCGCCGCTGGGCTTCCTGGCGGCCTATGTCCTGACCCACCTGCTGATCGGCGGTGGGGCCGGCGCGCTGGCCGGCGCTTTTCCGCGCCCGGTCCATGCGCACGGCGTCAACCGGGCGCTGGGCATCGTGCCGGGCCTGGTCAACGGAGCGATCAATGCCATGCTGGCGTCATTGCTGCTGCTCACGCTGCCGCTGTCGGACCGGCTCAGCGGCATGGCGCGCGACAGCGCCCTGGCCAGCCGGCTTGCCGAGCCGGCGCAATGGCTGGAAGTGCAGCTGTCGCCCATTTTTCATCCCGCCCTGCAGCGCAGCCTGCAGGCGCTGACGGTTCCCCCCGAGCCGCAGGCAACGCGCAAGCTGCCCTACCAGGTCGTCAACCCGAAAGTCCGCCCCGACCTGGAGGCGCGCATGCTGGAGATGGTGAATGCAGAGCGCGCCGCCCAGGGCTTGCGGCCGCTGCAGGCCGACCCGGCGCTGGCCGAGGTGGCCCGCGCCCACAGCCGCGACATGTTTGCCCGTAGCTATTTTTCGCACACCAACCCCGACGGGCAGGAGCCCTTCGACCGCATGCGCCAGGCCCGGGTGCCCTACCTCGTCGCCGGCGAAAACCTGGCGCTGGCCCAGACCCTGCCCAGCGCCCACCAGGGCCTGATGAACTCGCCCGGCCACCGCGCCAATATCCTGCTGCCCCGCTACGGCCGTGTCGGCATCGGCGTGCTTGACGGCGGCCGCTACGGCCTGATGGTCACGCAGAACTTTCGCAACTGAACAGAGGTCCGGCGCGGGCGCTTCCGGCTCCCCAAAATGGGGAAAACCCTGGGCATGGTCTTTGCTCTCAGGCAATGCATGGACAGCCGTTCGCCAGATTGCCGGCGAACCGTCCATGCCCCTGCCGAGTGATCGGTGCCATGACCTTACTGCTGGAGTCTCGATGCATAACAAATTGATTGCCCTGGGCGCCGCCCTGCTGTGCGCCGCCGCCGCCCACGCGCAAACCGCTGTCCAGTTGACCGGAATCGTGGACGTCTACGCGGGTTCCATGAAAATGGCCGGCGACGCCAGCCGCCAGTCGGCCGTCAACAGCGGCGGCCTGACCACTTCCTGGTTTGGAATGAAAGGCTCGGAAGACCTGGGTGGCGGCCTGAAAGCCAGTTTTGCCCTGACCTCGTTTATGCGGGCCGATACAGGCGCGCAGGGCCGCTTCGTGAACGACCCCATGTTTTCGCGCGATGCCAATGTCAGCCTGTCGGGCGACTTCGGCACCGTGCTGGTCGGCCGCTGGATGGCGCCCAACTTCCTGCCGTCTGTCGTCGGCAACCCGCTGGGCGACTCCTTCACTTTCTCGCCGCTGATCCTGCACATGAACGTGCCCTTGTTCAATGGGACCGGATGGGCCGCCACCACGCCGTCGGACACCGGCTGGAGCAACCAGATTGCCTACACCACGCCGAAATTCGGCGGCTTCCAGGCCAATTTCCAGTACCAGTTCGGGGAGCTGCCGGGCGACAACGGCAAGAAGAACATCGGCGCCAACTTCTTCTATTTCGGCGGCCCGCTGACCCTGACCGGTTTTTACGAGCGCGACCAGGTCAGCAACCCGGGCATTCCCAACGCCTACCTGGGCAGCACCAAAAAGGACTGGATGCTGCTGGGCGCCTACGACTTCGGCATGGCCAAGCCCTTCCTGAGCTATGGCCGTTCCAAGGCCGACAACTCGGCCAGCGCGGCCAAAACCTTGCAGCTTGGCGCGTCCATTCCGGCCGGCCCCGCCGGCAAGGTACTGGTGGACTGGGTGAGAACCGAGTTGTCGCTGACCGGGGTGAAACGCAGCACAGCCACGCTGGGCTATGACTACCACCTGTCCAGGCGCACGGATGTCTATGCGATGCTGATGAACGACCGCATCACCAGCCAGAGCACCGGCAACAGCGTCGGTCTTGGCGTTCGCCACCGTTTCTAAACGCCAGGCTGCGGCGCACTGGCGCAGCAGTCATGGGGCTGATGGAAGGCATGCAGCTTGAACGCCGCATGTCCTTTTTCAAGATTTTCCGGGGCAAGCAGGCAATGCCCACTGGCCCGGGTGAGGGTTGTGTGGCAACCAGGGAATTGCTCGAACGCAGGCTGCTGATCAAAAGCCCAAGCCAATGCCCAAGCCACCGAAGCCCCGGCCGCCCCAGCTTCCCAGACCGATTCCCAAGCCCACGCGGGGTGCGCGAGAAGGCGCCGTTTCAATGGGAACGCCATTGGAGTCTTGCGGCACGGCAACCGTGTTGCTGGAAGCGGAAGTGGCGGTGTTGGGCTCAGGCGGCGCGGTGGCGCATCCGGCCAGCGATGCACTGATCAAGACGATTGCAAACCATGTTTTCATTGCGTGACTCCTGCTGTTGATAAACGAAATGTTAGGGCGTGGCACCGGATGCGCCGTGGCAAGCCTGAAAAGCCATGGTGCGGCACTGGGTTTTTGGTTCAAGAAAACGGGTGGGCACAAGCGCGCCAGTCATCCCACGCCAACGGACCAGCCAAGCCTTCGGATGGATCCGAAAACAGGCGCACAACCAGCTGCGCAGCCACCGGTTGCCCGGGTCGGCCAATGCCTTGGAAAATGCTGCGGCGTTGGTTGCGCAGGTTATGGCAAACGGCCAGTGGTTTGGCGTCGCCAATGGACAGGCCCGTGCCGGCGCCCTTGAGCGGCTGGGGCAAGGCGGCCAGCACTGCCGCACAGCGCGCGGCATCAGCGCCCCGAAGCGCGTGCAAAAAAGCTGCCGGGGAAACTCTGAGGACATGCCTTCAGGCAGCGCCCAGGGCTTGCAGCTGCCGCGAGAGCCCGGCCTGCAGCTGCAGCGCTTCAAACCACAGCCGGTAGCCCGCGTCGCTCGGATGCAGGCCGTCCCGGGCATTGAGCAGCTGCGCCTGGCGCACGAACGGGTCATCGGCCCGTTCCCTGTAGCCGTTGACGTACTGCGCCCCCGCCGAGGCCGCCGCCGCGCGCACCATGGCATGGAGCTGTCGCGAGCGCCGGGTCATCAGCCAGGCCCAGGGCTGCGGGAAAAACGGCGTGTTGCCGACATTGCCGGCGGGCATCAGTACCACGCTGCCCGCGCGCGCGCAGGCTTTGCGCAGGGCGCGGCCGATGCTGGCCTGCAGCGACGCCGCATCGGTCAGCCGGATGACGTCGTTGCCGCCGCCCAGGATCAGGATGATGTCGAAGCGTTCCGCCCCGTCGAGCTGGCGGGCGATGTCGGCAAACCTGGCGCCGACCTGGGCGCGGTTGGCGATGTGGACCCCCGGGTGGTGCCGGGCAATCAGCCCGGCCACGCTGGCCTCGGGTGTGCTGGCGCCCGTGCCCACCGCCGTGCTGTCGCCCACCAGCAGCAGCCGGGCTGCAGGCCGGGCCGGGGCAATCTCGAAATGCCGGCTCTGGCGGCACAGCCTGGTGGCCTGGCGCAGCCGCAGGGCCAGCGGCAGCGCCATGCCCACCCCGGCCGCAGCGGCGCAGAGGGCCAGTGCCGGTACCAGCCGCAAGCGCCCATGCCCGGGGAAACGGCCGGGAGCCGAAAAATGCTGGAAGTCCATACCCGCAGCCTAAAAAATCCAGGCGATGAATGAACAGGCACAAACCCCCGTTGCCCTGTCGGCCGATAACCCTTCCCCTGTTATCCCTGGGCAACTCAGCGCCATGCCGGCCTGGGAGCCCCTATGCCGGCGCGGACAGCGCCGCGCCAGGACCGTTACAAAACCAGGATCGCCCTGAAATCATTCACATTGGTGTAGGTCGGCCCGCTGATGACCAGGTCGCCAAGCTGTTCAAAGTAGCCGTAGGCGTCGTTGCGGTCCAGGTACTGGTCCAGCTTCATGCCGGCGGCCAGCGCCCGTTGGAGCGTGTCGGGCGCCACGAAGGCGCCGGCATTGTCTTCCATCCCGTCGATGCCGTCGGTGTCGGCCGCCAGCGCATGCACGCCGGGCTGGCCCTGCAATGCCAGCGCCAGCCCCAGGCAGAATTCGCCGGCGCGCCCGCCGCGCCCTTTGGGCGTGCCGGGGGCTTGCTTGCGGATCGTCACCGTGGTCTCGCCACCGCTCAAAATCACGCAGGGTTTCCGAAACGGCTGGCCGGTTTGCGCCACCGCACGCGCCAAAGCCGCATGCACCTTGACTACCTCGCGCGACTCGCCTTCCATCTCGTCGCTCAGGATGTAGGCCGCCAGTCCGGCGGTGCGGGCGGCCTCGGCGGCGGCCTGCAGGCTTTGCCGGGGCGTGGCGATCAGGTGGACTTCATGGCCGGCGAACCGGGGGTCCCCGGGCTTGGGCGTTTCCAGCGCGCCCTGCTCCAGCAGGCTCATGATGGCGCCCGGCACGCCGATGCCGTAGCGCTGCAAGATCGCCACCGCGTCGGCGCAGCTGCTGGCGTCGGGCACGGTCGGGCCGCTGGCGATGACCGACGGGTCGTCGCCCGGCACGTCGCTGATGGTCAGCGTGACCACCCGGGCCGGCGCGCAGGCAGCAGCCAGCCGGCCGCCCTTGATGCGCGACAGGTGCTTGCGCACGCAGTTCATCTCGCCGATGTTGGCGCCGCTGGCGAGCAGCGCCTTGTTGACGGCCTGCTTTTCCTCCAGGCTCAGGCCTTCGGCGGGCAGCGCCAGCAGCGACGAGCCGCCGCCCGAAATCAGGCACAGCACCAGGTCGTTTTCGGTGAGGCCCTGCACCATCGCCAGAATACGCGCCGCCGCCGCCTGTCCGGCCGCATCGGGCACCGGGTGCGACGCCTCGACCACTTCGATGCGCTGCGGCAAACCTTCGGGGCGGGGCGGGACATGGTGGTAGCGGGTCACCACCAGCCCTTCGAGCGCTGCGCCCGACGGCCAGTGCGCCTCGACCGCCTGCGCCATCGCGCCGCCGGCCTTGCCTGCGCCGATGACGATGGTGCGGCCGCCGCTCTGGGGCGTCGGTGGCTCCGGCAGGAAGCGGGCCGTGTTGGCCAGCGGCAACGCGCGGGTCACGGCAGCCTGGAACAAATGGTCGAGAAACTGGCGCGGCCGGGCGCTCACGTCGGACAGGGATTGAAATGCGGATGAGGTCATGAAATGGGTCTCCGCCTTTATTGTGCCGCGTCCGCCTGCCTAAAATGGCCCTTTTCCTGAACCTCAGAAAGCGGCGAATGAATGCTTACCTGGCCTTGGGCATCGCCATCGTGGCCGAAGTCATCGCAACCACGGCCTTGAAGGCCAGCGACAGCTTTACCCGCTGGCTGCCTTCGCTGGTGGCGGTGGCGGGCTACGGCCTCGCCTTTTATTTCCTGACCTTCACCCTGCGCACGGTTCCGACCGGCGTGGCCTATGCGCTGTGGGCCGGGCTGGGCATCGTGCTGATCACGCTGGCAAGCTTTTTCGTTTACCAGCAGACGATCGACCTGCCGGGCCTGCTGGGCATGGGGCTGATCATTGCCGGGGTGGTGGTGCTCCAGGTGTTTTCAAAGTCGGCGGGGCACTAAACCTGGCAGGCAGCGCCCGAGGTGCGGCCCAGGGTCAGCGCGTCGCTTCGCCGATATCGGCGGCTTGCCCGGCGCAGGCCTGGCGAACACATTCGCGCAGCCAGCGATGCGCCGGATCGGCGTGCAGACGGGGGTGCCAGAGCAGGGAGATCGTGATGTCCGGCATGAAAAAAGGCAGCGCAAACGCATGCATGCCGGCGCGCAGGGCTGCGGTGTGCCGTTCGGGCACGGTGGCGATCAGGTCGGTGGCCAGCGCCAGCGACAGCGCGGCAGAAAAACCGCCAACCACCGTGGCGATCCGCCTTTTCAGCTCCAACGGATGCAGGGCGGCATCGACCGGCCCCTGGTCCTGGCCCCGCCTGAAAATGCCAACGTGCCCGCCGGCCGCATAACGATCAAGCGTGACTTCGCCCTGGCTCAGCGCATGCCCCGGCCGCACCACGCCGATGAATCGGTCGCGGAACAGGGCCTGGGCCCGCACCTCGGGCGCGGTAGCCGCCCCGACCACGCCGGTTTCCAGGTCGACGCTGCCCTCGCGCAGCGGCGCGCTGCCCTTGTCGGGCTTGGGCACGAAGCGCAAGCGCACGCCGGGCGCCTGACTGCCGATGCGCGCCAGCAGGGCGGCGCCGAAATTTTCCACAAAGCCTTCGCTGGTGCGCAGCGTGAACGTGCGGACCAGCTGCCCCACATCCAGCATGTCCGCCGGACGCAGAACCGCTTGCGCGTCCTGCACCAGCAGGCTGACCCGCTCCCGCAGCGCAATGGCCCGGGGCGTGGGAACCAGGCCGCGCCCGGCCCTGACCAGCAATGGGTCGCCGGTGGCTTCGCGCAGCCGCGCCAGCGACCGGCTCATGGCCGAAGGGCTCAGCCGCAGGCGCTGCGCCGCTCGCGCCACGCTGCCCTCGGCAAGCAGGGCGTCCAGGGTGAGCAGCAGGTTCAGATCGGGTTCAGGCATGCCCGGACCATAGCGCAGCTTGATCCTGGCATGGCGCCGGGCGCATGAGTAAAGTGCAATCCGTGCGGCTTCCGCCATGCGGGCAAACGCCCTACGCTTCAGGCAGTTCCTTTCGGAAATGTCCATCCAGCCCACAGAAAGCGCCGCCCATGCCGAAGTCCATCACTGCAACAGCCGATGAGGCCGCTGCGGGCGCCACATGCGACGCCCCCAAGGAAAGCATGCCTTCGGCCAGGTGGGTGCTCGCCAGCCTGTCGCTGTCGATGCTGCTGTCCTCACTGGGCACCAGCATTGCCAACGTGGCCTTGCCGACCCTGGCGCAGGTGTTCGACGCCTCGTTCCAGCAGGTCCAGTGGGTCGTGCTGGCCTACCTGCTGGCCATCACCACGCTGGTGGTCAGCGCAGGGCGGCTGGGCGACGTCTTCGGCCGCAAACGGCTGCTGCTTGCCGGAATTGCCTTGTTCACGCTGGCCTCTGCCTTGTGCGGCCTGGCGCCGACGCTCTGGCTGCTGATTGCCGCCCGCGCGGCGCAGGGCCTGGGCGCGGCCCTCATGATGGCGCTGACCCTGGCGTCGGTCGGCGAAATAGTTCCGAAAGCCAGGCTGGGCGGCGCCATGGGCCTGCTGGCAACCCTGTCCGCCGTGGGCACGGCGCTCGGCCCTTCGCTGGGCGGCATGCTGATCGCCGGGCCTGGCTGGCGGGCCATCTTCCTCATCAACCTGCCGCTGGGCGTGCTGACCTTGCTGCTGGCGCATCGCCACCTGCCGGTCGACCGCCGCGCGCCCGGCACGGGAGGGGCCGGGTTCGATGCCCTGGGCACCTTGCTGCTGGCCCTGACGCTGGCGGCCTATGCCTTGTCGATGACGATGGGGCGCGGCCTTTTCGGCATGCTCAACCTGGCGCTGCTTTCAGCGGCGGCCCTGGGCACCGGACTGTTCGTGCTGGCCGAGGCCCGGGCCGCATCGCCCCTGGTCCGGCTGGCGATGTTCCGCGACCTGCTGCTCAGCGCCAGCCTGGCCATGAGCACGCTGGTCTCCACGGTGATGATGGCCACGCTGGTGGTCGGGCCGTTCTACCTGTCGCGCGCGCTCGGGCTGGACGCGGCGCTGGCCGGGCTCGTGCTGTCAGCCGGTCCGCTGGCCGCCGCGCTGGCGGGCATGCCCGCCGGCCGGTGCGCCGACCGTTTCGGCGCCCGCCGCATGACGATTGCGGGGCTGTCTGCCATGGCCGCCGGCTGCCTGGCCCTGTTCATCGTGCCGGCGCTGCCGGGCTTGCGCGGCATTGCCGGCTATGCCGTACCGCTGGTGGTCGTGACTCTTGGCTATGCGCTGTTCATGACGTCCAACAACACCGCCGTGATGGCCGATGTGCGGGCAGACCAGCGCGGCGTCGTCTCCGGCTTGCTCAACCTGTCGCGCAACCTGGGGCTGGTCACCGGCGCATCCCTGATGGGGGCGGTGTTCGCGTTCGCCTCGGGCGCGGCCGACATCGCCGCGGCAGGGCCCGAAGCGGTGTCGGCCGGAATGCGCAGCACGTTTGGCGTTGCCGCGGTATTGCTCATGGTCGCGCTCGCCCTGGGGGTGGCCAGCCGGGCGCTGGCCGCACGCCGTTCGCCGCCTGAATCCGCGCGCTGACCGGCAACGGCTCAGGGCCTGCCCAGGGTTTGCAAAAGCTGGGCCGCCACGGACACGGCCACCACTTCCGGCGCCTTGCCGGCAATGCCGGGAATGCCGATGGGGCAGGTGATACCCGCCAGTTCTTCAGCGTTGAAGCCCCGCGCCTCCAGCCGCTGGCGAAAGGCGGCCCATTTGGTCTGGCTGCCAATCAGGCCGATGTACGGCAGGTCGTTTTGCCGGCGCTGGCGCAACAGGCAGGCGGCCACGATTTCCAGGTCTTCGGCATGGCTGAAGCTCATGACCAGCACCCGCGACCGCGGCGCCAGGCCGGGCACCGCCGCCTGCACCGGTTCGGACTGCTCGCAGGCGACCTGCGCCGGCACGCCAGGCGGGAAAACGCCGTTGCGGCTGTCGATCCAGGTGAGTGAAAACGGCAGCGGCGCCAGCGCGCGGGCCAGCGCCCGGCCGACATGGCCGCCGCCGAACAAGGCCACCGGCGCCAGCCGGGTCGCCAGTTTTTGCGCCAAGCCCGGCAGGTCGCTCGCGCTGACCGGCTCGAAATTCAAATGCACCACACCGCCGCAGCACTGGCCCAGCGACGGCCCGAGCGCAAACCGCACCACCACCGGCGCAGGCCGATTCCCGCGCCATGGTTCGCCAGGGCTGGCCAGGGCGGCCTGCGCCCGGGCAATCGCATCGAACTCCAGATGGCCGCCGCCGATGGTGCCGATCACCGCGTCGGCAAACACCGCCATCCAGGCGCCGGTTTCGCGCGGAACCGAGCCCTGGGTCGCGCCAACCCGCACCAGCACGGCAGGCTGTTTTGCGAGCAGGGCCAGGAAGTGCTCTGTGGCGGTCAACGAAGAACTGAAAAGCATGGGAGAAAAAAGAGTTGCATGTCAGCGCCGCCTTGGGAAAAGCAGCAAAATAAACACCGGGTTCGCCCTGTGCAGGAACAATACCTTATTCCATTTTTACCTTGTCTCCTGTTTGCGTTCATAGCCCGCCGCTTCACAGCCACTATTTTCAAGAGACCTGCCTATGCCTGATACCAAACCCCGCCGCTTCTGGCTGCTGAGCATTTTTTCTGCGGCGGCGGCGGCCCTTCTCAGCGCCTGTAAGTCGGGCCTGGGCCTGGGCGGGCTGCCGCCCCCCGGCCAGATGCCGCCCGCCGCACCCTCGGGCGTCACCGGACCGATTGCTGGCAACCAGGGTTCGGCCCGCAGCTCGTCGGCCACCTCGCCGCGCGCTTACCGGGAAGACGGCGCCAGCCACCTGTACGGCCTGAATGCCGGGCGCATCTACAAGGGAAGAATGCCGCCGCTTCTGTACGCCGTGGGTGTGCTGAACGTGGAAATCGACCGGGTGGGCCGCGTCACCCGGCTGGACTGGATGCGGGCACCGCGCCATGCGCCGGAGGTGATTGCCGAGATTGAGCGCACCATTCGCCAGGCTTCGCCCTTCCCCGCGCCTGTGCGCCTGGGCAAGGTGGTCTACACCGACACCTGGCTCTGGCACAAGAGCGGCAAGTTCCAGCTGGACACGCTGACCGAAGGGCAGGATTGAGGGCCCCCACGGTCGCTCACTTCGTGTAGCTCCCTGCCCCCCGGGGGGGGCTGCTGCGCCTGCGGTCTGGCAAAGCCAGTCCCGCGGCCCCTGCTTGGGCAGGGGTGATGCCACGCGTTTGTCGCTTTGCGCGCTGCTCTGGCTACTTCCCCCGCTGGGGGAAGGCTGGGATGGGGGCTGGCGGTGGTCGAACGCCGGCTGCCAATTTTTTTCGTGCGGGAGGGGCGCAGGCGGCTGGCCCCCACGGTAGTTGCAGTTTTCGCCTTGAACCTGCGCGGACTATTCGATTTTCAGATTCTGCGTCTTCACCACGTTGCGCCAGGCGCGGTAATCGGCTTCGATGAAATGCCCCAGCAGCGCGGGCGAACCGGGGGCCGCTTCGACGGCGTCGTTTTTGAAGCGGACCAGCACTTCGGGCAGGGCCACGACTTTGTTGATGGCCGCGTTCAGGCTGTTGACGATGGCTGGCGGCGTGCCGGCGGGGGCCATCAGGGCAAAGTAATTCACCACGTCGAACCCGGTCAGGCCGGCTTCAAGCATGCTGGGCACGTCCGGCAGCGCGCTGGAGCGTTTGGCGCTGGTCACGGCCAGCGGCTTGATGCTGCCGTTCCTGATGAAGGGCAGCAGGGCCGGGATGGTACCGGTGACCAGCTGGATCTGCCCGCCGATCATGTCCAGGGTGGCCGGAGCCACGCCCCGGTAGGGTATGTGGGTGATGAAGGTGCCGGTGCGCGCCTTGAGCAGTTCGAGCACCAGGTGGTTGACCCCGCCGGCACCGGCCGAGCCGTAGTTGAGCGCGCCAGGCCGTTGCCGCGCCAGGGCAATCAGCTCTTTCATGCTGTTGGCCGGCAGGGACGCGTTGGCCGCCCAGACCAGCGGCCCGCTGGCGATCATGCCGACCGGCGCGAACTGGCGCAGCGGGTCATAGCCGGCGTTTGGCAACGAGGCCGCCACGGTGGTGAACGGCGAGGCCACCAGCAGCAGCGTGTAGCCGTCGGCTGGCGCCTGCGCGACGTGCTGCGTGCCAATGGCCCCGGAGGCGCCGGCGCGGTTGTCGACCACAAAGCTCGCATTCATCACCTCGCCGAGCTTTTGCGCCACCAGGCGGGCCATGGCGTCGGTGCCCGCGCCGGGTGCAAATGGCACGACGATCCTGACCGGGCGGTCCGGGTAGCCGGGGGTTTGCGCCATTGCGGCCGGCGCCAGCAGGCTGGCCGTCAGGCTCGCGGAAAGAATCAGCGCCTGGCGGCGGCGGAGTGCGGCAGAAATGTTGGCGTTCATGTTGAAACAAAAAGTGGGCTACCGGTCATTGTGATGCGGTCGGGTGACGAAGCCGTGACGGCATTGCGCGTTGCCCTGAAGTTTCTCAGGCATTGGCCGGGCCCTGCGGATGCAATGGACATCCGGTCCAATGATGGGACCTGCTTTCGCCGCCGGCCAATTGAGTTACGCTTTCATTTCGCTTTTAATTTCGGGTCAATAACAGGAGACAAGCAACATGAGCGATTCCCTTTCCCCCGCCGAACTCGCGCTGCGCGAAGCCGCGCGCGACTACCACCGCCTGCCCACGCGCGGCAAGATTTCGGTCAACGCCACCAAGCCGCTGTCCAACCAGCGCGACCTGTCGCTGGCCTACTCGCCGGGCGTCGCCTACCCGTGCCTGGACATCCAGGCCGACCCCTTGCTGGCCCACGACTTCACCTCGCGCGGCAACCTGGTCGGCGTCATCACCAACGGCACCGCCGTGCTGGGCCTGGGCAACATCGGCCCGCTGGCGGCCAAGCCGGTCATGGAAGGCAAGGGCTGCCTGTTCAAGAAATTCGCCGGCATCGACGTGTTCGACATCGAGCTGGCCGAAAACGACCCCGACAAGCTGGTCGAGATCATCGCGGCCATGGAGCCCACGCTCGGCGGCGTCAACCTGGAAGACATCAAGGCGCCCGAGTGCTTCTACATCGAGAGAAAGCTGCGCGAGCGGATGAACATTCCGGTGTTCCATGACGACCAGCACGGCACGGCCATCATTTCGTCGGCGGCATTGCTCAACGGGCTGGAGCTGGTCGGCAAGGAGATTGGCAACGTGCGCGTGGCCGTGTCGGGCGCCGGCGCTGCCGCCATTGCCTGCCTGGACGTGATGGTGGGACTGGGCGTGCGCGTCGAGAACATTTTTGTTTGCGACTCCAAGGGCGTGATCTACGAAGGCCGGCCCGGCGGCTTCGACGAATCCAAGGCTAGGTACGCGCAGACCGGCAGCGAGCGCACCCTGGCCGATGCGGTCAAGGGCGCGGACGTGTTCCTGGGCTGCTCGGCGCCCGGCGTGCTGAGCCAGGACATGGTGATGACCATGGCCGGCAAGCCGATCATCCTGGCGCTGGCCAACCCGGAGCCTGAAATCAGGCCCGAGCTGGCCAAGGCGGTGCGGCCCGACTGCATCATCGCCACCGGCCGCTCGGACTACCCGAACCAGGTCAACAACGTGCTGTGCTTTCCGTACATCTTTCGCGGCGCGCTGGACTGCGGCGCGACCAAGATCACCGAGGAAATGAAGCTCGCCTGCGTGCGCGAGATCGCCAACCTGGCCAAGGCCGACATCAGCGAGGAAGTGGCCAGAGCCTATGCCGGCCAGGAACTCTCGTTCGGCCCCGACTACCTGATCCCGACGCCTTTCGACTCGCGCCTGATCCTGCGCATTGCCCCGGCGGTGGCCAGGGCGGCCGAGGCCTCGGGCGTGGCGACCCGGCCGATCGAGGACATGGAGGCCTACCGCCAGAGCCTGAGCCGCTTTGTCTACGCCACCGGCATGCTGATGCGCCCGGTATTCGGCGCGGCGCGGGCGGCCACCGCCAAGCGCGTGGCCTATGCCGAAGGCGAGGACGAGCGCGTGCTGCGCGCGGCGCAACTGGCGCTGGACGACGGCCTGGCCACGCCGATCCTGATCGGCCGCCCGGCCGTGATCGAGGCCCGCATCCTGAAGGCCGGCCTGCGCATGCGCCTGGGCAAGGACGTGGAATGCGTCAACCCGGACGACGATTCGCGCTTTCGCCAGTACTGGGAAACCTACCACCGGCTGCTCGGCCGCGAAGGCGTCAGCCCGGAAGCCGCGAAGGCCGCCGTGCGCCGCTCGACCACCAGCATTGCCGCGCTGATGGTCAAGCTGGGCGACGCCGACGCCATGCTGTGCGGCGTGTATGGCCGGTTCGACGTGCACCTGGAGCATGTGCAGGGCATCATCGGCCTGAAGGAAGGCGCGCCCGGTTTCGCCACGGTCAATGCGCTGATGCTGCAAAAGCACACGCTGTTCATCGCCGACACCTTCGTCAACGAAGACCCGAGCGCCGAGCAGCTCGCCAGCATCGCCTTGATGGCCGCCGATGAAGTGCGCCGCTTCGGCCTGCCGCCCAAGGTGGCTTTCCTGTCGCATTCGAACTACGGCTCGTCCAAGCGCGCCTCGGCGCTCAAGATGCGCCGGGCCCGGGAGCTGTTCGCGAAGATGGCGCCCGACATCGAATGCGACGGCGAGATGCACGGCGACGCCGCCCTGTCCGAGACCATTCGCCGCAATTCTTTGATGGAGACCACGCTGACCGGCGAAGCCAACATCCTGATCTGCCCGAACCTGGACGCGGCCAACATCCTGTTCAACGTGCTGAAGGTGACCGGCGGCGACGGCATCACGGTGGGCCCGATCCTGTTGGGCGCCGCCGCCACGGTGCACATCATGACGCCCTCGGCCACGGTGCGGCGGATTTTGAACATGACGGCGCTGGCGGTGGCCAATGCGGGGGCGGTGCGCTGAGAGCTCACTGGCAGCCGCTGCTGGCACAGTCTTTGCAAGCCTTGGGTCCATCTTCCTCACCCAAGGTCTTCCATGCCATTGCGCCCCTTTTTCGCCACGACGCTGGCCGCTGCCGTGCTGGCCGCCACTTCCCCCGCCCACGCCCAGAACACGCCCATCAAGTTCCAGCTCGACTGGCGTTTTGAAGGCCCCGCGGCCTTGTTTCTGACGCCGGCGGCCAAGGGCTATTTCAAGGACGCCAGGCTCGACGTGACGGTGGACGCCGGCAACGGCTCGGGCGGCACGGTCACCCGGGTGGCATCGGGCGCCTACGACATGGGCTTTGCCGACCTGGCCGCGCTGATGGAATTCCATGCCAACAACGTCGATGCGCCGAACAAGCCGGTGGCCGTGATGATGGTCTACAACGACACGCCCGCCTCGGTCATGGCGCTGAAAAAATCCGGCATCAGGACCCCCGCCGACCTGAGCGGCAAGAAGCTCGGCGCGCCGGTGTTCGACGCCGGCCGCCGCGCCTTCCCGATCTTTGCCAAGGCCAACGCCATCGGCAACGTGACCTGGACGGCGATGGACCCGGCGCTGCGCGAAACCATGCTGATTCGCGGCGACATCGACGCCATCACCGGCTTCACGTTCACCTCGCTGCTGAACCTGGAGGCGCGCGGCGTCAAGGCCGAAGACGTGGTGGTGCTGCCCTACCCCGTCCACGGCGTGAAGCTGTACGGCAACGTCATCATCGCGTCGCCGAAAATGATCAAGGAGAACCCGGCGGCGGTCAAGGCCTTCCTGGTCGCCTTTGCCAAAGGCGCAAAGGACGTGATCGCCAACCCGGCCGCCGCGATTGCCGATGTCAAGGCGCGCGACGGCATCGTCAACCCGGAACTCGAAACCCGCCGCCTCAAGCTGGCCATCGACACCGTGGTCAACAGCCCCAACGCCAGGGCCGAAGGCTTCGGCCAGGTCAACGGCGCGCGCCTGTCGCTGATGGCGTCGCAGGTGTCGGACGCCTTCAACACCAAGACCCGGGTGAACCCCGAGGCGGTCTGGAATGCGTCCTTTCTGCCCACCAAGGCGGAATTGAACGTGCTGCCCAAATAATCGCTTGCCCTGTTTTTAATAGCCATTTGCACTTTCTGCATAAGCGCAACAGCACTTTTGGATGCCTGACACCATGCAAGAAACCGAAACGCCCTGGTTCGTCGATTTCCAGGATGTCTGGCTGGCCTACAACGATGAGCTGCTGCGGCAGAGCAATTTCGCGGTCGAGGCGATTGACCTGAAAGTCAGGCCTGGCGAGTTCATCGCCATCGTCGGGCCGTCGGGCTGCGGCAAGTCCACCTTCATGAAGCTGGCGACGGGTTTGAAGATGCCGTCGATGGGCAAGATCAAGATCGACGGCCAGCCCGTCACCGGTCCGCTGAAGGTGTCGGGCATGGCGTTTCAGGCGCCTTCGCTGCTGCCCTGGCGCACCACGGTCGACAACGTGCTGCTGCCGCTGGAGATCGTCGAACCCTACCGCAGCCAGTTCAAGCACAGGCGCAAGGAATACGAGGAGCGCGCCCGCCGGCTGCTGCAAAAGGTCGGCCTGGGCGGCTACGAGGACAAGTTTCCGTGGCAGCTTTCGGGCGGCATGCAGCAGCGCGCCAGCATCTGCCGGGCCCTGATCCACGAGCCGAAGATGCTGCTGCTCGACGAGCCCTTCGGCGCGCTCGACGCCTTCACCCGCGAGGAACTCTGGTGCATCCTGCGCGACCTGTGGACCGAACAGCAGTTCAACGTCATCCTGGTCACGCACGACCTGCGCGAGTCGGTGTTCCTGGCCGACACGGTGTATGTGATGAGCCGCAGTCCGGGCCGCTTCGTCGTCAAGCGCGAGATCGACCTGCCGCGCCCGCGCGAGCTGGAGCTGACCTACACCCAGGAGTTCGCCGACATCGTGCTGGAGTTGCGCGGCCACATCGGCGCCTTCCGCAAGCCGGCCCCTGTCGCTGGCGCCTGAGCCTCGCGCTTTTTTTCCCCGCTTATCTGGCAAGGCTTTCATGCATAACAAAACCGTCGAGCGCTGGTCCCCCTGGCTGCTGCTGACCGCCGTGATCGTGCTGTGGCAGCTCATCTGCTCGGCCTTCGGCATTTCCGAGTTCATATTTCCCAGCCCGTGGCGCATCTGGACCCAGCTGGTCGAATACAAGGGCCTGATCGCCGGCCATGCCTGGCGCACCTACTGGGTGACGATGGCGGGCTTCGGCCTGGCCATCGTGGTCGGCGTGCTGCTGGGATTTCTGGTCGGCAGCTCGCGCCTGGCCTATGCCGCGCTTTATCCGCTGATGACCGCTTTCAACGCGTTGCCCAAGGCGGCGTTCGTGCCGATCCTGGTGGTCTGGTTCGGCATTGGCGCCGGGCCGGCGATTCTCACGGCTTTCCTGATCTCGTTTTTCCCCATCATGGTGAACATCGCCACCGGGCTGGCGACGCTGGAGCCCGAACTTGAGGACGTGCTGCGGGTGCTGGGCGCCAGGCGCTGGGACGTGCTGGTCAAGGTCGGCCTGCCGCGCTCGATGCCTTACTTCTACGGCTCGCTCAAGGTGGCGATCACGCTGGCTTTTGTGGGCACCACCGTGTCGGAAATGACGGCGGCCAACGAAGGCATCGGCTACCTCCTGATTTCCGCCGGCTCGTCGATGCAGATGGGCCTGGCGTTTGCCGGCCTGATGGTGGTGGGCGCCATGGCCATGGCCATGTACGAGCTGTTCAGCCTGGTGGAAAAGCACACCACCGGCTGGGCGCATCGCGGCTCGCAGGGCTGAGAGCTTTCCGGCAAATGCGCAAGCTTAGTGCTTGCAAAAGCCTTTTCCGATCATAAAAACCGCTCCAGCAGCCGGCGCGACGCCTTGTCCAGCGCAGCCGTGTCGGCAATCCGGTACTGCACCCCGTCGCTGGCGGCGATCAGCAGCGCGTTGCCTTGCAGCCGGCGAATGTCTTCCTCGCCCTTGAGGATGAAAGCCGTGGGTCCCCGGTCGGTTTCCACCGTCCAGGTGCTGGGCGTGCCGAACGACGACACGCTCAGCAGCAGCCTGATTTCAGGCACGAAGTCGCGCAGCGCCAGCTCTTCATGCAGCAGCAGGCGAATGGCGGTCGGCAGTTCCGACAACTGTTCGATCCAGACGAGTTCATGGCCTTCCGTGCTGATGAGCGAAACGCATTCCTCGGGCGCGGCCAGGGGAAACGCCCGCACCGGCACCACCCCCTGGTGCACCTCGCCATGCGGGCTGATGAACTGCAGGCGGCCCGAAGTCAGGCGCTTGAGCTGGAAAGCGGGAATGAAGGTGAAATTGGTCATGGCGTGTTGGGGTACTGGACGGTCACGGGATGCCAGCCTGCTGCTGCGCATGCTGGGCGGTGTGCTCCACCTGCGCGGTGGCCAGGGCGATCAGGCTGTCGCGCGACTCGGTGCCCGACTCTTCGGTGTCGACCTGCCGCGCCTGCGCTTCATACAGCCGCCAGTAATGGCCTTGCCGGGCCATCAGCTCGTCGTGCGGGCCGACTTCGACCACCTGGCCCCGGTCCATCACCACCAGCCGGTCGGCCTTGCGCAGCGTTGAAAGCCGGTGGGCAATGGCAATGGTGGTGCGGCCCTGCACCAGGTTGTCGAGCGCCTTCTGGATTTCCTTTTCGGTCTCGGTGTCGACCGACGAGGTGGCCTCGTCCAGGATCAGGATTCGCGGGTCGATCAGCAGCGCCCGCGCAATCGAGTTGCGCTGGCGCTCGCCGCCCGACAGGCCCTGGCCGCGCTCGCCGACCAGCGAGTCGTAGGCCCGCGGCAGCCGCAGGATGAACTCGTGGGCATGGGCGGCGCGCGCGGCGGCGACGATCTCGGCCCGCGTGGCGCCGGGCTTGCCGTAGGCGATGTTCTCGGCAATCGTGCCGAAGAACAAAA
>JAQGMZ010000186.1 GCA_028292045.1 Polaromonas sp. | reverse complement strand
CGGTCTGGGCGGCGCCCATCACGTCTTTGCCCTGCAGGACGACCGGAATGGCCTGTTCCTGGATGGGGGTCATGGTTTCGTAGCCCATTTCGGCTACGGCGCGTGCCAGCGGTTCTGCCAGCGAAAGATTCGAAAAAGATGATGTCATTTAGCTTTATATTGTCGCACTTCAGGTCAGATCGGCTTTTGACGCGGTTTTACCCGAGGGGCCGTCAAGCCGCACGGCCCGCATGCAAGCCAGTTGAAGCGTTGTTTGCGCTATGTATTTTATAGCTTTGTGCTCGCGCAGCCTGAATCGGGGTTGATTCGGGCATCGGGCCATCTTCATGAATTCAGCTTTTCACAGCGGACAGCCCGTCACTGACGGTCGGGTACCGCAAGCCCAGGCGCAATTCCTTTTTCATGCGCTGGTTGTCCAGGCGGCGCGATTCCCCCATGAAACTCAGCAGCATCAGTGGCAACTGCTGGTTGGCGGTGCTGCGCGCCACGCGGGGCGGCCGGGGAAGCCGGTACAGGTCGGCCGCCAGGTCAAAGTAATCGCCCATCAGCAACTGCGTGTCGTCGCACACATGGCTGATGCGCTGGGGCTTGCCGCGCCACAGCGCCGCCAGGCAGGCGCGCGCCAGGTCGTCGGCATGGATGTGGTTGGTGTACACGTCGTCTTCGGGGCGCAGTACCGGGGTGCCTTTGAGCAGCCGGCCGCGCGGTGTGCCGCCTTCGCGGTCGGCGGCATAAATGCCGGGAATGCGAAGGATATGGGCGGGCGTCGCAGTGGCGCGGCCAAACAAACGCACCTGGTTTTCGGCATGCACCCGGCGGTGCGCGCGCGGCGTGTTCGGTCGCAGGCCCCTGGTTTCGTTGACCTGCGCGCCGCCACAATCGCCATAGACACCGCTGGTCGAACCGTACACCAGCGACAGCGGCAGGCTGCGCAGCCGCAGGGCGCGCAGCAGCGCCAGGGTGCGCGGGTCATCCTGCCAGTTCGGGTTGTGGCTGGGCGGCGGGGCCAGGTGCACCACGCGTGTGGCCAGCCCGGCCAGACGGCGCAGCGTGGCCGGCGCGTCCAGGTTGCCCTGCAGCGGGGTGATGCCTGCCTGGCGCAAGGCGGGCAACCGTTCGGGCGAAGACGTCAGGGCCAAGACCTTGAGCCTGGCGGGCAATTGTCGCGCCACACGCAGGCCCACATCGCCGCAGCCAATGATGAGCACGCGCTGACGGCGAAAACGCGCAGGCAGCGCGCCAAGGGGATTCAGGTTTGAGGGCAAAATTGGGTGTTGCTGGCCAGCCAGCCAGGTCGAGTCAAAGAACCCCAAGGATACCGAATATGAGTTTCAACGTGAGCGTGCTGCCCAGCGGCCGCAGTTTTACCGCCGACGCGGGCGAGTCCCTGCTCACAGCGGCCATCCGCCAGGGCATTGGCCTGCCTTACGGCTGCAAGGACGGCGCCTGCGGTTCCTGCAAATGCAAAATGCTCCAGGGCGCAGTGAGCCACGGCGCTCACCAGGTTAAAGCCCTGTCGGCGGAGGAAGAAGCAAATGGCTTCATCCTGACATGCTGCGGCGAGGCGCACAGCGACGTGGTGCTCGAGTCGCGCCAGGTGACCGATGAAAGCGCATTCCCGATCCGCAAAATGCCGGCCCGCGTGACCAGCCTGCAGCGCGCGTCGCCCGACGTGATGGTCGTTCGGCTGCAACTGCCCGCCAGCGACACGCTGAAATACCACGCGGGCCAGTACGTCGAGTTTTTGCTGCGGGATGGCGACCGGCGCGCTTACTCCATGGCCAATGCGCCTTTTACCCAGCTGGATACACCCGGCCTGGAACTGCATATCCGCCACATGCCGGGCGGCAAATTCACCGACCATGTGTTTGGCGCCATGAAAGAAAAGGAAATCCTGCGCATCGAAGGGCCGTATGGCAGCTTCTTTTTGCGCGAAGACAGCGCCAAGCCGATCGTGATGGTAGCGGCCGGCACAGGTTTTGCGCCCATCAAGGCCCTGATCGAGCACATGCAGTTCAAGAACATCACCCGCCCCGCCGTGCTGTACTGGGGCGGGCGCCGGCCGGCCGACCTGTACCAGAACGACTGGATACTGGCCAGGCTGCAGGAAATGCCGAACCTTCGCTATGTGCCGGTCATTTCAGACGCCCTGCCCGAAGACGGCTGGCTGGGACGCACCGGCTTTGTGCATCGGGCGGTGCTGCAGGACATCAGCGATCTCTCAGGCCACCAGGTGTACGCTTGCGGCGCGCCCATTGTGGTCGAGTCGGCGCGGGACGACTACAGCGCGCTGGCGGATTTGCCCACCGAGGAGTTTTTTGCCGACTCGTTCACCACCGAAGCCGACAAGGCGCAAAAAGCCTGAACAAGGTATTTCTAGAATGATGGCAAACCATGCCGCCCGGGCATGCACGGACAGCGCTTTCAACTAACAGGCATTTATGAAAAACAATGACGAAATATTTTGCCTGCAGCGCCGCAGCCCACTGGCCTTCGCTGGGGCGCTGGCGCTGGGCGCTCTCATGGCGGCTGTGGTTCCAGGCGCCCTGGCGCAGCCGGCGGTGCCCGCTGGCAAGGTCATCCGGCTGATTGTCCCGTATGCGCCGGGCGGGCCTATCGACGTGACGGCGCGCCTGATGGCGGACAGCGTGAAAAATTCACTGGGCACGGTCATCATTGAAAACCGCCCCGGCGCGGGCGGCAACATCGGCGCCGACGCCATCGCCAAGGCCACGCCCGACGGGCTGACCATCGGCATTGCGGCAGTCGCGACACACGCCATCAACCCCTGGCTCTACAGCAAGATGCCTTACGACGCGGCCAGCGACTTTGCCGCCATCACGCAAATGGTGCGGGTGCCCAATGTGCTGGTGATGAATGCCGACACAGCGCGCCGCCTGAACATCAACACGCTGGCCGATTTGATTCGCTACGCCAAGGCCAACCCGGCCAAACTCAACTACGCCAGCGGCGGCAACGGCAGCGCGGGCCACTTGGCGGGTGAACTGTTCAAGGCGCAGGCCGGCATTTTTGCGCTGCACATTCCGTACAACGGCGGCAACCCGGCCCAGCTGGCGCTGCTGAGCGGCCAGGTCGATTTCAATTTTGACAACCTCGCCACGGCCTCGGGCAACATCAAGTCCGGCAAGCTCAAGGCCCTGGCGGTGACGACAGCCAGCCGAAGCGCCTTTTTGCCCGATGTGCCCGCCGTGTCCGAAACGCTGAAGGGTTTCGAGATCGACACTTGGTGGGGACTGGTGGCCCCCGCCGCCACGCCGCGCGATGTGCTGGCCCAGCTGAACCAGGCCTTTGTGGCGGCCTTGAAAGCGCCCGAGAACAAGGCCCGCTTCACCACGCTGATGGCCGAACCGGTGGCGAGTTCGCCCGAGCAGTTCACGGCTTTCATGAAAAATGAACGGGCCAAGTATGAAAAGGTGGTGAAGGCTTCGGGGGCGCGGGTGGATTGATTTTCTTAAGGGTTTCAAGCCTCCGCGCATATTCCGTTTGGCAAGCACAAACCGGCAAAACCGGCAAAAAATCATTCCCCCAAATAAGCCGCCCGAACCCGGGGATCGTTCAGCAGCAATTTCGCTTCGCCGCTCATCGTGATGTTGCCCGATTCCATCACATAGCCCCGGTTGGCAATGCTCAGCGCGCGGCTGGCGTTCTGCTCGACCAGCAGCACCGTCATGCCCAGTTTCGACACGTCGCGCACCACTTCGAAAATCTTGTCGACCATGATCGGCGACAGGCCCATCGACGGCTCGTCCAGCAGCAGCACCTTGGGCCGGCTCATCAGCGCCCGGCCCATCGCCAGCATTTGCTGCTCGCCGCCCGACATGGTGCCGGCCAGCTGGTCCTTGCGCTCGCGCAGGCGCGGAAACAGCACGAACATTTTTTCAATGTCGTCGGCAATGCCGCCTTTGTCGCTACGGATGTAGGCGCCCATCTGCAGGTTCTCGGTGATGGTCATGCGGGCGAACACGCCCCGCCCCTCGGGCACCATCGCCAGGCCTTCCTTGACCAGATCCCAGGCGCCGCGCCCCTTGATGCTCTTGCCCAGGTACTCGATGTCGCCGCCCAGCAGCGGCAGGCCGCCGGTGATGGCCTTCATGGTGGTCGTCTTGCCGGCGCCGTTGGAGCCGATCAGGGTGACGAGTTCGCCGTCGTTGACTTCGAAATCAACGCCCTTGACCGCCTGGATGCCGCCGTAGGCGACCTTGAGCCCGGTGATCTTGAGAAGTGTGTTTGCCATGGTTGTTGTTCCTTTAATGACCCGCGCCCAGATAGGCGGTTATCACTTTTTCGTTTTTCTGCACATCGGCCGGAACGCCTTCGGCAATCTGCTTGCCGTAGTCCAGCACCGTCACGCGGTCGCACAGGCCCATGACCAGCTTCACGTCATGCTCGATCAGCAAAATCGTGCGGTTGTCCTTGCGGATGCGGTCGATGAGTTCGCGCAGCTGGACTTTTTCGGTCGCGTTCATGCCGGCGGCCGGTTCGTCCAGGGCAATCAGCTGCGGGTCGGTGGCCAGGGCCCGGGCGATTTCCAGCCGGCGCTGGTCGCCGTAGCTCAGGGTGCGCGCCTTGAAATCGGCGTATTTGCCAATGCCCACGTAGTCGAGCAGTTCTTGCGATCGCTGGGCGATCTCGGCTTCCTCGCGCTTGAAGCCGGGCGTGCGGAACATGGCGCCAAACAGGCCGGAATGGGTGCGCACATGGCGGCCGACCATGACGTTTTCCAGCGCCGTCATGTCGGCAAACAGGCGGATGTTCTGGAAGGTACGGGCAATGCCGGCCTTGGCAACCTCATGCACCGCGGTGGGCTTGTAGGGCTTGCCGGCCAGCTCGAAGGTGCCGCTGTCGGGCGTGTACAGGCCGGTCAGCACATTGAAGAAAGTCGTCTTGCCGGCGCCGTTCGGGCCGATCAGGCCGTATACCTGGCCGCGCTCGATCTTGATGCCGACATCGCTCAGCGCCTGCAGGCCGCCAAAGCGCTTGGAGACACCCGAGACGTTCAGAATGGTTTCGCTCATGTCCTAGTCTCCTTAAGGATTGATGGACTGGATGGGGTCTTTGCCGGCGCGCTTGTTCAGCGACTTGCCATGCTCGGGCGACGGCCAGAGGCCGCGCGGGCGGATCAGCATGACGGTGATCATGGCCAGCGCAATCAGGAGCTGGCGCAGGATGGCCGAATCGAGGCGGCCGTCGGTCATGGCCTGCAATGGCCCGGCCACATGGCGCAGCACCTCGGGCAGCGCGGCCAGCAGCAGCGCGCCCAGAATCACGCCGGGCAAGTGCCCGATGCCGCCCAGCACCACCATGGCGACGATCATGATCGACTCCATCAGGCTGAACGATTCTGGCGAGACAAAGCCCTGGAAGGCCGCGAACATCGAGCCCGACACGCCGCCGAAGGTCGCGCCCATGCCGAAGGCCAGCAGCTTCATGTTGCGGGTGTTGATGCCCATGGCCTTGGCGGCGATCTCGT
>JAQGMZ010000091.1 GCA_028292045.1 Polaromonas sp. | reverse complement strand
ATACCTGGTCAATAACGATCTCTTGGCCTACGTCCGCAGCAATCTGTTCTACTTTAATTTTTTCTCCAGCAGCAACTTTGTATTGTTTGCCGCCGGTTTTTATGACCGCGTACATGTAAACCCTCGTTTGTGAGTTCTGCGGACGGATTTCCACAGAGCCCAAGATTCTAGCATCCTGACGGGTAAATGTACAGCCGTGCATGCTTTACCACAGTCCGGCGCCCGATCACGGCGATATCCAAAGCGAAATCGGGCTTTCTATAATCTGCCCATATTTAACGCCGGGATGTCCCTTTGTCTGCCAACTCCTCAAGTACCGCTGCTGCCCTTGCCTTGATCGCTGACGACATGAAGGTCATGGACGCGGTGATTGCTGACCGGCTCCAGTCCGACGTGCCGCTGGTGGCGCAAGTGTCGCAATACATCATTGCGGCAGGCGGCAAGCGGCTACGGCCCGCCTTGGTGCTGCTGATGTGCGGCGCCCTGAATTACCGGGGCTCCCACCACCACAACCTGGCTGCGGTCGTTGAATTCATCCACACCGCAACCTTGCTGCATGACGATGTGGTGGATGAATCGACGCTGCGCCGCGGCCGCTCGACCGCCAACGAGGTTTTTGGCAATCCGGCCAGCGTGCTGGTCGGCGATTTCTTGTATTCGCGGGCTTTTCAGATGATGGTGGAAGTGGGCGACATGCGCATCATGCAGACCCTGGCCGAAGCGACCAATGTCATTGCCGAAGGCGAAGTGCTGCAGCTCATGAACATGCACGATGCCGCCTTGTCCGAAGACGGCTACCTGCGGGTGATTCGCTCCAAGACGGCCAAGTTATTCGAGGCCAGCGCGCGCCTGGCTGCCTTGCTGACCCAATCATCCGCCGAGGTTCAAGGCTATTGCGCTGCCTATGGGCAGGCCCTGGGGACCGCCTTTCAGGTGATCGACGATGTGCTCGACTACGACGGTGACGTGTTGGAAATGGGCAAAAATCTGGGCGATGACCTGCGCGAAGGCAAAGTCACCTTGCCGCTGATCATCGCCATGCAGCGCGGTACTGACGCCGAGCGTCAGACCATCCGGGAGGCGATCGAAACCGGAGGTACCCTGCACATGGCCAGGATCATTGCCATCGTTCAGCAGACCGGCGCCCTGCAGGCCACCCGGGATGCCGCGGCGGAAGAAGCGCAGCGGGCTTTGAATGCCCTGCAAACCCTGCCCCGCAATCCGTACAGTCATGCGCTGGAGCAACTCGCTTCCCAATTGCTCGCAAGACGTTCCTGAGCCTCCATGGCGCCGGGGTGGACTGCCGGCGCGCCGCAACTGCAAGCCAGCCGTTAGTATCGATAGCCTCAACTCTCAAGGAGGCACTGATGCAGCGCGATGATTTCACCGAAACCCTGTTACGGGAAGATTTTGAAGAGGCCGTGACCGTTACCCGCGAAGCCCACGGATTTCTCGACACGCATGTTCATCCCTTTGAAGCAAAAGCGCTGATCCTCAGCGGCGAGCTGCATTTGCGGATAGGCGGGGTGGAGCAAGCCTACCGGCCAGGCCAGGTCTTTCATTTGATGGCGGGCGAGGCGCACTGCGAGCGTTACGGAAGCGAAGGCGTGCACTACCTGGTCGGTCGGAAATGGAAAAAAGAGGGGTCTGAGCCACAGCCGCTCCCAGGGGCAATCGGCGTTATTTGACCAGCTGGTTCAATTGAATGATGGGCAGCAGGACGGCCAGCACGATCAGCATGACCACCAAGCCCATGGCCACGATGAGCAGGGGTTCGAGCAGGGTCGCCAGCTGAATGGAGCGGCGCTGCACTTCAGTACCCAGCTGGCGGGCAGCGCGGTCCAGCATCAGCGGCAACTGGCCCGTTTGCTCGCCCAGGCGCGCAAACATGCTGAGCAGTCCCGGAAAGCGCTTTTTATGCGACAAGGCCGAAGCCAGCGGCGTGCCTTCGCGCACCAGCACCAGGGCATCGAGCGCATCGGTTCGCATGGCGCGGTTGGACAGCGTGTCCGCGGCGGCCTGCAGGGCCTTGAGGATCGGCACGCCGGCGCCTGCCAGCATGGCCAGGGTGCCGGCAAAACGGGCGGCGTTGTAGCCCCGCGAGAGCTTGCCCAGCACCGGCAGCTTCAGCCAGGCGGCGTCGAATTTTTCCCGGAAAGCAAGGCTGGTCCAGGCCAGCCTGAAGCCTGCAAAGCCGGCAATGACCGCCGCAAGCATCAGCCATCCCTGGTTGCGGACAAAACTCCCCAGGCCCAGCATGATCACCGTCAGCAGGGGCAGGGCGCGCTTGCTGCCGGCAAACACCTGCGCCACCTGCGGCACCACATAGCCCAGCAGGAACATGACGATGACAATGGCCACCAGCGTCACGATGGCCGGGTACAGCGCCGCGCCCACCAGCTGGGCCTTGAGCTCCTGGCTTTGCTCAAGGTCGTCGGCCAGCCGCTCCAGCACCAGGCCCAGGTTGCCGCTGTGCTCGCCTGCGCCCACCACCGCGCAATAGGTCGCTGAAAATTCGCGCGGGTGCTGGGCCAGCGCAGCGGCAAATGCCGTTCCGCCGTTGACTTCCGCCCGCAGGCCGGACACCAGGTTGCGCTGCGGAATGCTTTCGGACTCGTCGGCCAGCGCCGTCAGCGCCCGCTCCAGCGGCAAGCCCGACGTCACCAGGCCGGCGATCTGGCGCGTCCAGATGGCCAGCGCCGTGGCATTGAAAACCTTTTTGCTCCATAGCGAGGTGTTCCAGCCCGTGGCCTTGGCTTGAAGACCGCCTTTGGCGCCTGCGCCGACGGTTTCCACGTTCAGCGGCACCAGCGCCTGCGTCCGCAGCATGCTGCGGGCAGACCGGGCGGTGTCGGCCTCGATGATGCCCCTGCGGGTAACGCCGTCGGCGGTCAGGGCTTCGAATGAATAGGCTGGCACGGGTCAGTCTCTGGTGACGCGGACGAGTTCTTCGCGCGTGGTAATACCGGCCTGCACCAGCCGCTCGCCGTCGTCGCGCATCAGGGTCATGCCGTTTTTCAAACCCGCTTCGCGCAGGTCCGCTTCCGACGCCTGGTGGTGAATCTGCGCACGGATGGCGTCGTTGGTCGCCAGCAGTTCGAAAACGCCGGTGCGGCCCTGGTAGCCGGTCTGGCCGCAAACCTGGCAACCCGTGCCCTGGCAGGCGACGCAGACCTTGCGCACCAGCCGCTGCGCCAGCACGCCCAGCAGCGAGGAGCTGAGCAGAAACGGCTCGATGCCCATGTCGGTCAGCCGCGTCACGGCGCTGGCGGCATCGTTGGTATGCAGCGTGGCCAGCACCAGGTGGCCGGTCAGCGAGGCCTGGATGGCGATTTGCGCGGTCTCGAAGTCGCGGATTTCGCCGATCATGATGACATCCGGGTCCTGGCGCAGGATGGCGCGCAGGGCCTTGGCGAAATCCAGGTCGATCTTGGCGTTGACCTGGGTCTGGCCGACGCCGGCCAGCTCGTACTCGATTGGGTCTTCAACCGTCATGATGTTCTGGCGCCGCGTGTCCAGCCGCTCCATGGCGGCATAGAGCGTGGTGGTCTTGCCAGAGCCGGTCGGGCCCGTCACCAGGATGATGCCGTGCGGCTGCGCCACCAGCTGCTCGAAACGCGACAGCACATCGCCCTGCATGCCAACGGCTTCCAGGTTGAGGCGGTCGCCACTCTTGTCGAGCAGTCGCAGCACGGCGCGTTCGCCGTGCGCGCTGGGCAGGGTGCTGACCCGCACGTCCACCGCGCGCGTGCCGATGCGCAAGGAGATGCGGCCGTCCTGTGGCAGTCGTTTTTCGGCAATGTCCAGCTCGGCCATGATCTTGAGCCGTGAGATCAGCGCCGCGTGCAGCGCCCGGTTGGGCTGCACGACGTTGCGCAGCGAGCCGTCGACCCGGAACCGCACGCTGGAATGGCGCTCGTAGGGCTCGATGTGAATATCGCTGGCGCCGTCCCGGGCCGCCTGGGTAAGCAGTGCATTGAGCATGCGGATGATGGGCGCGTCGTCCGACGTTTCCAGCAAGTCCTCGATGGCCGGCAGCGCCTGCATCATGCG
>JAQGMZ010000124.1 GCA_028292045.1 Polaromonas sp. | reverse complement strand
CATGGGCCAGCAGCGCCTCGCCGCTGGCCAGCTGCATGGTGTACAAAAACTCTGACCCGCGAAACGCCTTGCGAACAATCCTGGCTTTTACCGGGGCGTCGTCGTCGTGCACGATGTCGTCGGCGCGCAGCAGCAAGTCGCACTGGCCGCCGGGATAGATGGACGGCAGCGGGCATTCATCGAGTCCGGCCAGGTCGCCCAGGGGAGTGCGCGCCACCACGCCGCTTTCCTGGTGCATCAGGGTGGCCGGCACAAAAACGCCATGGCCGATGAAGTCGGCGACAAAGCGCGTTGCCGGCCGGTGGTACAGCGCATAGGCGTCGTCCCACTGGTGCAGGTGGCCTTCATGCATCACGCCAATGCGGTCGCCGATGGCAAAGGCTTCAAGCTGGTCATGCGTGACAAACAAGGCCGTGGCGCCAGCCTTTTTCAAGATGCCGCGGACTTCATGCGCCAGCCGTTCGCGCAAATCCACATCCAGGTTGGAAAAAGGCTCGTCCAGCAGCAGCAGGCGCGGCCCCGGCGCCAGGGCGCGGGCCAGGGCCACACGCTGTTGCTGGCCACCCGACAGCTCATGGGGAAAGCTTTTGTGGGCGTGGCCCATGCCCACCAGTTCCAGCACTTCGTCAACACGCTGCTTGCGGGCAGCAGCGACCAGGCGGGTCAGGCCAAAGGCCACATTGCCAGCCACGCTCAAATGCGGAAACAGCGCATAGTCCTGGAACACCATGCCGATCTGGCGCGATTCCGGTGGCAGGTGAACTTGCGGGCTGCTGACCATTTGCTGTGCCAGCTGGATCGTTCCTGCCTGCGCGCGCTCCAGGCCGGCAACGGCCCGCAGCAGGGTGGTCTTGCCGCAACCCGACGGACCGATCAGCACGCCAATCTGACCGCTTTGCAGGTTGAAAGACACGCCATCGACCGCCGCATGGGTGCTTCCTGCGTAGTGCACACCCAGTTGAGAGACTTCAAGAAACATCGCCAAATTGTAGATGATTACAATTCTCATCTGCTGCAAATGGTTGCAAACTTCATGGCCCGAGCGGGCAGGGCACCAGCCCGCGCTGTCAACCGTTTTATGTATCGGGTCTTCATGCTTCGCCGACTCACTCTTCGCATTTTTACTTCAGTTTCTTTGTTGCTGCTGGTTGCATTCCTGACTTTGCCGGTAGTGGCCGTTGTGCTGTCCTGGCTGGAATTCAATGCGCAGGCCTCGTCCATCCTGGTGCAGATGCTGCAGACAGTGCTGCCCGACTACACCTGGACATCGCTGCTGCTGTGCCTGCTGGTTGGCACCGGCGTTGCCGTGGTCGGCATGGCAACGGCCAGCGCGGTGACGCTGTTCGACTTTCCGGGTCGCCGCATTTTCGAATGGACTTTGCTGCTGCCCCTGGCCATGCCGGCCTATGTGCTGGCCTATGCCTACACTGACTTTTTGCAATACGGCGGTCCACTGCAAACCGGGCTGAGATCCGCTTTCGGGCTGCAAGGCAGGTTGCTGCCCGAGGTGCGCAGCCTGGGCGGCGCGGCATGGGTGTTCACCGTGGCCCTGTACCCGTATGTGTATTTGCTGGCGCGAACCGCTTTGTCAGAACGGGCGGCGCACTTGATGGAAGCTGCCCGCCTGCTGGGCGCCCCCCTGTCCCGGCGCATTCGCGAAGTCGCCCTGCCGCTGGCGCGCCCAGCCGTGGCGGCCGGCGTGGCCCTAGCGCTGATGGAGACGCTGGCGGACTTTGGCGTGTCCAGCTACTTTGGCATCCAGACCTTCACTGCCGGCATCTACAAAGCCTGGCTTTCCATGGACAACCGCCTGGCAGCCGCGCAACTAGCAACCGTGCTGCTGGTTGTGGTCGCGGTGCTGCTGCGCATCGAGCACAACGCTCAGCAACGCATGCGCTTTGCCGCAGGGCGGGGGGCGCGCGCAGGCTCTGCCGATGCGGCGCCGGTCCGGCTGCACGGCGGGCAGGCGGCACTGGCCTGGGTCGTGTGCGCCCTGCCAATTGCCTTTGGCTTTGTCCTGCCGGTGCTGTTCATGCTGCGCCCGCTGGTGCTGGGCTGGGACAAGCTGCTGTGGAGCCAGTTTGCCAGCTGGACCTTCAACAGCCTGTGGCTCGCCAGCCTGAGCGCGGCGCTGGCGACCGCCCTGGCGCTGGGCCTGGCTTTTGCGTTTCGGCGCCAGTCTGGCAGGCCGACCCGGATAGCCGTTCAACTCGCCAGCCTGGGCTATGCCGTGCCGGGCGCGGTCATCGTGGTCGGCTTGCTGCTGCCGGTGGGCTGGCTGCAGGCAGCCGCACCGCAGACCGGCGCAGGTTACTGGGTCACTGCGACCGTGCTGGGCGTGGTCTGGGCGTACCTGGTCCGGTTCAGCGCCGTTGCGCTGCAAAGCATCCAGAGCGGCTATTCACGCATTCCGGCTAGTTTTGACGACAGCGCCCGCATGCTGGGCACCACGGGCGCAGGCCTGCTGGCACGGGTGCATTGGCCGCTGCTGAGGCGTTCGGTGGCGGTGGCCGGCTTGCTGGTGTTTGTCGATGTGATGAAAGAGTTGCCCGCCACGCTGGTGCTTCGCCCCTTCAACAGCGACACCCTGGCTGTGGTGGCTTACCAGCTGGCGCGCGACGAGCGGTTGGGCGAAGCAGCCCTGCCGGCGCTGGCGCTGGTGCTGGTCGGCCTGCTGCCCGTGGCGTTGCTGAGCCGCACCCTGCGCGCTAAAAACTAGGATGTCGTCTTCAGACTACGGATTCAAAATCTGGTTGCCTACGTCCGGGTAGCCCGGCGGTTGCTAATTTTCATTGTTGATCAACCGCGGCAGCTCAAGTGAAATTTCAGGCTGCAAGGCACAAGGCGCTGCTGCCGACTTCACTTCAAGCCGCCAACCATTTCAAGGAATACACCATGAAAACCAGAATGCTCATGCTCAGCATGGCCGTTTCATGCATTTTTACCAGCCATGCCCTGGCCATGACCAAGGCCGAGTACGACACCCAGAAAAACCGCATCAGCGCCGACCTCAAGGTCAACCGCGGCAATTGCGGCAGTCTGAAAGGCAACGCTAAGGACATCTGCCTGTCTGAGGCCAAGGGGGCTGAAAAAGTGGCCAGGGCCGAACTGGAAGCCCAGTACAAGCCGGGCACCCGCCAAACCCAGGAAGTCGCCGTGAGCAAGGCCGACGCAGCTTATGAAACCGCCAAGGAAAAGTGCGACGACCTGGCTGGAAATCCAAAGGATGTCTGTCTCAAGGACGCCAAGGCGCTGCATGTCAAGGCCAGGGAAGAAGCCAAGGTCGCCAAGGCCACCACGGAAGCAAGCATCAGCAGATCAGCCAGTGTGAACGAGGCCAGGAAAGAAGCCAGCTCCGAGACGCGCGAAGCCAACTACGAGGCTGCCAAGGCCCGCTGCGACACCTTTGCGGGCAACGCCAAGGACACTTGTCAGAAGGACGCCAAAGCAAGATTCGGCATGTGATTGTGTTCAGGCAGCGCCATTCTCCAACAGCTTGCAGATGCAGGCGCCGGCATACAAGAGGTTTTTATAATCAGATTTTTCAAGCAAGGGTTCCGTACGCTCCAGAAATTCAGCGATGAAAGTGATCGAAGCAACGGGGTCAAAGACAGCATCACTCTGACCCAAGTTGTTCATCAACATGGCGAGTTCTGTTTGGGTCATGGCCCTAGTATGCAAACGCAAACTGAACATTGACAATACCGCAAAAGAGGTATGCGGCCCAGTTTTCCGTCTCGCTGGAATGGGCTGAGCCGGTGGCGGCCATGGGTGTTTACAACGTGTCACCAGGAAACTGACAGCCTGGCGGTTTCCAGCGCTTTGGCGTACTGCCACCAATATCGGGTTTTCTAACTTGAATGGTGCCACCAACAGGAATCGAACCTGTATCTAGCGCTTAGGAGGCACTCGTTCTATCCGTTGAACTATGGCGGCACGTCTTGGCAAAATGCGAAGAACCGGAATTGTATGCGCTGAATCGACGGCAATGCCAGCGCCGGCGATTGCGCTTTCAATCGTAGGGAATGGTAAAAATAAGGTCCACGGCGCTTTGCTGCCCGGCCTGGGCTCGAATTGTGAAGCGTTGGGACAGGTCGTAAAAGACAAACAGCGTTCCCAGGGCGCCCGAAATACTGCGTTCATAGGCCGCATAAAAATTACTTGAAAAACGCTTGCCCAGCGTGATGGCGCCGCCAGAGGCCGTGCCATCCGCATTGCTGGAAGCGCCCCGGAATGACAGCTCGTCCAGTCCCAGCGTTGCCGCCAGGCCGCCGGACATGCCGCCGCTCTTGCTGCCCAGCAAGGCCAGCGCGGCTTGCTGCAGCACGGCGGCTTCCGCACCGCCCGAGGCCGATGCGCGGCCCACCACCAGCCATGAGAGCTTTTCAGCGTCCGGCAGTTCGGGCTGGGCGTACAGCCGCACGCTGGGCAGCAGGGCGGTGCCGGTGATCTGCACACCCACGCGCTGCGTGAGGTTGGGGCGAATGGCGAGTATGTCGAGCGTCGGGTTGTCGATGGCGCCGGTAAAGCGGATCAGGCCTTGCTCCACGTCCAGCCGCTGGCCGTAGGCGCGGTATTGCCCGCCCGAGGTCCTGACCGAGCCGTTCAGGCGCGGATCGGTCAGCGACGTGCCGCTGAGCATCAGCGTGCCCTGGACCCGCGTGTCAATGCCTTTGCCCTGAATCTGGAAATTGCGTCCCAGGTCAATCTGCACCGCCAGCTTGAGCGGCCGGCTGGCCCGGTCGGCGGTCTGGGCGCTGGTTTTTTCGGGAGCCTTCTGGCCAACCGCAGCGCCTTGGGCGGTTCGCACCACCACGTCGTCGCCCAGTTGCGGCGTGCCCTCGTCGGGTAACAGGATGCGGGCCTGGTCAATGACCAGCTTGCCGGTCAGTTCGGACTGCTGGCCTGTGAGGCTGGCCTGCACATCGCCGGAAATCGTGACCTGCCGGTCGGTGCGGATGCTGGCGCGCAGGCGCTGCAGCCTGGCATCCAGTTGCACCTGCGGCTTGCCGTCGATCCAGCCGGCATCGCCCTGCGCCGTCAGGCTGCCGCCCGTGCCTTTCTCGCCGGCGCCCTGCAGTGTGAACTCGCTGATGCGCATGCGCGTGCCGTCGAGCCGGGCCCGCAGCCGGCCGTTGCCGAATTCGATGCCGTCAACCACCGAACGCAGGGCCAGGTCATTGGCCTGCAGGTCGCCTGCCAGATTGGGCGCGGCTCGGGTTCCGCTGATGGCGATGTCGGCCCCCAGCGAGCCGCGCAGCCGCCAGCCCGGCGGCGCCAGCAGCGACCACACGCCGATGCGCGGCAACTGCGCCCGCAACTGGCCGCTGAGCGGCGCATCGTCAGGCCAGATCCAGCCCACGCCCTGGCCATCCGGCGCGCGCGCCAGGCGCGTCCTGAGCTGGCCGTCGGCGGTGCCGGCGCGCTCGCTGTCCCAGCGCAGCGCCAGGTTCAGGGCATCGCCTGCGGTTTCAATGGCGATCCGCGCCTGTTTGACGCCTGCTGCCAGCCGGGCGGAATTGCCCTGCACCCCTTCTGCCTGGACCGTGATGTCGCCGCTGCTGCGTGCCAGGCTGGCTTTCAGCTGCATGGTTTTGCCGAGCACGGCATCCCATTGGCCCTCAAACACCAGGCTGCCGCCCAGGCCGGCGCCGGCCATTTGCGGGCCGGCCAGCAGTTCGATCCAGGCCATGGGCAAACCTGTGATTTTTCCTGCGGTGGTCAACTCACCTGGGCGCCAACGCACCGGTTGCCACGACACGGCAGCTTGCGGGGCCTGGGCAGCCGTTGCGGCGGCCGGCGCCTTGCCGGGCGGCGCGGTTAACAGCGCTTCGCCAGCGCCGACTTCAACAGCGCCGCCTGCGCCGGAGGGCGCCCACGTCAGGGGCACCGGGCCGCGCATGGCCAGCTGCCAGGCGCCAGGGCCCAGCGCCGGGTCTTCCACGCCAAGGCTGAGCTGCCTGACCAAGGCCTGCCAGCTGGGCGAAGAAGCGCCGCCAGCCGGTTTTTGCCGTCCGCCGTCTGCTGCCAGTTGCAGGCTGTAGCGGCGCTGGTCAACCTCGATACGGCCTTGCGTGCCGAGCTGCGCCTGGCTGAGCCGGCCGGACAGCGTGGCCTGCAGCGCGCGGATTTTCAGCAAGGTGGGCGCGGAAGATTCTTTGGCTGCTGGGGCAGGGGTTGTTGCGCCTGCCGGCGTTGTTGGCGTTGCCGCGTTGCCAAGCCGGGCGGGTTGGGCGGCAGCGGCCAGCCAGTCGAGTGAAGGCACGTCCAGCGTGGCCTGCAGCGCCGGGTCTTCCCAGCCGCCTTGCCATGCGGCCTGCAAGCTGGCGGAGCCGCTGGCCGATGCGCTTTGCACCGCGGCAGGCATGCCGGGCAGTTTTTGCAGCCAGCGCAGGGCCTGCGCGGCGTCCATGCCGCGCACAGCCAACTCGCCGCCGCCGCTGGTCTGGCGCAACTGGCCATTGATCTGGGCGTCCAGCCCGGGTGCCGTCAAGGCCAGCTTGCCCTGGCCGCTTTTCGCCGCAGGCTGCACTTCCAGCTGGCCGCTGAGTGCGGCATCGTCGGTGCGCACCTGCAGCGCCGACAGTACCAGCGTGCCGCCGGCCTGCTGCGAATTCCAGCTGCCGGCGGCGCTGGCATCGCGCAGCCGCAGCTGCTGAAGCAAATTGTTTTTGCCGGAATGGGTTCGGGGCGCCGGGCGCTTGTCCGGAACGCCCGCGCCCTGCGCAGCCTGGACGCTGCCGTCGAAGCGGGCGTTGGCGCCTTGGCCGCTGGCATCAAGGCGGCCGTTGAGCGACACGGGCGCCAGCTGGGTGTAGAGCTGGGCCGGGTTGACCTGCCGGAGGCTGGCCTTCAGGGTCCAGTCTTGGGCTGTGGCCTGGGCGGGAATGTCGGTTTTGGGTGGTTGAATCCATTCACCGCTGGCCAGCAACTCGCCGCCGCCCAGCCGGGCCTTCAGGCTTTTGACGAGGGCTGTGCCGCCCTGCCATTCGCCCTGGGTGTCCAGCTGCTCGACAGGCAGCCGCTGCTGATCCCACGGGCCGGGCAGGGCGTTGACCAGTTTGAGCTGCAATCCCCAGGCGGCTGCCGCCACGCCTTCAAGCGGCCGGACGGTGGCGTTGCCGGTCAGCCGTGTCTGCGGCGCGCTTGGCCACAGCGCTGCAACGTCCAGGTTGCGAAAGGTGGCGTCGGCCTGTGCCAGGGGCTGGGTTGCCCAGGGCATGACAAGGGCGGTGGCCCTGGCTTCGGGCGGCGGCTGCAATTTGGATGCGCCAGCCCCGGCCGTCATTTGCAGTTCAGCCTTGACCTGCAGTTCGGTCAACGGTCCGGAGGCGGTGGCCCTAAATGCCAGCGGCACGGTGTCGGGGCTATTGGGAACCCCCACCGACATGGCGCCTTCAACGCGGGCATCCAGGCTCAATGGCCCGGTGGCGGTCACCACGGCCCGTCCACTATATTGCCCGCTGGCGATTTGCAGCCCGGCAAGGTCCAATTGATGTTCCAGCCCGGTGTACAGGTAGCGGCCGGCAATGCCGGAGGCGGTAAATGCGGTCTTGCCCGACCATTGCAGCCGGGCCACCGAAAATTCGCTAAGTGCAATCCGCAAGGGAAGGCCCAGGGCATTGGGCGGGGCTGTTGGTGTGGGCGAAGCAGGGCGCGTGTCCGTCACCTCGACGCTGGCTGCAGTGATGCGGTCGAGCTTGAGCGTTCCCTGCAGCAGGGCCCACGGCTGCCAGGCCAGGCTGACATCGCGGGCGGTGACGGTGATGCCGTCTTGTTGCCAATGCAACCGGTCTGCATGGCCGCCCGCCCGCAGGGAGCCGGTTGCGCCCTCGAAAGTCAGCGGCTGCGACTGGCCGGCCCATCTGAGCCCGGTCTGCAGCGAGCCTTCGGTCCCGGCCCACCACCACAGCGCAGCCGTGCTCCCGACGGCCAGCGCCATCACGCCGCCAGCGGTGTAGGCGACCGGTTTCAGCCAGCGCCTTGCCGGCTTGGAACTGGCGGCGGGCGCTGCCAGCGTGTCCTGGCGGGTTGCGGCGGGGGGTGCCATCAAAATACGAAGCCTACGCTGATGTGCAGGCGCACCTGCTTGACCTTGAGCCCGTAGGCCAGGTCCACCTGCAGGGGCCCAATGGGGCTTCTCCAGCGCACTCCGGTCCCGATGCCGAAAGACGGGCGCAAATCCTGCGCCTTGTCGGCGACCGCACCGGCGTCGATGAAAAATGTGTTTTCGAATTCGCTGGAGCGCCCATCGCGCAGCAGGGGCCGCTGCCATTCGACGCTGCCGGTTGCCAGGTAGCGCCCCGGGCCCACCAGGCCATTGGCCAGGGGAATGCCAATGTCCCGGTAGCCGTAGCCGCGCACCGTGTTGTCGCCGCCGGTGCGAAACAGCTGGGTGGACGGGATATTGGCCGTGTTTTTAGACAGCACGGCGCCGGCTTCTGCACGCATGGCTATCCGGCCACGTTCCATGGGCTTGATGCCCAGCCAGCGGCCGACCGTGCGGGTAAAGGGCTGGCGGTCCTGGCCCAGCGTGGTACCGGCGCCCAACTCGAAGCCAAGGGCATGGCCCCGGCTGGGAAAAGGCAGGCTGTCGAAATAGCGGCCGGTCCAGACGTAGTTGGCCGTCAGCGCCGAGCCGTCGCCAGTGTTGGCCGCTGAATTGCCCGGCAGGCCGGTGCTCTGCACATTGGCCCGGTCGTATTGCAGGTAAATGTTGCGGTCGATGCGGTCGCCTTCTTGCGACCGGCCGAAACGCAGGCGCTGCGCCTGGGTGATCAATTCATTGTCATTGATGCGCTCGACGCGGCCCAGCGCGTTCCAGCGCCAGTTGGCCTGGTCTGGAATGGACGTCCATTCGGTCTGCGCAAACGGGGATTTTTTCTCCAGTTGCAGCTTGGTGACGGCGCGCCAGCCAATGCCGGGCACCCGCAGATGCGTGTGCTCCACCGAGGCGCGCGGTCCGCTGTCGGTGGTCACGCCAATGCCCAGAATCACTTTTTGCAGCCGGGCTTCCCGCACCTGCACCTGCACGGGCACCGCCAGCGGGTCGTTTTCAGGGTTGATGAAAACATAGGCCGAGTCAAAGTAACCGCTCGACGCCAGCCGCTGCTGCGCCTCGACCAGCTGGCTCAGGTCGTAAATATCGCCCTCATTCAGCCGTGCCAGCCTAGGCACCAGCACCGGGTCGAAACGCTCCACGCCGCTGATCTTCAAGGGGCCCAGCCGGTACAGCGGGCCGGAATCGAGGCTGACGGTGAGACTGGCCGTATCGTTCGGCGCATCCACGTCGGCCAGGCTGCCAGCCAGCCGGCCGGCCGGGTAACGGCGCGCAACCAGCTGGCGCAGGGCCTGGGTCTTGGCGCCGCTCCAGGCATCCTGGCTGAAGGGCTGGCCGCTGGGCAAGCGCCATCCGCTGCGGATATCCGAGCGCTGGACAAGGGCATCGGTGTCTGGAGAATTGGCAATGTCGCCGGCAAAGTTGATGGCCACCGTGCCGATGCGTGTCAAAGCGCCGGGATCGACCGCGATTGAGATCACCGGCCTCTGGTTGACGCCGCCTTCGCGGGTGATGCGAATCTCCGGGCTGAAATAACCGACTGTTCCCACCAGGTTGCGCACATTGCGCTCGGCCAGCACGATCAGGCGCGCCAATTCGGCTTCGTCCAGGTCGGTGACGGCGCGGTAGCGCTGCAATTCAAGGTGTTTTTCCAGCAGCGCGCGCACCGCTTCCGGGGCCCGCACGGCAATGTCGAAGGCCGTTACTTCGGGTGCCGCGCTGGTCGGGCCGACCGAGCCCTGGGGCGTTGGCTCGGGCTCGACATTTTCTGGAGGCGGCGCGGGGGGCGGCGCGGTTTGCTGGACATCCGAGGGCGGCGTGGCCGTCGCGTTGGCGGACGACGCGCCGCCTGCCGCAGGGGTCACCGTTTGCGAATTGGCGGCAGGCGCGAGTAGCAGCGCAGTCAGGAAAGCCAGGGCAAGAAAGTGTGCAGGGCCGGCTGGATTTCGCAACGCACCAAAGGCCGTTTGCGCGCAGTGGGAGCTGGAATGGGTCACCGCCCGAGTTTACTTTGAGATTATTTTGAGAGCAGCCGGATGGCTTCTTCGAGCCCCTTGAGCGTCAACGGGTACATGCGCTGGCCCATCAGCTGCTGGACCACGCTGATGCTCTGCCGGTATTGCCACACGCCCTGCGGCTCCGGGTTGATCCAGGCGAATTTGGGAAAAGCGTTGGTCAGCCGCTGCAGCCACTCGGCGCCGGCTTCCTCGTTGTTGTATTCGACGCTGCCGCCGGCCTGCAGTATTTCGTACGGGCTCATGGTGGCGTCACCGACAAAGATCAGCTTGTAGTCCTTGTTGTACTTGCGGATGATGTCCCAGGTCGGAAACTTTTCGGCGTAGCGGCGGCGGTTGTTCTTCCACATGAAGTCGTACACGCAGTTGTGGAAGTAGTAGAACTCCAGGTGCTTGAACTCGGCCTTGACCGCCGAGAACATTTCCTCGACCCGGTGGATATGGTCGTCCATGGTGCCGCCCACGTCCATCAGCAGCAGCACCTTCACGTTGTTGTGGCGCTCGGGCACCATCTTGATGTCGAGCCAGCCAGCATTGGCCGCCGTGGAGCGGATGGTGTCGTCCAGGTCGAGCTCTTCCTGGTTGCCCTGGCGGGCAAACTTGCGCAGCCGGCGCAGCGCGACCTTGATGTTGCGGGTGCCGAGCTCCTGGGTGTCGTCGTAGTCCTTGTAGGCGCGCTGGTCCCAGACTTTCACCGCGCTGCGGTTGCGGCTTTTTTCCTGGCCGATGCGGATGCCCTGCGGGTTGAAGCCGTTGGCGCCAAAAGGCGAGGTGCCTCCGGTGCCGATCCATTTGCTGCCGCCCTCGTGGCGTTCCTTTTGCTCCTCGAAACGCTTTTTCAGCGTTTCCATCAGTTCGTCCCAGCCCATTTTCTCGATCTTGGCTTTCTCTTCGGGACTGAGCTCAAGCTCCAGGTTCTTGCGCAGCCATTCGAGCGGAATGTCCTTGGTGAAATCGGCCACCATCTCCACTCCCTTGAAATAGCCGGCGAAGGCGCGGTCGAACTTGTCGTAATGCTTTTCGTCCTTCACCAGCACCGTGCGGCTGAGGTAGTAAAAGTCTTCGATCCTGTAGGCGCCTTCGCCAGCCTCGCCGTCGGCATCGTTCGCCTGCCCGCTGAGCGGGCCGACCACGCCGGCCTGAAGCGTTTCCAGCAGCATTAAAAATTCTTTCACCGACACCGGCAGTTTGGCAGAGCGCAGGGTGTAGAAGAAGTCGATGAGCATGATGTTGCCTCCGGCGCTTTATGAATATGCGTGAGTCGCTATTGAAAATATAGCGGATGACGTTGGGTTCATGGCGTTATCCAATTCATATTTTTCAAGTTTTCGACTCGCTTACATTGCCGCGTGTGGTGGGTAGCCAGAAGCATGTTGCGCATCAGGCTCAGCGGGGCTTGTCCAGCAGGTACAGCAGCTGCGCCTTGACTTCGGGCCATTCGCCGGCGCGCAGGCTGTACATCACCGTGTCGCGAATGGTGCCATCGCGGCGCAGCGCATGGCCGCGAATCACGCCGTCGCGTCTGGCGCCCAGCCGTTCAATGGCAGCCTGGGACGAAAAATTGAAATTGTCGGTGCGCCAGCCCACCACTTCGCATGCCAGGGTTTCAAACGCATGGGTCAGCATCAACAGCTTGCAGCTGGTGTTGATGTGGGTGCGCTGGCACCTGGCGGCATACCAGGTGTAGCCAATCTCCAGACGCCTGACTGCGGGAATGATGTCGTGGTAGCTGGTGCTGCCCAGCACCGTGCCGCTGGCCTGGTCGCGCACAGTGAAGGCAAAGCGGTGCCCTTCCTCCCGGCCAACGAGTGCGCTTTCGATATACGCCAAGGTTTGCTCTGGCTCGGGCACCGAAGTGATGCGCAGTTTCCAGAGTTCGCCGTCGGCCGCCGCGGCGCGCAGGCCGGCCTCATGCGCAACAGCCAGGGGGACAAGTTCAACGCCACGCGTTGCCAGTGTCACAGGCTGGACAAAGCTCATGGCTTTTCCTGCTCGTGCCGGCGTCCGGCCCGGGCGCGGTGCCATCGGCGCGCCAGCTGCAGCCCCAGGCCGCCACCGATGCCCACCAGCAAGATGCCGCCAATGGCACTGTTGCCATAGCCTTCAGCAAAAATATCCAGGCCCAGCAGCCGGCCCAGCCAGTAGCCGAGCAGCGCGCCACCCAGAAAGCCCACGGCGTCGGCAACGCCTTCAACCCACAACGGTTTTTGTTGCATATTCTTATTCTTAGCGGTTGTTGCGCTGCATGAAAACCAGTTTTTCGAAAAGACTCACATCCTGCTCATTTTTCAGCAGCGCGCCAATCAGCGGCGGCACCGCCACCTTCTGGTCGCCGCTTTGCAAGGCCTCGAGCGGAATGTCTTCGGCCACCAGCAGCTTGAGCCAGTCGAGCAGTTCGCTGGTGGACGGCTTTTTCTTCAGGCCGGGCAGGTTGCGCACGTCGTAAAACGTTTTCATCGCCGCCGCCAGCAGGTCTTTTTTCAGGGTCGGAAAATGCACGTCCACGATGCTTTTCATGGTGTCAGCGTCGGGGAACTTGATGTAGTGGAAAAAGCAGCGGCGCAAAAACGCATCCGGCAGCTCTTTTTCATTGTTCGACGTGATGAACACCAGCGGCCGGTGTTTCGCCTTGACCAGCTCGCGCGTCTCGTAGACATAGAACTCCATGCGGTCAATTTCACGAAGCAGGTCGTTGGGAAACTCGATGTCGGCCTTGTCGATCTCGTCAATCAGCAGCGCCACCGGCTGGTCGGCGGTGAACGCCTGCCACAGCACGCCCTTGACGATGTAGTTGTGGATGTCCTTGACCTTTTCATCGCCCAGCTGCGAGTCGCGAAGGCGCGACACGGCATCGTATTCGTACAGGCCCTGCTGCGCCTTGGTGGTCGACTTGATGTGCCACTGCAACAGCGGCAGGCCGAGCGCCTGGGCGACTTCCTCGGCCAGCATGGTCTTGCCGGTGCCCGGTTCGCCCTTGACCAACAGCGGCCGGGTCAGGGTGGCTGCCGCATTGACGGCCAGCATCAGGTCGGGCGTGGCGACGTAGTTTTTTGAGCCTTGAAATTTCATGGTTTTTGGGATGGACAAGTTGGCATGGAGGGGAGCTTGGATGGGATTATCAACAGCGGTCCGCATGGAGGCGGCCGCAGATATAATCCAGCGTTGTTTTAACGATGACTTTTCAACGGATTGTGCGCGAAAAATGAATAAGCTGTTCACCACGATAGTTGCCCTGGCCCTCTCTTCATTGGCAGCCGCAAGCCTTGCCCAGGACATCAAGGGCGATGCCAATGCCGGCCTGGCCAAAAATGCAATGTGCATTGGCTGCCACGGCATCAAGGGCTACCAGGCGTCTTTCCCCGAGGTGTACAAGGTTCCCATGATTTCCGGCCAGGGCGCCAGCTATATTTCTTCAGCCCTGCATGCCTATAAGAAAGGCGACCGCAAGCATCCCACCATGCGCGCTGTCGCCATCACGCTGACGGACCAGGACATTGCCGACCTGTCAGCCTATTACAGCGGGCATGGCGTGGTGGCCGGCGCCGAACTTCCTGCCAAGCCAGCCAAGGAGCCCGGCACCGAGGTTCTGGCCTTGCTGAACAAGGCCAACTGCGCGTCCTGCCATGGCGCCAATTTCAGCAAGCCGATCGATCCTTCCTACCCCAAGATTGCCGGCCAGCATGCCGACTACCTGTTTGTGGCGCTGAAGGCCTACAAGGTGGACAACAACGCCAAGGTCGGGCGTGCCCACCCCATCATGGGCGCCATGGCCAAGCAGTACACCAATGCTGAACTCAAGTCGATGTCCAACTACCTGGCAGGCCTGCCAGGCGACCTGAAAGTGATTCCGGAAAGTCGTTTCCGCTAGGCCGCCCAACTGGCCCAAGCACAAAAAAGCCGCTGATCCAGCGGCTTTTTTGCGATTGAAGGGCGCACCATCGCATCGGCCCGCGCCATGGCTCAATCCCGCGTTGCCTGGCGTTGAACGCATTCGATATAGGCTGCGCCGTCGGGCGGGCGGCCCGAGCGCTGGCTTTCCCAGACCATCTTGCCCAGGCATTCCATGACCTCGTGGTGCGCATCGTGCAGCGAGTTTCGGCGCGCAGCCAGCAACTCGACCGCCTGCCGGATGCCGCGCGGCTGGTCAATGGAACATTGCTCGCTGATGGACAGGTGCATCGACAGGTGCAAAAAGGGGTTAGTGTGGCCGGCTTCCACGCCATACGTTTTTTCAAGCGCGGCTTCAGCGCTGCTGAAGTCCGCATGGTGTTCGGGGTGCTCGCCAATCCATTGGCTCGCTATGATTTCTATAGCTTCCAGAGGCGTTCCGGTCAACGACTTGGCATGAACAGAGCAAAAAAAACGGCGAACGTCGGCTTGGGATGGCGTGAACATGGGCCAAAGCCTATCACGCAGGCATTTGCCATTGCGGCGGTGATGTTTTCATGCAGGCTGCCCAGGCTGCCACTGCGGACTGCAAAGGCCGTACATTACTCGCAGGGCGGTGCAATTCCGGTCAGTGCGGCCCGCAAAATCATTCACCCGGCAAGGAAATACAGATGAACGCAGCGCGCATTGCAGGCATTATTTTGGTTGTGGCCGGACTGGCCGGATTTTTCACAGGCGGCTTCAGCTTCACCAAAGACACCACGGCGGCCAAACTGGGCCCGCTTGAATTGACAGTCACGGAAAAGGAATCCGTCAACATCCCGCAGTGGCTCAGCCTGGGCGCGATTGCCCTGGGCGCCATCGTGCTGGTCATGGGTTCGCGCAAGTCCTGACGCCGCCGCCCGCCTGTTCCTGCTTTTCAGGAGACTGAAGAATGATCAACAAGATTGCCTTGTCGGTGGCCGATGCGCTGGCCGGCGTCCAGGACGGCTCAACCGTGCTAATCGGCGGCTTTGGCACGGCCGGCAACCCGAACGAGCTGATCGATGGCCTGATTGCGCAAGGGGCCAGGGACCTGACCGTGGTCAACAACAATGCCGGCAATGGCGAGGCCGGGCTGGCGGCGCTGCTCAAGGCGGGCCGGGTGCGCAAGCTCATCTGCAGCTTTCCCCGGCAAGCCGACAGCCATGTGTTTGACGCGCTCTACCGCAGCAAGCGCATCGAGCTTGAACTGGTGCCGCAAGGCAACCTGGCCGAGCGCCTGCGGGCTGCCGGTGCCGGCATCGGCGCTTTTTTCTGCCCCACGGCCTACGGCACCGAACTGGCCAGGGGCAAGGAAACCCGGGAGATCAATGGCCGGCAATATGTGCTCGAATACCCGATCCATGGCGACGTGGCGCTGGTCAAGGCCGAGCGCGGGGACCGCTGGGGCAACCTGACCTACCGCAAATCGGCGCGCAATTTCGGGCCGGTCATGGCCACGGCGGCAAAGCTCACCCTTGCCACGGTGCACGAGATTGTCGAACTGGGCGCCCTGGACCCCGAGAGCATCGTGACGCCGGGCATCCATGTGGGCTTTGTCGTGCAGGTCGCCCGCGTCGCCACCCAGGCCGGCGGGTTCAAAATGAGTGCTTGACGTGCAGTTTGGCGAACAAGGAACGGTCATGGGCAGCTACCAGAGATTAAGCAAAAATGAATTGGCCGCGCGGGTGGCGCAAGACATTCACGATGGCGCCTACGTCAACCTGGGCATCGGCATGCCGACAGGGGTGGCCAACCACATTCCGGCCGGGCGCGAGGTCATTCTGCACAGCGAAAACGGCATTCTCGGCATGGGGCCGGCACCTGCCGAGGGCGAGGAAGACCACGACCTGATCAACGCCGGCAAGCAGCCCGTCACCCTGCTGCCGGGCGGCGCCTACTTCCACCATGCCGACAGCTTTGCCATGATGCGCGGCGGCCATATCGACATTTGCGTGCTGGGGGCGTTTCAGGTCTCCAGCACGGGCGACCTGGCCAACTGGAGCACTGGCGAGTCCGGCGCCATTCCAGCCGTGGGCGGGGCCATGGACCTGGCCGTCGGCGCCCGGCAGACCTGGGTGATGATGGATTTGCTGACCCGGCAAGGCCAGAGCAAGGTGGTGGCCAAATGCAGCTATCCACTGACCGGGGTGGGCTGCGTCAAACGCATCTACACCGACCTGGCGACGCTGCTATGCACGCCCGAAGGCTTGAAGCTCATCGACAAGGTCGAGGGGCTGGGCCATGCCGAGCTTGAAGAACTGGTCGGCCTGCCCATTGCCGCCTGAGCTTCGGTTTTTATCCTATCGACATTCATTCAGGAGACACACCATGACCCTCAACCAGGCTTTTATCTGCGACGCCATCCGCACCCCGTTTGGCCGCTACGGCGGCGCCCTGAGCGGCGTGCGCACCGATGACCTGGGCGCCATTCCAATCCGGGCGCTGATGGGGCGCAATCCAAAGGTCGACTGGCAGGCCGTGACCGACGTGATCTACGGCTGCGCCAACCAGGCTGGCGAAGACAACCGCAACGTCGCGCACATGGCCAGCCTGCTGGCCGGGCTGCCGGTCGAAGTGCCGGGCGCAACCCTCAACCGCCTGTGCGGCTCCAGCCTGGACGCCCTGGGCACGGCGGCGCG
>JAQGMZ010000140.1 GCA_028292045.1 Polaromonas sp. | reverse complement strand
TGGGCGCCGGCCAGACGCTGGCATTTGCTGTTGTCTGCGCACTGTCGGGCGTGGCGCTGGGCACCGACCTGGCCCTGCCCGGCGCGCTGCTGGCCGGCGTGATCCAGGCCAACGGCCACGGCGGCCGGGCCGAAGGGGCGTATTTCGGCTGGTGGAATTTCGCCACCAAGCTCAACCTGGCGCTGGCCGCCGGGCTGGCCCTGCCGCTACTCGGCCTGTTCGGCTATGCGCCCGGCAGCCAGGACGGCGCGGCGCTCACGGCGCTGGTCGTGGCCTATTGCGTGCTGCCGTGCGTTCTCAAGCTGGCTGCCGCAGCCAGTGCCTGGTTTCTTCTCATTCAACCGTCCGAAAGGGTCACACCATGACCGGCCTTCCATCGCGCACCTGGCTTTTCAAAGGCGCACTTCCCGCCCTGCTGCTGTCGGCCGCATTACTGTCGGGCTGCGCCGGTCCGCAGGTGGCCGACTATGCCGCCGAGCAGCCGGTGCTCGACATGCGCCAGTACTTCAACGGCACGCTGGACGCGTACGGCGTGTTCACCGACCGCTCGGGCAAGGTCGTCAAGCGTTTCACCGTGGTCATGAAATGCAGCTGGCAGGGCCCGCCCGGCATGGAGACCGGTGTGCTCGACGAGGACTTCACCTATTCCGACGGCACGAAGCAGCGCCGCGTCTGGACGCTCAAGCGCCAGCCCGACGGGCGCTTCACCGGCACCGCCGACGACGTGCTGGGCGAGGCCGCCGGCGAGGAAAAAGGCAACGCCTTCCGCTGGGGCTACACGCTCAAGCTACCGGTCGACGGCCGCGTCATCGAGGTGCAGTTTGACGACTGGATGTACCTGATGAACGACAAGGTGATGCTGAACAAGGCCGAGATGCGCAAGTTCGGTTTTAAGCTGGGCGAGGTCACGCTGTCGTTCGTGAAACGTTGAAAATGCACCGGCCCAGCCGCTTGCGCACACGGCGCTTTCCATCCCGGCCATCGACCCTCCAACCAAAAAGCATCAGCCATGTCCTTCAATCCCCTTGTGCCTGACTGGCGCGGCAAAAATGCCTGGCTGGTGGGCGCTTCCAGCGGCATCGGCCAGGCCACGGCCCATGCCCTGCATGCCGCAGGCGCGCGGGTCTTCGTCTCGGCGCGCAACGCCCGGGCGCTGGACAGCTTTGCGCAAAGCCATCCGGGCGCAGTGGCGCTGGCGCTGGATGTCACCGACCCGTTGGCGCTGAAAGCCGCCGCCCAGACCGTGCTGGCCGCCGGGCCGCTGGACCTGGTGATGTACTGCGCGGGCTACTACCAGGAACTGCGCGCCACCGGTTTCGACCTGGCCGAGATGGTCAAGCACAGCGAGGTGAACTACCACGGCGCGCTGTACCTGCTCGACGCGGTACTGCCGGCCCTGCTGGCGCAGCGGTCCGGCCACATCAGCCTCATCAGCAGCGTGGCGGGCTACACCGGACTGCCCAAGGCCCTAGCCTACGGGCCGACCAAGGCGGCGCTGATCAACCTGGCCGAAACGCTGTACCTGGACCTGAAGGCTAGAGGCATCGGCGTGAGCCTGGTGTGCCCCGGCTTTGTCGAGACGCCGCTGACCGCGCACAACAAGTTCGCCATGCCGGCACTCATCACGCCCGAGCAGGCCGCCCGGGAAATACTGCAGGGCTGGACAAAAGGCGAGTTCGAGATCCACTTTCCCAAGCGCTTCACCCGCTGGATGAAGGCCCTGCGCCTGCTGCCCTACGGCATGCGGTTCGCGGCGGTGCGAAAGATCACCTCGCTGTGAACCCGCCCGCCATGACAACCCGCCCTGATACAGGCCCGCCTATGTGCCAGGCCGCCGCGCGGGCCGTTGAATTTTTTGAAAACCTCACGCCCGCCAGCCTGGACCGGCTGGGCGCGCTGTACGCGCCGGAGGCCTATTTCAAGGACCCGTTCAACGAGGTGCGCGGCCTGGACGCCATACGGCAGGTGTTCAGCCACATGTACGCATCGCTGGCGCAGCCGCGCTTTGAAGTGACCGGCTGCCTGGTCGACGGCGCGCAGTGCTTCCTGAGCTGGAATTTCCATTTCAATTTCAAGCGATTCGACACCCAGACGCTGCAGACCGTGCGCGGCGGCTCGCACCTGAAGTTCGACGAGGCCGGACTGGTTGAATTTCACCGCGACTACTGGGATGCGGCCGAGGAGCTGTATGAAAAACTGCCGCTGCTGGGCCGCCTGATGCGCTGGCTGAAACGCCGGGCGCGGCAGTAGCCCGCCGAAAATCAGCCCGCCTGGGTTTCCACGAAACTCGGCCGCAGGGCCAGCTTGTCGTACAGCCTGGCCAGCTGGGGATGAGTTTCGCGCCACTGCACTTCGGGAAAACGAAACTCCAGGTAGCCCAGCGCAGAACCCACCGCCACATCCGACAGGCTGAAATGAACGCCGCTGCAGTAGGCCTTGTCGCCCAGGCCCTTGCTCATGGCCTGCAGCGCGGCGTCGATCTTGCCCATTTGCCGCGCAATCCAGCCGTCGCAGCGCTGCCCGGCACTGCGGCCGGACCAGGTGGCTTCCAGCCGGGCCAGCAGGGCGGCGTCCATGACGCCGTCGGCCAGCGCTTCCCAGGTCTTGACTTCGGCGCGCTCCCGGCCCTGCGCCGGAATGAGCTTGCCCACCGGCGACAGCGTGTCCAGGTACTCGACGATCACGCGCGAGTCGAAAATCGCCTCGCCCGCCTCCATCACCAGGCACGGCACCTTGCCCAGCGGGTTGGACAGGCCCATGTCGGTTTTTTCCGCCCAGACGTCTTCCAGCACGAACTGGTAGTCGAGCTTTTTCTCTAGCATGACGATGCGCACCTTGCGGACATAGGGACTGGTGACGGATCCGATGAGTTTCATGATGAGGCTGTATTCTTGTCGTGGCCGGGGTAAAGCATCATTCTATCGAGTCAGGCTGGCAACCCGATGACAGCGGGCTTCCCAAAGCAGATTTTGCTGCACTGCAGCATGCAAGCCATTTACCGGGCTCGCCCGGCCTACAATCGCGCCATGAGCTTTTCACCCATCAATGCCCTGTCGCCGCTGGACGGCCGCTACGCCGCCAAACTTGCTACCTTACGCCCCCTGATGTCCGAGCAAGGCTATATGCACCGCCGGGTTCAGGTCGAAATTGCCTGGTTCATCGCTCTGTCCGATGCCAAATTCGCCGAATTCAAGCCCCTGAGCCCTGGCGCCCGGACCTACCTGCTGGGCCTGGTCAAGAACTTTTCAGAAGCCGATGCCACGGCCATCAAGACGATAGAAAAAACCACCAACCATGACGTCAAGGCGGTGGAATACTGGATCAAGTCCAAGTTCGAGGCCCGGCCCGAACTGCATGCCGCCAGCGAGTTCTTCCACTTTGCCTGCACCAGCGAAGACATCAACAACACCAGCCAGGCGCTGCAGCTCAAAAGCAGCCGCGAATTGGTGCTGCTGCCGGCGCTGGACAAGGTCATCGACAAGCTGCGCCAGATGGCCCATGCGCACGCCGACGTGCCCATGCTCAGCCGCACCCACGGCCAGACCGCCAGCCCGACCACCGTTGGCAAGGAAATGGCCAATGTCGTGGTGCGGCTGGTCAATACCCGCGAAAAAATCGCCGGCATCAGGCTGATGGCCAAGATGAACGGCGCCGTGGGCAACTACAACGCGCACCTGGCCGCCTGGCCGGACTTCGACTGGGAAGCCTTCAGCCGCCATGTGGTTGAAACGCCGGAGCCGCTGGGCCTGGGCCTGGCCTTCCAGCCCTACAGCATCCAGATCGAGCCGCACGACTACATGGCCGAGCTGTTCGATGCGGTGGCGCGCACCAACACCATCCTGATCGACCTGTCGCGCGACATCTGGGGCTATGTCAGCCTCGGCTACTTCAAGCAGCGGCTCAAGGAAGGCGAAATCGGCTCCTCGACCATGCCGCACAAGGTCAACCCGATCGACTTTGAAAACGCCGAGGGCAACCTGGGCCTGGCCAACGCGATGCTGCGCCACATGAGCGAAAAGCTGCCCATCAGCCGCTGGCAGCGCGACCTGACCGACTCGACCGTGCTGCGCAACATGGGCGTGGCGCTGGGTTACGCCGTGCTGGCCTACAACTCGCTGTGCATCGGGCTGAACAAGCTCGAACTCAATGACGAGGCGCTGGCCGACGACCTGAACGCTTCATGGGAAGTGCTGGCCGAGCCGATCCAGACCGTGATGCGCCGCTATGGCGTGCAGGGCGCCTATGAAAAGCTCAAGGAAGTCACGCGCGGCAAGACCGTCAGGCCGGAAGACCTGCACAGCCTGATCCGGTCGCTCGAGATACCCGAGGCCGAAAAAGAGCGCCTGCTGGCGATGACGCCTTCCAGCTATGTCGGCATGGCGGCCGAACTGGCGCGGCGGGTTTAAGCCCCACCGCCTTCAGGCCAGGCCGGCCGGCATGGCAACGCCGCATTGCCAGCATTCGCCGAAGCCGCCTTCCACCGTTTCCCCGCAGGCGCAGACCCAGCGCCGCTGCGGCATGTTCTGCAGCGCGTCGAGCAACGCCCGCGCGCCGGCCTGCTCTTCGTCGTTCGTCAGCCAGATTTCAGGCTGGCACTGGTCGGGCGGCAGCTCGCCCGCCACGCTGCCCAGAAAATAACGCTGCACGCTGGCTGAATAACCGGCTTGCTGCAGCGCATCGACCCACAGGGCGGCGATGGCGATGTTGGGGGCATGGGTCAGGCGAAGCATCTGGCCAGTGTAGCGGCTGGGCCATTGGCACTCTTAAATTGATAGCTGCCAGCGCAATAAAGGCATGGGAGATAAATCGTTTTCATGGGGACATGCCTGGCGCCGCTACTTTCTCTCGAGGGCCCGGTCGGCATAGCGGCCAAAGCGCCAGGCCGTGGCTTCCCGGGTGATGCGCAGCCAGGTGCCGCGCTTTTCCACCGGCGTCATTGCCAGCCAGTGCTGCACTTCCTCAAACGTGCGGCCGCAGCCCTTGCACAATTCGTCGCCCTGGCTGGTCGAACAAATGGCGATGCAGGGCGTGTCGGCGGTGGTGTCGTACCAGCCATGCCAGGCCGCCAGCGCTTCTGGGGTGAAATCGGCTTCATCGGCGGTGTCGCGATGGTGAAACACCAGGTGCGCATACATGCCGGCCAGGGCGCGCACCTCGGCCGACAGGCTGATGCCATCGGCCGAAGGCTTGCGGGCGCGCCAGTGGTTGATGGCGGCTTCAATGTCGATGATGTGGATGCCGGGCATGGGACTGGCATCATAGCCAGTACGGCGTGAACGCAGGGGCCGCGGCCCGCAATCGGGGGTTATTTGTGCGGCGCGCCCACCGGCGCCGATCGCACGCTGAGCAGCATGGTGACGGCCAGCACGCCCACTACCACGCTTAGCGACACCATCACCGGGATCTTGAACACGTCGATCAGGCACATCTTGGCGCCGATGAACACCAGAATCACCGCCAGGCCGTAGTTCAGCAGATGGAATTTGCTGGCCACGGCGGCCAGCAAAAAGTACATGGCGCGCAGGCCCAGGATGGCGAACACGTTGCTGGTCAGCACGATGAACGGATCGCTGGTGATGGCGAAAATCGCCGGAATCGAATCGACCGCGAAGATCACGTCGGTCAGCGCAACCAGGCAGATCACCATCAACAGCGGCGTGGCGATTTTCTTGCCGTTCTCGACCGTCCAGAATTTCTCGCCGTCGAAGTTCTGGCTGACCGGCAAAATGCGGCGCAGCAGCTTGAGGGCCGGGTTGTCGTCGAGCGTGGGCTCCTTGCCGGCGGCCCACCACATCTTGATGCCGGTCAGGATCAGGAAGGCGCCGAACATGTACAAAATCCAGTGGAACTGCGCCAGCAGCCAGCCGCCCACCAGGATCATCACCGTGCGCAGCACGATGGCGCCGATGATGCCGATCATCAACACCCGCTTCTGGAAGTGGGAGGGCACGGCAAAGTAGCTGAAGATCATCAGGAAGACAAAAATATTGTCCACCGCCAGCGATTTTTCGATCAGGTAGCCGGTCAGGAACTCCAGCGACCGGGTGTTGGCGATCTCGGTCGAGCCGGTGCTGTCCCTCACCGCCCACCAGAACAGGCCGTTGAACAGAAAGCTCAGGGCGACCCAGATGAGCGACCAGTTCAGCGCTTCCTTCACGCCGATGTCGTGGGCGCCCTGCTTGCGGAGCACGACGAAGTCCACGAACAGCGAAGCGAGCACAATGCCGACGAACGTGGCCCACAGCCACAGGGGTGCAATGGTTTGCATGACAAGACCTTTAAAATTGAAAGACGCGGATGCGTCCCAAAAGGTCTTGCGGGAAAAAGCCTCCGGCGGCTCTCTTTATGCGTTCCGGCTGCCGGGTGATGGGCAACGTATTGACGAAACACATGCGCTTGGAACCGTCAGGCGCCAAGGTCGCTACTCCCCTTTCAGGTAGAAAAAGTATCGGCTTTTGGTCAAGTCCATGCGATTTATCCGGATTTTCCCGGGCGTTTGCGGGACGTTGTCATGCGTGCCGATATTGGCCGGGTGCTATCCTTCGCCGCATGAAACTCCTTCTCAAATGGCTGCTCAGCGCCGCTGCCCTGCTGGCGGTGGCCTACCTGTATTCGGGTGTGACGGTCACCAGCTTTACCGGCGCGCTGATCGCGGCGGCGGTGCTGGGTGCGCTGAACATGGTGATCCGGCCCCTGCTGGTCTTGCTCACGCTGCCGGTGACGGTGCTGACGCTCGGGCTTTTCCTGTTCGTCGTGAATGCGCTGATGTTCTGGGCGGCGGCTGGCTTGGTCAGCGGGCTGAATGTCAGCGGATTCGGCGCAGCGCTGCTGGGCTCGCTGATCTATTCGGTGCTGCAGCTAGCGATCGATTTTCTCCTGGAGCACCTGTTCCTTAAGAATTGATTCCATCTGCCGCGCCCGGGTGTCGATGATCGAGCCTTCCATATGGGCGTCGGCGCTGCCCGGATTGCTGCGCATCATGCCCTGCGCCGCCTTGAAACGGTCCAGCGCGGCGCCGTAGTCGAGCTGGGCGGCCCGGCTTTCGGCCTCGGCCCGAATGGCCCGCACAGGCTGGTTCAGTTGGCCGCACGCCTGGGCCAGCAGCAGCCAGGCCGACGCATCGCGGGGGTGCACGGCCACCCAGGTCTGCAAGGCCTGCAGCACCTCGGGCGCCCGGTTGGCCGCGAGCAGCGCCTTGGACAGCAGCAGCAGTTCGGCCCGCGATCCGGTCCTGGCCACGTCGGTGGAAGCGGCCAGAGCCGGCACCTTGCCGTCCAGCAAGTCCACCTCGATCGCCAGCAACTGGGCAGCCTTGGCATCGGCGCCCGCGCCGGCAGCAAGCGGTGCGAGCAGGCCCAGCAAGCTGCGCGCCGCCGAAAAATCACGCAACTGCGCTGCCGCCAGCGCGCCGCCGTAGAGCACACCGGCATCGCGGGCATTGGCCGCCGCCAAGGCTGGCCTGGGCAGGGCTGACGCCTTGCGCTGGGCTTCGGCCAGCACGGTGCGCAGCACGTCCACGCCGGGCACGGTCAGCAGGCGCGCGCGGGCCGCCATCATGGCATGCAGCCGCTGCATCTGGGCGGCGGCGGCCTGTTCGGCGGCGGTGGGCGTCGCCGCCGCTGCGGACGCCAATTGCACACGGGCCTGCGCCTCGGCAATCCGTTCCGTGGTCAGCGGGTGCGAGCGCAGGTAGGGAAACGAGCCGTTGTCGTTGAGCCGGTTGGTCTGCTGCAGCTTTTCAAACATGGCGGCAATGCCCTGGCTGGCAAAGCCGGCATCGTTCATGACGCTGAAGCCCACCCGGTCCGCCTCGCGCTCCATGTCGCGCGAAAAATTGAGCTGTCCCTGCGCCATCAGCGCCTGGCCGCCGACGATCGCCGCCGTGCCCGCATCCGGGTGCTTGCTCGCGGCCATGGCTCCCAGCACCATGGCGGCAATCATCCACGGCGCCTGGCGGGCCTGCTGCGTCATCAGCCGCGAAATGTGCCGCTGGCTGACATGGCTCATCTCATGCGCCAGCACGGCGGCCAGTTCATCGGCGCTGCCCACGGCGCTGACCAGGCCCAGGTGCACGCCAAAGTAGCCGCCGGGCAGGGCAAAGGCGTTGATCGTGCGGTCGCGAATCATGAACAGTTCCCAGGCGAAGCGCTCTTCCAGCTCGGCCGGCAGCTCGCCCCGGGCCCGCGACGCCGCCATCAGCGGCTGCCAGATGCCCTGCAGGTAATCGGCCAGCACCGGGTCTTCGACATTGTCGGGGTCGCGGTAGATGCTGACGGCAATGCGGTCGCCTATGCGGCGCTCGGCCGCCATGGACAAATCGGAGTTGTCGCCCAGCGACGGCAGGGAACGGGCCTTGCCCGCAGGCTGCGCGGCTTCAGTAGCCGGCGACTGGGCCGGCGAAGCGGCTGAAACCGCAGCCAACACCATCGCAGCCAGTGCATGCCGAACCTGCGCCCACCCGGGTTGCGGTCTGAAAATACCAAGGCAGGTCGATGACATCAAGGGCAGTTACCTTCGGGCAGGGGAAAATAGGCGGGCAAGGCTCTTATGATGCTGCATAGTTGTAAAGGTTCTGTATCAGCATGACGACGCTTTCTTCCCCCCTCACCCATTTCGATGCCCAGGGCCAGGCCCACATGGTCGATGTGGCGGCCAAGGCCGCGACGCACCGCATCGCCGTTGCGCAAGGCCGGCTTGCCATGCAACCCGCCACGCTGGACCTGATTTTGTCCGGCACGGCCAAAAAAGGCGATGTGCTGGGCATTGCCCGCATCGCCGGCATCATGGCCGCCAAAAAAACCAGCGACCTGATTCCGCTGTGCCATCCGCTGGCGCTGACCCGCGTGGCGGTAGAATTTGCGGCCAGCCCCGGCAGCGAAACCGGCTGCATCACCTGCACCGCCACCGTCGAAACCGTCGGCCCGACCGGCGTTGAAATGGAGGCGCTGACCGCCGTCAACATCGCCCTGCTGACGATTTACGACATGTGCAAGGCGGTGGACCGGGGCATGACGATGACCGACTGCAAGCTGCTGGAAAAGCACGGGGGCAAGTCGGGCAGCTTTGTAGGTGTTTGATTTTTATAGGTATTTTGAAAAACCCGAGTGAAGACCTGTGTAATTTTTCAGCAGGTCTAGAGCGGTTTTTCGATTGATTTTTGAAATTTTTCCATTTTTGTCCCTCGTTTGTCCCACTCAGAGGAGAACGATGGCAACTTTTCGCAAACGCGGCAATAGCTGGCAGGTACGTGTCCGGCGTCTTGGCTATCCTGATGAGGTCAAAACACTCGCTACTAAATTCGACGCTGAACAATGGGCACGGTCTGTTGAATCCGATATGGATCGTGGCCCATTTGTTAGTAGAAACATTGCTGAGCAAACCAGTTTTGGCGATGTCATGCGTCGATACATTAAGGAAATCACTCCGGGAAAACGTGGCTGCCTTGAAGAAACCATTCGATTGACAGCCACACTTCGAATGAAAATTTCGAAATACAGCATGGCCAATCTCACACCTGAGGTTTTGGCAGATTACCGTGATGAACGTTTGAAAAGCTGCCAACCAAGCACGGTTGTTCGTGATCTGGCTGTACTGTCTTCGATCATCAATCATGCTAGGCGCGAGTGGGGGTTTCCAATTCAGAACCCGATTGAAATGATCCGCAAGCCAACCATGCCTCCGGGTCGTGACCGGGTTTTGAGCCGAACCGATGAGGTAACCCTGCTGGTGGAACTGGTGCCAACAGGGCGTCGCAACCCGTTAATGCAGCCCCTTGTGGTCATTGCCATCGAAACTGCAATGCGACGAGGTGAAATCTTAGGTCTGCGATGGGAGCATGTCGATCTGGATCAGCAAACGGTCTTCTTGCCAATCACCAAAAATGGGAAGTCACGTTATGTGCCACTTTCCAAACGCGCTGTCGAAACCTTGCGAACAATAGATCGGTCATTCGATGGTCGGGTGTTTCCAATTAGTATGGCGGCTATGGAAGCAAATTTTTTAAAAGCAGTGCGACGTGGGAACTTAGGAAATTTGCATTTCCACGATCTACGCCATACGGGGGCCAGCCGCATGGCCAGTAAATTGCCTAATGTGATTGAACTGGCTGCTGTCACTGGTCACACTTCGCTCCAAATGCTGAAGAGGTACTACCATCCACAAGCTCATGATTTAGCGATGAAATTAAGATGATTCAAAATTTTGAATAAAGCCAATTTTGTGTTGAATTAATTAGATATATATGTTCGAATAACAATGAAAAATCTAAATATAAACCCTAGACTAGTTGAACATGTTAATGCCTCCGTAGAAGCGATTGGCATAAATGTTAAAGCACATTACGATGGATCACAACAAGCATATCGGTCAGTAGCTGGGGAGCTTAGAAAATTACTTTGTGACGTCCATAAGAAAAAAGACAATTCTTTAATACTAAGATTTTTTCCAGAAATGCGGTTTGCACCTTTGAATGGACCACCGGATTGGATAATAGATATCGCAGATTTTGCATCTGTTGGAATGTTCAGAACCGATGGAACGGGTGAAAGTGAAATAGAGAAACTTTTCGACCATAACTCTTTAGCTTTACCATTAACCGAATGGCTTAATCAAAAAATATTTAACAAAAAGAATACCTTACGAGAAATAATAAAATCTGTCGCCGACAAAGAGTCAGCACATGCAGATGTAGATTCCAATGACACATTGTCATTATTAAAAGGGACTACAGTTGGAAAAAGAACTCTTGCGTCGATTTTGATTATTGCCATTGCAAGATACGTTGTTATGCATATGACAATTAGAAGTCTAATCAACTACGAGCAAATTACACCACTGCTTGTTTCTGTTCAGCCGTCAGGTACGCGTGGTGCAATTGTCATTTATTCAAATAGTGTTTGCCGTCATGGAATAATTCCATTGCAATTAGACTTTATTTTAATGGATAAAATATTAGAAAAGTTTCCAAAAATGGATGGCGATGCGGATGGTAGCCGGCTTATTGATATACTTCAGGAATACACCCCTTATGATGAGTGTGTACTAATGGTTCAAGATTTAAACCTAAAAGATTGGAATTTTAGAAAACTGAAGTGGCATTCAATTGAAACTATAAACTCGAATGAGAACTTAAAAGGCTTATATTTGCAGAACCAGACGGATACTTATTAAAAATCAAAGTGACTGGGCCGTGGGGTTGTGATGCAAAGGCTATGTGTGATTTCAAAAATTGAGTTTAGGCGATACTTTCAGTGACAGTATCCTGACAGTGACAGTATCCTGACAGTGACAGTTCTAGATGATGCTGTTTTCGATAACCATATTGGGACAGTATTCGTTTAAACTATAGTGATTTTTATTCAGAAAGAAATTATTGAAAATTAGCTCTGTTGAAGCTGCAAAATTATGTGAGTTGGTTGTCTGTTCGATTCAAAGCTGGACAGCAGTCAATGCTGCTCTACAAAGTGGTGGATTAGAAGCAAAAGCGAGGGGTAGATTTGCAACTGCACTAGAAACATGGGTTATATATTTTGGTCATCGATTTATTGTTTTGCCGGAATATTGTGGTATCGATTTTTCATTTATTAATCCTATCAATCCTCCACAAGGGCGGCTTTCGGTTGATACGGTAATAGAAGTTAAATTTAACTATCTTAGTCAAGCTCCTAACGAGATTATAAGAAGAGTCCTCAAGGGAATAATTCAAGCAGAGCGTTACAAAAAAAATGTAAATGCCACAGATGCTTATGTTTTATATCTAATTGCATTTCCATTAATTGCTCAAATCCCTATTGCTCCACAGGATAGCGGATGGGAATATTGGAACAGTAAATATTCTAACGACGCACAATCAGCGATATCGAATTCCTGCGCAACAGTAATTGGAGATCATCAAAATAACTGTTTTTATTGCTGTTTAATTTCAACCACAAATTCTGGTTTAATTTCTATGAAATGTCTTGACATGTTGCCACTGAAATAAGCTATGTCAGATTTCGGCTTTCACTAAAATTATTTCAAAAAAAATAATGCAATGCTCATTTT
>JAQGMZ010000095.1 GCA_028292045.1 Polaromonas sp. | reverse complement strand
TGTCGCCCGGCCGTCTCCACCGATAATTGAGCATGGCCCAAATACAACTTACCCCTGCCCAGCGCAAAGACCATCGCGCCGAAGCGCACCATCTCAACGCCGTCGTCATGGTTGGCGCTGATGGCCTCACCGACAACGTGAAAAAAGAAATCGACGCCGCCCTGTCCGCTCATGGACTCATCAAGGTGCGGGTTCAGTCCGACGACCGCGCGGGCCGTGAAGACATGTTTCGCTCGCTGGCGGAAGACCTGGACGCGGCGCCCATCCAGCACATTGGCAAGCTGCTGGTTTTCTGGCGGCCGGTTCCTGAAAAAGAGAAAAAAATCAATGATGACCGCATGGCCGGGCCGCGCGATGTCAAGGTGCTGAAAAACAGTTCGCGCTATGGCCAGAGGCCTGAAGTCAAGACCTTGCGGGTTCTGGGCAACCAGCGCCTCACCCCGGGTGGCAGCGTCAAGCGCGCCAAGCCCAGGCAACAAATCAGCGTCAAAAAACGCTCGCAAGACTGAAATTTTCCAAGCCCTGAACCGACCTCGCTGGTCGGTTTTTGCATTTTCGTGGTTAAAGCAACCCGCGGCCTTTAGATTCACCCACCCGCCCACAGCTAAACGTGATGACCAATCCACTCCTTGATTTCTCCGACCTTCCCCTGTTTGACCAGATCCTGCCCGAGCACGTCGGCCCGGCGATGGACGACTTGCTCGCCAAGGCCGAAACGGCCCTGGCCACGGTCACTGCCGGCGAGTTTCCCGCCACATGGAGCGGCATTGCCCGGGTGCTGGACGTAGCGACTGAAAACCTGGGTCGCGCCTGGGGGGCCGTCAGCCACCTCAACAGCGTGGCGGATACGCCCGAACTGCGGGCAGCCTACAACGCCGCCCTGCCCCGCTTGACCGAATTCTGGACCCGGCTGGGCGCCGACGAGCGCCTGTACGCCAAGTACAAAGCCATCGACGTCGGCAGCCTCAATACCGAGCAGACGCAGGCACACAAAAACGCGGTTCGCAATTTTGTGCTGTCGGGCGCCGAACTTTCAGGTCCCGCCAAGGAGCGGTTTGCGCAAATACAGGAACGACAGGCTGAACTGAGCCAGAAGTTCAGCGAAAACTCGCTGGACGCGACCGATGCCTTTGCCTACTATGCCATTGACGATGAAGTGGCAGGCATCCCCAAAGACGTGCTGCAAGCCGCCAGGGCGCAAGCCGAAGTCGAGGGCAAAGCCGGTTACCGGCTCAGCCTGAAAATGCCAAGCTACCTGCCGGTGATGCAGTTTGCCGAAAGCAGCGCCCTGCGTGAAATACTCTACAAGGCCTACACCACCCGCGCCAGCGACCAGGCGCCGGCGCAGTTCAGCCAGTTTGACAACAGTGCGGTGATTCGCGAGATCCTGGCATTGCGGCAGGAAGAATCGCGGCTGCTGGGCTATCAGAATTTTGGCGAGGTCTCGGTGGTCGCCAAGATGGCCAAGTCGCCCGATGAAGTCGTGGCTTTCTTGCGCGACCTGGCCCGGCGCGCCCGGCCGTATGCGGAAAAAGACGTTGCGGACCTGCGCAGCTTCGCCGCTGAAAAGCTGAACCAGACCGACCCCCAGCCTTGGGATTACGCGTTCATCAGCGAAAAGCTCAAGGAAGCGCGATATTCGTTCAGCGAGCAGGAAGTCAAGCAGTATTTCACCGCGCCCAAGGTGCTGGCTGGCCTGTTCAGAATTGTCGAAACCTTGTTCGAGGTGCAGATCCGCGAAGATTCGGCCCCCGTCTGGAAGCCGGGCGTGGCTTTTTACCGCATCGAGCGCGACGGCCAGCTGGTCGGCCAGTTCTACCTCGACCAGCCGGCCCGTACCGGCAAGCGCGGCGGCGCCTGGATGGACGACGTGCGCGCCCGCTGGTTGCGCCCTGACACCGGCAGGCTGCAAACACCCATTGCCCATCTGGTTTGCAATTTTGCCGAAGGCTCTGGCGGCAAGCCGGCCCTGCTGACGCACGACAACGTGACGACGCTGTTCCACGAATTCGGCCACGGCCTGCACCACCTCCTGAGCCAGGTCAACGAGCATGACGTGTCGGGCATCAGCGGCGTGGAATGGGATGCGGTTGAATTGCCGAGCCAGTTCATGGAAAACTTTTGCTGGGAATGGGAAGTGCTGAGCCAAATGACGGCGCATGTCGAAACCGGAGAGCCCCTGCCGCGCGCCCTGTTTGAAAAAATGCTGGCCGCCAAGAATTTCCAGAGTGGCATGCAGACGCTGCGCCAGGTCGAGTTCTCGTTGTTCGACATGCTGCTGCACACCTCGCACAACCCGCAACAAGACCTGATGGACCTGCTGAACGAGGTGCGCCGGGAGGTTGCCGTGATCTCTTCGCCTGCCTACAGCCGCACGGCGCACACCTTCAGCCATATTTTTTCAGGCGGTTATGCAGCCGGCTACTACAGCTACAAATGGGCGGAGGTGCTGTCCGCCGACGCCTATGCCGCCTTTGAGGAAGCGGCCGCCAATGACGCATCTGCCTCGGCAGTGAAATCGACCGTGCATGTCGCCGCTGGCCGGAAGTACCGCCAGGCTATTCTGGAAGCTGGCGGCAGCCGCCCTGCCATGGAATCGTTCAAGGCTTTTCGGGGCCGCGAACCTTCGCTGGACGCACTGCTGCGCCACCAGGGCATGGCTTGAGACCGTTGCCGTCATTACGCGCCAGGACGAACCTTATGAAATCCAGACCACCGCATTTCTTGGCAAACAGCCGCTGGCTGGTTTTTATGCTGGCGGGACTTGGCCTGGTTTCCTTGCCTGCGCAGGCGCAGCAGGTCTACCGTATTCTGAGCCCCGATGGCAAGGTGACTTTTTCAGACCGGCCGCCGGTGTCTGCGAGCAACTCCACGACGAGTGAAACCAGCGTCACCGGCTCCAGTGTTGCCGCGCCCCCTGGCATGCCGTTTGAGTTGCGTCAGGTGAGCTTGAAATACCCGGTTGTTTTGTATACCGGGGACAACTGCGCGCCGTGTGATGCGGGCCGTTCGCTGCTGGCCAGGCGGGGAATTCCGTTCACGGAAAAGACCGTCAAGTCTGCGGCCGACATTGACGCATTGCAACGCCTGGGCGCTGACGTGTCGCTCCCCTTTTTGACCATTGGAAACCAGCAGCTAAAAGGTTTTTCAGAAGCCGACTGGACCCAGTACCTCAATGCTGCCGGCTATCCGAAGACATCGTTACTGTTGTCCAGCTACCGTGTACCCAAGCCGGCACCACTGGTTGCGCCTGCACCGGCGCCAAAAGACCCGGGCGAAGGCAGGGAGCCGGTAACTGCGGCAAAACCGTCGGCGGCGCTTGTGGGGCAGCCGCCTGCGAATACAGCCAACCCGGCCGGCATCAGGTTTTAAGCCGCAGCGGGGGCAGGACGACCCGCCTCAAAACACCAAGGTTTCAACGCCCTGGTCGGTGCCCAGCAGGCAAACATGCGCTTTCTGGAAAGCAAAAACCCCGACCGTCACCACGCCGGGCCATTGGCTGACCAGAGACTCGAACATGAGCGGCTGGGCAATCTTCAAGCCGGTCACGTCCAGGATATGCTGGCCGTTGTCGGTGACCAAGGGCTTGCCGTCCTTGTGGCGCACCGTTGACGCACCGCCCATGCCTTCAAATTGCCGCGTGATGCGCCGCACCGCCATGGGAATGACCTCGACCGGCAGGGGAAAGCCGCCAAGCATGTCAACGTATTTGGATTTGTCGGCAATGCAGACAAATCGGCGGGACTGCGCAGCAACTATTTTTTCGCGCGTCAATGCCGCTCCGCCGCCCTTGACCATGTAGCCGGCATGGTCGATCTCGTCGGCGCCGTCGATGTACACCGCCAGTTCGTCCACTTCGCTGGCGTCCAGCACCTTGATGCCCAGGGCTTGCAAACGCTCGGTCGAGACCACTGAGCTGGACACGGCGCCTGCAATCCGGTCCTTCATGGTGGCCAGCGCATCGATGAACTTGTTGACTGTCGAGCCTGTGCCGACACCGACGATGCTGCCCTCCACAACATAATTCAGCGCGGCATGGCCGACCAGGGTTTTGAGTTCGTCTTGGGTCATGGTGTGTTTTTCAAAAAATGGGTTGGGTTGGTAAACAGGGTTTTGCGACAATCAAGGCCCATGCCTTGCGCTTCACGGCGCCCGCAAACATCCACCGTTATTTGTCCGAATTATCCAATGCCCCTGTTCCCCTATGCCCTGGCCCGTCCCTTTTTATTCGGGCTCGACCCCGAAACCGCCCATGACCTGACCATGACGTCCCTGGCGCGCACCCAGGGCACGCCATTTTCGGCCGCGTACGGCCATGCGCAGGTCAGCGATCCGATCAAACTGGCCGGACTGAAATTTCCCAACCGGGTAGGGCTGGCAGCCGGCCTGGACAAGAACGCCCGCTGCATTGACGGCTTGGCCGCCATGGGCTTTGGCTTTGTCGAAGTGGGCACGGTCACCCCCAGGGCCCAGCCGGGCAATCCGAAACCCCGCATGTTTCGCCTGACCGAAGCCAACGCACTGATCAACCGCCTGGGCTTCAACAATGACGGGCTGGCGGCTTTTCTGGCCAATGTCCAAAAGTCGAGCGTGCGCCAGCCGGCCACCAAAAATGCACTGCTGCTCGGCCTGAACATTGGCAAGAATGCTGCTACTCCAATAGAAAATGCAGTGGACGACTACCTGCTTTGCCTGGACGGCGTGTACCCGCATGCGGACTACGTGACTGTCAATATTTCAAGCCCCAATACCAAGAACCTGCGGGCTTTGCAGAGCGACGAAGCGCTGGACGCCCTGCTGGGCCGGATTGCCGAGCGCCGCGAAGCCCTGGCAAGGCAGCATGGCAAGCGCGTGCCGATTTTCGTCAAGATTGCCCCTGACCTTGATGAAGCCCAGGTTGAAGTGATTGCGGCCACCCTGCTCCGGCACGCCATGGACGGCGTGGTGGCGACCAACACCACGTTGAGCCGGGACGCGGTCAAGGGACTGCGCCACGCAGAACAAGCCGGCGGCCTGAGTGGCGCACCCGTGCTGGCCGCCAGCAACCGGGTGATTGCCCAGTTGCGGGCTGCGCTGGGCAAAGGCTTTCCCATCATTGGGGTGGGCGGCGTGATGAGCGGCGCCGATGCCGTGTCCAAGATCAAGGCAGGCGCCGACGTGGTTCAGATCTATACCGGTCTGATCTACAAAGGGCCGGCGCTGGTCGCCGAAGCCGCAAACTCAATCAAAAACAGCCGGTAGCACCCGGCAAGCCGGCAACGCCTGCGCAACAAGCGCTTTTTACAGTCAGTCAGGAACGAAGCGATCCTTGAACCTGGCTTCATCCTCCGGCAGGTCCAGCGTGACCAGCTGGCCCATCTTCTGGTCGCTCAGGCGGTAGGCGGCAAACAGGCTGTACTT
>JAQGMZ010000090.1 GCA_028292045.1 Polaromonas sp. | reverse complement strand
TGGTCAGTGCCAAAGCAAGCGTCCGGCAGGCCAGTGGCCGCCTCCCATTCGGCCAGGCGGCTGACCGTCGTGACCGGCTGCCACTGGCGTACGATCTCGTGCGTCGTCTCGTGCAGCTCATCAAAAGAGCCGGCCATGCCGCGTAGCACCCGCATCAGGGTCGATGCCGTGTCACGCGGCCAGGCAAAGCCGGTCGGCAGCAGCTGGGCCAGTGCCTGCCAGAACTTGTCCATCAGACGAACTCCACCGAGGCCAGCACCAGCAGGCTGTCAAAGCCCGAGGTCGTGATCACGCCGCCCGTGGTGATGGCTGGCGAGTAGATGGTGTGGTTGTTCTCGCCGGCCACTGCGCTGATCACCTCGGTGAGGTGGCTGTGCGGGAGCGAGCCGCCTGGCACAGCTTCGCGAAAGAACAGGTCGGCAATCTCGGCCGTCACGTCAGCCCTGATCTCGGGCGTGTCAGGCGACAGGCTCATGATGATCGTCACCAGCTGGGCATTCGGGATGATCACGAAAAGCTCATCGGGCGGGCCGCGCCGGGGGTCGCGGATGTAGTCCAACACCGAGCGCTGTTGCCCCGACGTAGGCAAGCCTGGCGGGGCGTTGGCGTCGGCCATGATGATCACGCCGGCCGAGGTGGGGCCGGCCGGGTTGCGCACGCCCCACGCCCTGGTAATGCCGGGCAGCGCCAGCGCCCAGCGCGCATAGTCCGCAGGGCTGCCGCCTCGGGGCTCATTGGCCAGGCGCTGCTGCAGGCGGTAAATGGCTTGCGCGTCCGCTTCCAGGTCAGCACCGCCGCCCAGGCCGTCGGCACTGACCACAAAGGCCGAATCCACCCCGCTCACGGGCGACAGCAGCGACAGCGCCAGGCCGCCCGCCGCATTGCCCGCAACGCCCTCGACCAGGGCGATCACGCTGGCTGCCAGCGTGCCGTCGCCAGCCACCACCGCATCAGCAGTGACGCGGTACTGGCGCCCCTGGTCATCCACCAGCAGCGCCCCGGCTTCCAGGGCGGATGCGGCAACGCCTGTGCCGGTGCAGGTGCCAAACGCGGCGGATGCCTCTTTGCGCGCCATGCTGTAGGTGGCCAGCCAGCCGTCCAGGAACTCGGCGGCCGAATAGATCGGGATAGCCTGGCGGGCAATGAAGTCCCGCAGGTAGCGGTAAGCGCCATGCAGGCCCACACCCTGGACGAAGGCCAGCGCCTTCACGTTGCTGCGCGCCAGCTCAAGGTCCGTCGCCGACATCGACGCGCCATTGCCCGATTGGGAGCCTTCGGCCAGGCTCTGCTGCAGCAGGCGCGCCGCGTTCTGCATGGCTTCGTTGATCGACGGGATCGGGACGTTCAGGAGCTGGCTCATTGGGTAAACCTTCTGATGGACGTGCCCCAGAGCACGTCATAGACCGGGCTGACCTGGTCGGGCTTGTAAATCTGCGGCCGCACCGCCAGGCGGTCAGCGCCGGGGCCGATCCATTCAGCCGTCACGGCGACGCGGCTGGCAATGCCGCTGCGCACCAGCCAGGCCAGGCCTTCCTTGCAGGTGAACTCGGCGAATGCGGGGATGTCTGCCGTGACCTTGCCGGTGTAGCAAAGCCACAGCAGCGTGCCCCAGTCATCGCGGCCAGGCGAGAAAGCGTCGGCGATGAACTCATCGCCGACCCAGCCGCGCCGGTTGGTCTCGTTCAGCGGCAGCCGGTCGTCAGGACCGGCCCGCTTGTCGGTAAAAAGCGAAAGGATGATGGCCGTCTGCAGCGTGTCCTCTACCTGCAGGGCATAGCTGAACAACACGTCAGCCGACTTGATGGGTGCGCCTGTCGGGCTGCTGAAGTCCGTCCAGGGAAAGCTGCTGGGCGCTGCCGGCAGCGTCAGGCGCCAGTCAAAGGGCACCGAGAAAACGGCGCTTGAACTGGTCGCGGGTTGGGGTCGTGTGGCCACATCAAACATGCAGCCAGTCTCTCAATTGCCGGGGCTCCGGTCTTGGTGAAGCGTTTCACCAGCCCGGCATTTGGCCTGCCTGGCTAGGTGTTCGGCCCGGTGTTGCCGCCCGAGGTCAGGTCGGGGTGCGTGTGGTCTTCGAGTTGCTTGCCTGCGGCTGTCACACCTGCAGCGCTCAGCCGCGCCACGACCGTTGCGGCGCCAGACATAGCCACGACAGGGCTGATCAGCTGGACGGCTGCAGCCGCGTTAACCACGAACGTGTCGCAGCTGACCTCGACCACCTTGCCAGCGCGCAGCGTCACAGCATGGCCTTCCTTGTGCCACACGCTGACCTCGTAGGGCGCCAGCTGCGGCCGCTCGGCCAGCCGGTCCATGCGCAGCACGATCACATGGCCGCCCACCGTGATCACCAGGCCCTGTCCGTCCACCGGATTCGCTGCCAGGCCGTAGTCCTGGAACCGCTCGGCATTGTCTTTGGCATCGTTTTCCAGTGCCTCGGCGCGGACCGACTGCACCTGGCCTTCCTTGAGACTGCGAAGGCGCGCCCGGCGCAGAAACACGCCCGGCGTCATCGGGCACCGCCCTGCGCACGGTCGCGGGGCCCGCGCTGGTGGTTTGTGGTGTTGCCTTTGTTGCCAAAATTGCGGCGCCTGACCTTGGTCTTCAGCGGCGCGGTGTCGTAGGCCTCGACCGGGCGCACCACCAGTTCGGTCACGTCGCCTTCTTTCAGGGTGCAGTGCTGGCGCACCGAGCAGATCAGCCACTCCTCCCCGGCCAGCCCGG
>JAQGMZ010000070.1 GCA_028292045.1 Polaromonas sp. | reverse complement strand
CTGCCCATGCTGCAGCTGGACCGCATCTATGTGCGCAACGCCGTGGGCCATTCGCCCATCGTGCTGCCCAGCCACCCGTGGTCGCACCTGTCCGACCATGCGCCGCTGGCTGCAGAAATCAGGCTGTAGGCATGCCACGCTGGGTCAGCGGCAACTCCTTTGCGCTGCTGGAGAACGGCGAGGCCTTTTTCCCCCGGGTATTCGACTCGATCGCCGCCGCCCGCCATGAAGTGGTGCTCGAGACTTTCATTTTGTTCGAGGACAAGGTGGGCCTGGCCTTGCATGCGGCGCTGGTGTCGGCCGCCTTGCGCGGCGTGCAGGTGGACCTGACGATCGACGGGTTCGGCTCGCCCGATCTTTCGGCCAACTTCATTTCGGCCTTGACGCAGGCCGGTGTCCGGGTGCATGTGTTCGACCCGGCGCCGCGCCTGTGGGGCTGGCGCACCAACGTGTTCCGGCGCATGCACCGCAAGATCGTGGTGGTGGACCGGCAACGCGCCTTTGTCGGCGGCATCAACTACTCGGCCGACCACCTGGCCGACTATGGGCCCGAGGCCAAGCAGGACTATTCGGTTGAAATCGAAGGCCCCATCGTCGCGGTGATCCACGCCTTCGTGCACAAGGCGCTGGCAGCCGGGCAGCGCAATGCCCATGCCACCCTGGCCGGCCAGCTGCGCGAGCGCATGGCGGACCGGGCGCATCTGCTGGCGCAGGTCGGGCGCGCGGACCCGGTGCCCAGCGGCCAGGCGGCGGCCCTGTTCGTCACGCGCGACAACCGCAAGCACACCACGGACATCGAGCGGCACTACCGCATTGCCATCCGCGCAGCCCGGCGCCGGGTGGTGATTGCCAATGCCTATTTTTTCCCCGGCTACCGGCTGCTCAAGGAACTGCGCCGGGCCGCCCGCCGCGGCGTGGAGGTCAAGCTGATCCTGCAGGGCGAACCTGACATGGCCATTGTCAAGACCGCCGCCAACATGCTGTATCACCACCTGCTGTCGGCCGGCGTGCAGATTTTTGAATACTGCGAACGGCCGCTGCACGGCAAGGTGGCGGTGTCCGACGACGAATGGTCGACCGTGGGGTCCAGCAACCTGGACCCGCTCAGCCTGTCGCTGAACCTGGAAGCCAACGTCATCATCAAGGACCGCGCCTTCAACCAGCACCTGAGCGCCCGGCTGGAGCACCTGGTCCGGCACAGCTGCCGCCAGATCACGGCCAGCGACCTGGTCGAGCCGAACTGGTGGCGCGTGGTGCGCAGTTTCTTCGTGTTCCACCTGCTCAGCCGCTACCCCGCCTGGGCCGGCTGGCTGCCTGCGCACAAGCCGCGCCTGTTGCCGGCAACCGCCGCCAGCCCGGCCGTCGAAAGCGCAGGCGCCGACCGGGTCACCCAGGCCGACGCAGCGTGAGCCTGTCCGATTCCTCCGGCTTGCCTGATTCACCGGCTTCGGCCGGCCGCGCGCCCGCCCGGCCCGCGTTCACGGGCAAGCCTTGGTGGCCCTGGCTCAGGCGCTGCGTGATTGGCCTGTTTTTCACACTGGTGGGGTATTTGCTGGTGTCGCAGGCGCGCGGCCTTGAATGGGACAAGGTGCTGTCGTCGCTGCAGGACTACCCGCTCGGCGCGGTATGGGGCGCCGTGGCGCTGGCCGCCGCCAGCTACGGGCTCTACAGCTGCTTTGACCTGCTGGGCCGCCACTACACCGGCCACCGGCTTCCCGCTCTGACCGTGATGCGGCTGACCTTTGTCAGCTATGCCTTCAACCTCAACCTGGGCTCGGTGGTCGGCGGCATCGCTTTTCGCTACCGACTGTATTCGCGGCTCGGGCTGGCCTTGGGCACCATCACGCGCATCATGACCTTCAGCATGCTGGCCAACTGGATCGGCTACCTGCTGCTGGCCGGGCTGGTGTTCAGCCTGCAGCCGCCGGCCTTGCCGCCCCACTGGAAAATCGACACCGCACAGCTTCGCCTGATCGGCTTCGTGCTGCTCGCACTGGCGCTGGCCTACCTGGGCGCCTGCGCCTTCTCGCGCCAGCGGGCTTTCAGCGTGCGCGGCCACGACCTCGACCTGCCGTCGCTCAGGCTGGCCGGCCTGCAGCTGGCCATGGGCGCCGGCAACTGGCTGCTGATGTCGGGCATCGTCTTCATCCTGCTGCAGCACCGCATTGATTTTTTCAGCGTGGCCAGCGTGCTGCTGGTGGCGGCCATTGCCGGCGTGATCACCCACATCCCCGGCAACCTGGGCGTGCTGGAGGCTGTATTCATTGCCCTGCTGTCGCACCGCATGCCGCAGCATGAGCTGCTGGCCGGGCTGGTGGCCTACCGGGTGGTGTATTTTCTGGTGCCGCTGGTGATCGCTGCCGCAGTCTATTTAATGATGGAAACCAGCGCCAAAAAAGCCGTCCGCACCGCTGGCTGAAAGCCCGTGCGGCTTGACGGGCATTGCCTAGGCCGGAGGGCCTGATCGGACCAAACACTGTACATTATTACAGTGTTCAACCCAAACCTTCAGAACAAGCTGGCGATTTTGGCGGACGCCGCCAAATACGACGCGTCGTGCGCGTCCAGCGGCACCCGGCAGCGCAATTCTGTGGGCGGCCGGGGTATCGGCTCGACCGAGGGCAGCGGGATTTGCCACAGCTATGCGCCCGACGGCCGCTGCATTTCGCTGCTGAAGATCCTGCTGACCAATTTTTGCACCTACGACTGCCTTTACTGCGTCAACCGCGTCAGCAGCAACGTGCCCCGGGCGCGTTTCACGGTCGATGAAGTCGTCCAGCTGACGCTGGATTTTTATCGCCGCAACTGCATCGAGGGCCTGTTCCTGTCCAGCGGCATTATCCAGAACCCCGACTACACCATGGAGCAGGTGGTCGAGGTGGCCCGCGTGCTGCGCGAAGACCACGACTTCCGGGGCTATATCCACCTCAAGACCATTCCCGACGCCTCGCCCGAACTGCTGGCGCGCGCCGGGCTGTACGCCGACCGGCTGAGCATCAACATCGAGCTGCCGACGCAAAGCAGCCTGCAGGCGCTGGCCCCTGAAAAAGACGGCCCCTCCATACAGCGCGCCATGTCGCGCCTGCGCGGCCACATCGACGACGCCCGGGGCGCCGCGCGTGACCAGTCGCGCAGCCACATCATCTCGCTGCCGCAGTCGCGCAAGGCCGGACGCAGCACGGCGCCGCTGTTTGCGCCGGCCGGCCAGAGCACGCAGATGATCATCGGCGCCGACGCTACCAACGACCGCACCATCCTGAGCGCCAGCGCCTCGCTGTACAGCGACTTCCGGATGCGGCGGGTGTATTACTCGGCCTTCAGCCCGATCCCGGACGCGTCGGCGCGCCTGCCGCTGAAGGCCCCGCCGCTGATGCGCGAACACCGGCTCTACCAGGCCGACTGGCTGATCCGTTTTTACGGCTTCACCCATGACGAAATCGTGCCGGGCAGCGCAGCGGGCAATGCGTTGCCGGATGCGGCGGCGCACAGCGGCATGCTGGCGCTCGACATCGACCCCAAGCTGGCCTGGGCGCTGGCGCACCGGGCGCAGTTTCCGGTCGACATCAACCGGGCATCGCGTGAAATGCTGCTGCGGGTGCCGGGGCTGGGCGTGAAGGCGGTGGTGCGCATCCTGCAGGCGCGGCGGGTGCGCGATGTGCGCGCCGACGACCTGCTGCGGCTGCATGTGCCGATGAAAAAGGTCTTGCCTTTCGTGCTGCTGCCCGACCACCACCCGGGCGCCGTGCTGGACGCCGGCAATTTGGCGGCCCGGCTGGCGCCTGCGCCGGTGCAGGCCGGCCTGTTCGACGAGCCCTGGGCATCACTGCAGAGCCCTGCGGCCCAACCGGCAGGCCACGTGCAGCCGGCACTGGCAGGGAGCGCGGCATGGGCCTGAGGCGCGACCGGCTGACCACCGACCTGTTTGCGCAGCCGCTCTCGCCGGTCATGCTGCGCGGGCCCACCGACCTGCAAGGGTTTCGCCGGGCTGCCCGCAGCCTGCTGGCCCGGCAGGTCGCCCCCGAGCAGGTGAGCTGGCATTCGGCCGACACGCCGGTGCAGGACCTGTTTTCAGGGAATCACCCGCAGACGGCGGCCGCCAATGCCGAGGCCTTCAGCGACGCGCCCGCCGTGAAAGTCCCGGCCGAATTCCTGGCGCTGTGCGAAAGCGCCATCCTGCACAGCAACCCCAACCGTTTCGGCCTGCTCTACCGCATTTTCTGGCGCCTGGCGCACGAGCCCGGCCTGCGGCACGACCCGCTCGACGCCGACTGGGTCGCAGCGCAGCACATGGCCCAGGCGGTGCGGCGGGACCTGCACAAGATGAAGGCCTTTGTGCGCTTTCGCACGGTGCTGGACGAGCGCTTCAGGGCCTATCCGCAAGACGGCCCGCTGCACGTCGCCTGGTTCGAGCCCGAGCACCACATCGTTGAAGCGGCAGCGCCGTTCTTTGCGCGCCGCTTTGCGCAGATGCGCTGGGCCATCCTGACGCCGGGCTGCAGTGTCGAGTGGGACTGCGTCCGCACCCGCAGTCCCGCCGGCATGTCGGGCCAGCTGCGCTTCAGGCCCGGCGCCAGCCAGCGCGATGCGCCGCCCGCCGATGCCGGCGAGCAGCTCTGGCTGACCTACTACCAGCACACCTTCAACCCGTCTCGGCTCAAGCTCAAGGCGATGCAAAAAGAAATGCCGCGCAAGTACTGGCGCAACCTGCCGGAGGCCGAACTGATTTCCCCGCTGTCCGCCATGGCCAACGAGCGCAGCCTGCGCATGCTCGCGAAGCCGGGCACCCGGCCTGTGCGGCGCTTGCCGGGTGCCGCCAAGCCGGCGATTTCAACATCGCTGTAACGCTATATTTTTAATAGCGTAAGATGTTCGCAGTCAATAAGAAAAAGGCATTTTTTCTTGTGTTTTCAAGGCATCAAGCCGGCACCAGCCGCAGGCAGGTGATTTCGGAAGGCGCACCGAACCGCTTGGGCGGACCCCAGTAACCCGTCCCCCGGCTGGTGTAGACCCACAGCGTTCCCCACAGGTGCAGGCCTGCGGTAAAAGGCTGCTGAAACCGCACGAACAGGTTCCAGGGGTAGAACTGACCACCGTGGGTGTGCCCCGACAACTGCAGGTCGAACCCGGCCGCCTCGGCCGCCGCCGCGCTGCGCG
>JAQGMZ010000054.1 GCA_028292045.1 Polaromonas sp. | reverse complement strand
AAGTAGCCCGGCCCCATGCGGGCGCCATTGCCGACGCTGTAGGTCGTCGCCCCCCAGGCGAACGCCAGCCCGACACCCATGAACATGAGCCCGGAAAAAAAGTCTTTTTGACTCTTGATATGCACGGTCTTGTCTCCTCGAAAAAGTATGAATCGCTGGATTGTGCATTCAAAGACCTTGCCAATTGATGTGGCTTTCACCTACATCGGGCATACCCCTAGAGTGTGTTCGCATCCGTAAATCTGCCCAGGGGGCGGGGCATGCCCGCCGCAACTTCAGGACAGGGGCGGCGTGGCGGCCAGGATTTCCTCGACGGTGGTCATGCCCTGCGCCACTTTCAGCGCGCCGGCCAGCCGCAGCGGGCGCATGCCTGCGCCGATGGCCTGGCGCCGCAGCGCGTCCATGTTGGGCTCCTTCGAGACTTTTTCCTTGAAGGCCTCGGTCACGGTCAGCAACTCGTACAGCCCCATGCGCCCCCGGAACCCGGTCATGCGGCAGTCGACGCAGCCCACCGGCCGGTAAGGCCGGTGGCCGCCGGTGATTTGCCAGGGCTTGACCAGTTCGGCCAGCGTTTCGCGCCGGGCGTCCGTGTCCGGCGCCCGGCACTGGCTGCACAGCGTGCGCACCAGCCGCTGCGCCAGCACGCCCAGCAAGGTGGCGTTGATCAGGTAGGATGGCACGCCCAGTTCCATCAGCCGCGAGACCGCCGACGGCGCGTCATTGGTGTGCAGGGTGCTGAACACGAGGTGGCCGGTCAGCGCGGCCTGCACTGCCATTTCGGCGGTCTGCAGGTCGCGGATCTCGCCCACCATGATGATGTCCGGGTCCTGGCGCATCAGCGAGCGCAGGCCTTCGGGGAAACCGAAGTTCAGCATCGGCTGCACCTGCGTCTGGTTGAAGGCCGGCTCGATCATCTCGATCGGGTCCTCGATGGTGTTGATGTTGACTTCCTCGGTCGCCAGGCGCTTGAGGGTCGAGTACAGCGTCGTGGTCTTGCCGGAACCGGTCGGGCCGGTCACCAGCACGATGCCGTAGGGGCGCCTGACCAGTTGCTCCCAGCGCTCGGCGTCGTGCGCTGAAAAGCCCAGGGCGTCCAGGCTCTTGACCGTCGTGTCCGGATCGAAAATCCGCATCACCATTTTTTCACCGAAAGCCGTGGGCAAGGTGGACAGGCGCATCTCGATCTCGTCGCCGCGCGGGTTGCGCGTCTTGATGCGGCCATCCTGCGGCCGGCGCTTTTCCACCACGTCCATGCGGCCGAGCAGCTTGATGCGCGCCGTCATGGCGTTGTGGACGCCCATCGGCAGCTGGTACACCGGGTGCAGCACGCCGTCGATGCGAAAACGGATCACGCCCTGCTCGCGGCGCGGCTCCAGGTGAATGTCGCTGGCGCGCTGGTCAAAGGCGTACTGCCAGAGCCAGTCCACCACCTGCACCACGCCTTGGTCGTTGGCGTCGAGCGGGCGGTTGCTCTTGTTCAGCTCCACCAGCTGCTCAAAACTGGCCGAGCCCGCACCGGTCGACTTGAGCGCCGCCTTGACCGACTGGGCCAAGGCAAAAAATTCTGCCGTGTACCTGGAGATTTCCAGCGGGCTGGCGACCACCAGCCGCACGCTGCGCCTGGACTGGCGCTCGACCTCGGGCACCCAGTCGGTGACGAACGGCTCGGAGGTGGCGATCACCAGCTCATGGGCCGCGACCTGCACCGGCAGCACCTTGTGGCGCTCGGCATAGGCGGCCGACATCGAGTCGGCGACCTTGCCCACGTCCACCTTGAGCGGGTCGATGCGTAGGTACTTCAGGCCCGCGCGGACGGCAAGCCACTGGCTGATGGCTTCCGCATCCAGCGGCTTGCCGTCCTGCACCCGCGTCATGCCGATGCTGGCCAGCCTGACGACCGGATGCTGGGCGCTCTGCACCTGCGCGCAGCGGGCAATGGTGCGCTGCGCGTCGGCAGCGCTGATAACGCTGTCCTCGCTGAGCCATTCCACCAGCTTGCGCCACTCCAGCGGGCCGGCGTGCGCTTGGGGCGCGGGCGAATGGCCGGGGGGGTGGGGGGTCGGCGCGGCATTCATGGACGCCACTGTAATTCATTGGCCGCCGCCGAAAACCCGGGCCTCAGGCCACCGGCTTGAACAGCCTGAGCCATTTTTTGGCCGGCAAGTCCCAGCGCGACTCAATCACGCCGGCCCGCTGCAGCAGCTCGTCCCGGTCCGGCCGCGTCGGTTCGTACTGGGCCAGCACCACCGTGTTGCCCTCGCGCGTGGGCCTGAAGGCCCAGACTGATTCCGGGCCAAAGGCCTCGGCCATCTTGGTCAGCGACGCTTCGTAGCTGGAGTCGCGGCCGAACAGGTTGACGGTCATGATGCCGTCCGGGGTCAGCAGTTCGCGGCAGTTCGCGTAAAAATCGGCGCCGTCCAGCACCGGCGCGGCGGCCTCCTGGTCGTACAGGTCCACATGCAGCAGGTCCACCGTGCCCCGGTGCGCAGGCTGCCTGATTTCCTCGGCGGCGTCGGCCTCGATGACCCGCAGCCGCGCATCGTCGGCCGGCAGCTTGAACCAGATCCGGCAAGCCGTGACCACCTGCGGATTGATCTCGATGGCCGTGGTTTTCATGCGCAGCTTCTTGTGGCAGAACTTGGTCAGCGCGGCAGCGCCCAGGCCCAGCTGCATGGCGTGCTTTTTCGCTACCGTCTCTGCATCCAGGAAAAGCAGGCCGGCCATCATGCGCTGCACATACTCCAGCTCAATCTCATAAGGCGCATCCTTCAGCATCGAGCCCTGCACCCATTCGGTTCCCAGGTGCAGGAAGCGCACATCGCCAAAGTCGGAAAAATTGACTTCGGGCAATTCCTGGGGCGGGATGGTTTTTTCTTTTTTTGTCATGGGCTGGCTGGCAGGGTTAAAGGAAGGCGTCAATTGGAAACCGGCGCCTGGCCCGGCTGCACATGCTTGCGCAGGCGCAGCAGCGCCTGCGCTTCGCGCAGGCCGGCGCGCGCCAGGATGTCGCTGTCGGGCAGGCCATCGTCCAGCCAGCGAACAATGCAGGAATTGCGCAGCGTCATCGGTCCGGCGTGAGCCAGCACGGTGTGCGGATAGCGGGGGCCCAGCGTGCTGCTCACATGGCGGTTGGCCAGGTGGAACAAGGCGCGCGGCGTCAGCCGGCCGGCTTTCTTGCGGGACACGAACAGCGGGGTGCCGGCGTCTTGCGGCAAAGGCAGCGTTGCGCGCACCGTCAGCCAGGCGAGCACGGCGGCGCTGGCGTCTTCAGGCAGGACAATGCGCCGGTCCTGGGCCTTGCGGGCGCCGTTCAGGTCCAGCATGACGGCTTCGCTTGCGTGGCCGATTTCAGCCTCCCCGGCCGGCCACAGTTCGCCGACGCCGCGGGCCGAGCCCAGCCGGGGATGCTGCACATCGCCAATGTCGAGCCCGGCCAGTTCGGCCACTGTCAGCGCGCACTGCATCATCAGCCGCAAGATCGCCTGGTCGCGCACTTCCAGCCAGGGCTGGTCCTGCGGCGGCGGGTCCTGGGGCGGGGGCACGGCCTGCAGCAGCGCCTCCCAGTCAATGGCATGAAACACCAGTGAATCCATCTGTTCGGTCGGCGACACCGACGCGCCGGCGTCCACCGGGTTGTCGGCCACCCATTCCTGGACCGCAGCAAAGGCGTAGATCTTTTTCAGCACCCGGTAGTAGCGGCGCTGGGTCACGGTGCTGACATGCAGCATGCCGCGCGCCTGCCCGCGTGGGCTCAGGGCTTCGAGGTAGGCGCGTACATCGGACGATTTGGCGTCGTTCCAGCCCAGCAGACCGTGCGTCAGCAAGAATTCGGTCCAGCCGGCCCAGAGCGAATGGTAGGAAGCCAGCGAGCGCGGCGACAGGCCGCCCTTGCGCTGGCTGGCGCGCTCCAGCGCCCAGGCCTTGAAGACGCCTTCGGTGGTATCGGGAAACGGCAGTTTGCTCATGGTCTGTCTGTCAGTTCATAGTGTTCGAAAAGCTCGCGCCAGGCAGCCAGCTTGCGCTCGAACGACCATGCAGCGTTGGCCGGACTGGTGGACGGCAGCCGGTGGACCGGCAAGCCCAGCAGCCGGGTATGGCGCGCATGGCGAAAGCTTTCGCTGCCATTGTGGGCAATTGCCTGCAAGGCGGGGCAGAGGCGCTTCAGGTTGGCAAGGTCATTCAGCACCGGCCGGCGAATCTGGCTGTCCAGGCTGCCTTCGCGCTCGCAGGCGGCATACACGTCCCACAGGCCCACCCCTTTGCCCAACAGCCACTCGCTACGCATTTTATAGCTATTGGCGCCGGTGGGTATTGCACAAGAAGGCCAAATGGCCTGCAGTATCTTCCAGAACGCATTGCGCGGGTGGCCGTAGTACTCCTGCGCCGCCAACGAAGCCGCGCCTGGAAAGCTGCCCAGCACCAGCAGCCGGGTGTTGCATGACACCAGCGGCGCCAGGCCGGTCAGCACGGCAGCAGGCCCTGCAGCCGGGGGAAAGCCTGCACGGCATTGGCCGTCGTGGCGTCGGCCAATGCCCCGGGTAACATGCCGCGCAGCTGCGCCAGCACGCCGGCGATGCGCGGCAGTTCGCCCGGCTCGTTGCGGCCCTGGGCCTGTCCGCCCGCCCGTTGCTGCGCCGTCTGGTACAGCCAGTGCGGCGCAATGTCGGGCGCATCGGTTTCCAGCACCAGCGCCGCCAGCGGCAGCCGGCTGGCCAGGCGCCTGATCTGCAGCGCCGTGTCAAAGGTCACGGTGCCGCCAAAACCAAGCTTGAAACCCAGCTTGATGAATTCCATCGCCTGCTGCTCGCTGCCGTTGAAGGCATGGCCGGTGCCGCGCCAGCCGCCTTCGGGCACCAGTTCGCGCAGATGCTTGAGCAGCTTGTCGGCCGAGCGACGCACATGCAGCATGACCGGCAGGCCGTGCTTGCGCGCCAGCTTGAGCTGCGCCCGGTAAAAATATTCCTGGCGCTCGCGCATCGGGCTTTGCTGCAGCGCCGGCACGAAATAGTCCAGCCCGATCTCGCCCACGGCCACCAGGCGCGGGTCGGCATTTCGCAGGCTCAGCTCCGCATCCAGCGCCTGCAGATCGGCTTCTTGCGCCTGCGGCACGCACAGCGGGTGAATGCCCAGCGCATAGCTGTCCGAAAACCGGTGCGCCATCAGCCGCACCGCCTCGAAATTGCCTGCCGACACGGCCGGCAGTATGCAATGCGCCACGCCGGCGGCCGCTGCCCGGGCGCGCACCGCAGCCGCGTCGGCCGAAAACTCCGGGGCATCCAGATGGCAATGGGTGTCGATCCAGAAGGTCATGAAATCAAATGGTGAAGCAAAGCGGCCCGCCGGTCGGAAAATAAATGAAATGGTGGCACATCAGGCAGGCGCAGGTGCCCGCCGGCGCACGGGCTACCTTGCCAGCCTGTGCAGCCTGAGACCAGTTGAAACAAACCGAAAGTGATTGTTTCCGCAAGCCCCTTGCCTGGACGGGAGGGTGTGCAGCCAAACAAAAACCATGATACGGTGCATTCCTTGTCCCGCCGGTTTTTTGACATTACCTTTACAGGTGAACGAATGCGCAGGCCTGCCCTTTACAGTAGTTCGCAACGCAACAGCCCGGCGCCCGGCCAGACTGCATCCGACCAACCGGGAGACCGGGAACCGCCCCAGGCGCTGGCTGCGGCGCCCGGCCGGCCCGACTCCGGAACCGCGCGCTTGCGGCAGCATTTTTCGCTTCACAACATCCGGCTGCTGTGGGCCGTGGTCGGGTTGCTGTCGCTGCTGCTGGCGATCAGCCTGGCCACTTCGATGCAGCCTGCCGCGCGCAAGCTGACCCAGAAAGACATCAACGCGGCGGTGCTCAAGACACTCGAAACCACGGTGCTGCCGTCCCCCGCGGTCAAGGCCTACGAGGCCATCATTCCCTCGGTCGTGCGCGTGGTCGGGCTGGGCAAGCCCACCGTAGACAAGGACGGCGACGAACACGCCGGGCGCAGTGTCGGCACCGGCGTGGTCATCACCGACAAGGGCGTCATCCTGACCAACCTGCATGTGGTGCAAGGCGCAGAAACCATCAAGATCACTTTTTCCGACGGGCTGGAATCCAGCGCCAGCATCACCGGCGTGCAGCCTGAAAATGACCTGGCGGTGCTCCAGGCGCACAAGATTCCCGACGACATGATCGCCGCCACCCTGCGCTCGACGGCCGACCTGGCGCCCGGCGACCAGGTGGTGGCGGTCGGCTACCCGTTCGGCATCGGACCGTCGGCCTCCAGCGGCATCATTTCCGGACTGAAACGCACCTTTCGCTCGCCCGACGGCGAGCAGGCCATCGGCAACCTGATCCAGTTCGACGCCGCCGCCAACCCAGGCAACTCGGGCGGCCCGCTGGTGACCATGGAAGGCGAGGTGATCGGCATCGTCACCGCCATCTACAACCCCAACCAGCAGCGCTCCTTTGTCGGCATCGGATTTGCGGTGCCCATCGAAAACGCCGCCTCGGCCGCCGGCATGCATCCTTTTTAAAAGTTTTTTGAAAGGCTTTTCTCCATGGATTCGAACAGTTTTGAGCATTCGGCCGCCGGCCACGACACCGCGCAGCTCATGGAGCAAATCCTCTACGAGGTCAAGCGCGTGGTGGTCGGCCAGGACCGTTTCCTGGAGCGGGTCATGGTCGCCATCCTGGCGCAGGGCCACCTGCTGGTCGAAGGCGTTCCCGGGCTGGCCAAGACGCTGACGATCAAGACCCTGGCCAACACCATCCGGGGCGATTTCAAGCGCATCCAGTTCACGCCCGACCTGGTGCCAGCCGACCTGGTGGGCACGCGCATCTATAACCAGAAAACCGGCGATTTCAGCACCTCTCTGGGTCCGGTGTTCACCAACTTGCTGCTGGCCGACGAGATCAACCGGGCGCCCGCCAAGGTGCAAAGCGCCCTGCTGGAGGTGATGCAGGAGCGGCAGGTGACGATTGCCGGCATCAGCCACAAGGTGCCGGCGCCGTTTCTGGTCATGGCCACGCAAAACCCGATCGAGACCGAGGGCACCTATCCGCTGCCTGAGGCCCAGGTGGACCGTTTCATGATGAAGGTGCTGGTCGACTACCCCACCGATGACGAGGAGTTCGTCATCGTCCAGCGCGTGACCGGGCCGCCCGTCACGGCAACAGCCGTGGCCAGCACCGAACAACTGGCCGCGTTGCAGGCCGAATGCCGGCGGATCTATGTCGATCCGTCACTGGTCCAGTACGCGGTGCGGCTGGTGTCCACCACCCGCTACCCGGCCAGGCACGGCCTGGACGAGCTCGCCCGATTCATCACCTTTGGCGCCAGCCCGCGCGCCACCATCAACCTGACCGACGGCGCGCGCGCATTGGCCATGCTGCGCGGCCGCAGCTATGCGCTGCCTGAAGACATGACCGACCTGGTTCCCGATGTGCTGCGCCACCGGCTGGTGCTGTCGTATGAAGCACTGTCCGAAGGCTTTTCCGCCGACCGGATCGTAGGCAAGATCATGGCCAAGCTTCCTCCACCTGCCAAGCCGCTGGCCCATGAAAAACTTGTGGCTTGAGGGCCCCCACGCTCCGCCGCTGCGCGGGTCGCTGCCCCCCGGGGGTCCGTCCCGCCTGCAGTCCGGCGAAGCCGGTCCTGCGGCCGGTGCCCGGAAAAGCGGGGAATGCGCGCCCATCACGCTGCGGTTTTGAAAAACGCTTGGGAAATGCATCATGCCTAAGCTCGCACAAACTGCACAGCCGCCTGACACCCCAGCCCCTGCCGAAAGCGCGGAGCAATTGCTGCGCCGGCTGGAGTGGACGGTGATGCGCCGGCTGGACGGCCTGCTGCAGGGCGACTACCGCACGCTGCTGCGCGGCACCGGCATGGACCTGGCCGATTTGCGCGAGTACCAGTACCACGACGATGTGCGACACATCGACTGGAACGTGACGGCCCGGCTGCAGCAGCCGCATGTGCGCGTGTTCACCGAAGACCGCGAAATGAGCGCCTGGTTTTTGCTGGACCTGAGCCCGTCGATGGACTTTGGCTCCGGCGAGCAGCGCAAGCGCCAGGTGCTGACCGATTTCGTGGCCGTGCTGGCGCGCCTCTTGAGCCGGCACGGCAACCGCGTGGGCGCCCTGCTGTATGGGTCGGGTGTTGATGCCGCGCTGCCGGCGCGCGGTGGCCGCGACCATGTGCTGCGCCTGCTGCACACCCTGCGGTCGCGGCCGGATGCGGCCAGCGCCGGGCCGACCCGGCTGCATGAACTGCTGGAATCGGCCGCCAACCTGGTGCGCCGCCGCTCCACCCTGTTCGTGGTGTCGGACTTCATCACCGAAGCCGGCTGGGAAAAGCCGCTGGGTTTGCTGGCCCAGCGGCATGAGGTGGTGGCCGTTCGCCTGCTGGACCCGCTGGAGTTAGAACTGCCCGATCTGGGCCTGATCCCGATTCGGGATGCAGAAACCGGCGAGCAATTGCTGGTCGATACCCACGATGCCGGCTTTCGCAAGCGCTTTGCCCGCATAGCCGCGCAGCGCGAGGCCGGCTTGCGGCAAAGCCTGGCGCATGCCGGCGTGGACACGCTGGAACTTTCAACCGACGACGATCTGGCGGACGCCATCATGCGTTTTACCGACCTGCGCAAACAACGAAGCCGCTTGTCCGGCGGACGCGCCGCGATCAAGCTGCCGGCCCACTTGGCGCGCGCAGGCTGAATTGAACTGTGTGGAGAAACCCCCGTGACCCTTCCCATGACTTTTCTCTGGCCCCAATTTCTATGGCTGTTGCTGGCGCTGCCGTTGCTGGTGGCGGTGTACATCTGGCTGCTGCGGCGCAAGAAAAAATTGACCTTGCGCTACGCCAGCCTGTCGATCGTGCGGGAGGCGATGGGCAAGGGCCAGGGCTTTCGCCGCCATGTTCCGCCCTTGCTGTTCCTGCTGTCGCTGGCCGCCATGCTGGTGGCCTCGTCCCGCCCGTTTGCCGTGGTGAGGCTGCCTTCGCAAAATGAAACCATCATCCTGGCGATGGATGTCTCGGGCAGCATGCGGGCGACCGATGTGCTGCCCAACCGGCTGGTGGCTTCGCAAAATGCCGCCAAGGCCTTTCTGGCTGACCTGCCCCGCAGCGTGCGGGTTGGCATCGTCGCCTTTGCGGGAACGGCCGCCGTGGTGCAGCCGCCAACCCTGAGCCGCGAGGACCTGACGGTCGCCATCGACAAATTCCAGCTCCAGCGCGGCACGGCCATCGGCAACGGCATCGTCGTGTCGCTGGCCGAACTGTTTCCCGACGCCGGCATCGACCTCGATTCGCTGGAAACCGGCCGGGACCGCAAACGCGGCCTGTCGCTGGACCAGGCCGGCAAGAACGATGCCGACGGCAGGAAGGCCTTCACACCGGTGCCACCCGGCTCCTTCAATTCCGCCGCCATCATCTTGCTGACGGACGGCCAGCGCACCACCGGGGTTGATTCCCTGGACGCGGCCAAGGCGGCGGCAGACCGGGGGGTGCGGGTCTACACCGTGGGGGTCGGCACGGTCGAAGGCGAGACCATCGGCTTTGAAGGCTGGTCGATGCGCGTCAAGCTGGACGAGGAAACCTTGAAGGGCATTGCCCGGGCCACGCAGGCCGAGTACTTTTACGCAGGCACGGCGGGCGACCTGAAAAAGGTGTACCAGGCTTTGAGTTCTCGACTGACGGTGGAAAAGAAGGAAACCGAAATCTCCGGCCTGCTGGCGCTGGCAGCCGCCCTGCTCGGCCTGCTGTCCGCCAGCCTGTCGCTGCTCTGGTTCAACCGGATTCTGTAGCGCTGCGCGACTGCGCCATTGGGCAATTCACGGCCGGTTTTATGGCTGCATCAAGGCCACCCCGGTGCATGCCGAAGACCGCAAAGGATTGCTGAGCATTGCGTCCACCCTGTTTGGCAAGCTGTACGACGGCATGGGCTGCATCGGCAAGAAGTTGGTGTCCAAGACTCTCGTGACATGCTGGCTGTGAACTGACGCCCTTGCTTGTTCGCAACTCAGGTGATCATGCAGTGCACAGCAGCATAAGCAGTAGGCAATCGCTGGCTTCCCGAGTAAAGTCTGGTGCAGTGAAATTTACCGGAGATACCGTGGCCTGCAATCAATCAACCCACTTCGTTTTTTATCCCGCCTGGAAAAAAATGCTGCGTCTGGTCCCGGTCCTGATTTTGGGCCTGTTGTCCGGGGCTGCAAATGCGGCCAAGCCTGCTGGCACGACGCCAGCGGCATACAGTTATTCCTCCGTGGGCAATCCCGGCCTGGCGGCCACTGTGAGCCAGCCGCCCGACCCCTCTTTTGTCTTGATGGGCGGAGGCCCGGATGTCGATGAGGCGTTTCGCTGGATGATTCAGCGGGCCGGCATCACGCCCAAGACCGGAGGCCGCCTGGTGGTCATCCGTGCCACGGGCGACGGGGGTTACAACCCCTATATCTTTTACAGCAACAAGCGAAAGTCCACCGCATCGGGCGACATTGCGGACGGCTGGGTCGGTGGCGCCTCGCTGGGATTGACCTCGGTGGAAACGCTGGTGATACCCAGCACGGCCGCGGCGGACGATCCGGCTGTCAACGCAATCGTCGCCAAAGCCAATGCGGTGTGGATTGCCGGTGGCGACCAGGCGGACTACATCAACTACTGGAAAGGTCGTGAACTGGAGAGGACCTTGAACGCGCTGATGCAAAAAAATGTCCCTGTCGGCGGCACCAGCGCCGGATTGGCGGTGTTGGGCAGTTTTGACTTTGCAGCGCTCAACGGCACGGTCACTTCAGCGCAGGCGCTGGCCGACCCCTACAACCCGTACATGGCATTTGACCCCAACCCCTTGAGCACCGTGGGCGGTTTTATTTCACCACCCCCCTTGGCGAACACCATTGTGGACTCGCACTTTGATTCACGCGACCGGATGGGGCGATTGATCGGCTTCGTCTCCCGGTTGATCGGCACGTATGCCGCTGCGGGTACGCAGCAATACGGCTGCGCCGGTGGCGTGCTTGCCAACCGAGCGGCCAAAGGCATCGGCATCGGGGTGGAAACTGCGTTGCTCGTTCAACGCAACGCTGACTCGACGTATTCCGGCCAGCGGGTCACCAACATATCGACAACGACCGAGAGCGCGGTCTACTTTGTCAACGTGACCCAGGGACCGACGGTATGCGCTGCGGGCAAACCGTTGGACGTGCCCACGTCCTCCATAGAGGTTCGCAAGCTTGCTGTGTCTGGTAGGACGGTCAACCTGATGGACTGGTCAGCCCTGCCGGTTTACAAGTCCCTGGGCATTGCTTCCGGCATGCTGCTTCCGGCCAATCCATATTAAGGCCTTGAACTGCGCTGCGTCGGCCCGGGCCATCCTGGGCGAAGACGTTGCAGCAAGCGCGGCAGGCTGTTATGTACAGAGCGTTTTATTTCTTCGTTGCTTTTTTCTTCCGCGGCACCGGCGCTTTGGGCACCAGCGCATCGGTCCACGCTTTGGCGGCCTGCCGGGTATTTTTAGCCGCTTCGCGCTTGACGGCCGCCGTGGCCTGCGCCCTGGCCGAGCCGGCTATCTTGTTGGCGCTGCTCAAAAACATACTCATGAATGGATTTTTCATGACCGCTGCTCCTTTAAAAATGGTCAATAAATAGCCAATGAATGGTCAATGCCCGACGCACCCGCGTTTCTGCCCTCAATAAAACAATTCGGCCAGATCGACCGTGGAACGCTTGCCAATGTCACCATGGCTGGCTTGCAGCCACGCGCGGGCGCGCTCCCGGCCCATATTTTTCAGCAATTCGAAAAACCCCATGTTGGCCGCCATCTTGGTTTCGGTCTTGAACTCGTACATTTGTTCCTCCGCATCGATGACATGAAAGTTCAGGCGCAACAGGCGCCGTTCCAGGCGGCCGATCTGAAAAATTGACTCGTTGGCGTATTCGCGCGCATGGGCAAACATGCGCATTTCCCGCAAAAACGTTGAATTGAAAGCCAGTTCCAGCACCCGGTCCTTGATTTGCTGGACGGTGTGCGGCGTGCCCTTGTGCAGCAGCGGCGTCAGCAGCACCATCAGGATGTCGCTGCTCTTGCATTCGTAGAAAAGCGGATAAACCGCCGGGTTGGCGGCATAACCGCCGTCCCAGTACGGTTCTCCGTCTATCTCGACCGGCCGGGCCATGGTGGGCAGGCAGGCAGAGGCCAGGATGGCGTCGGCGCTGATTTCCGGGGAGCGAAACAGCCGCACCTTGCCCGAATTGGCATTAGTGGCGGCAATGAAGAGCTTGACCGGGCTTTCGCTGCGAAGCCGTTCAAAGTCAATTTGCGCCAAAAGAATCTTGCGCAGCGGGTTCAAATCAAAAGGGTTGAGTTGCTGCGGCGAAAAGTAATGCGCCCATTGCATCATCATTTTGAACGCTGGCACCAGGCTGACGTTCTGGCCATCCCTGGAGGGCGTGGCAATTTCAAATGGCAGGCTGCCGGCCACCTGGGTCCAGAAGTTGTGCAGCGCAGCGCGCGCGCCGTCCCGCCCGCCCGTCATCAACCCGTGGGCCAGCACCACCGCATTCATGGCGCCGGCACTGGTGCCGCTGACACCTTCAAAATTGGTGCGGCCGTCTTCCAGCAGCTGGTCCAGCACGCCCCAGGTGAAAGCCCCATGGGCGCCTCCACCCTGAAGGGCAAGATTGATGGGCTGCAAGCCGCGTTTTCCAAAAAGCAAAGTTGCCTCCTGTCTGTGCATTCACCCAGCGCCCAAGGGTCAGGCGATGGCGAATATGTTGCAGTGCAGCATACCACTCGCCGCATGGATGAGCTGCGTCAGGAACTTTCCCGATTCCCGAAAATCGCGCAATTTGTCACAGTGTGGACGCCTGTTCAGGCCATCACATGGCATTCGCGCTTGAGCAGGGCCAAGGCATCCTTGCGGGCAAAAGTCGAATCGCTTTGAAAGGTGGGCTGGGCTTCTTCCACAAAATCCGCCCACAGTTCAAGGTAGGCCTCCTGGTGCTCGGCGGGCGCATGGTCCAGGATGTACTGGCGCGCCAGTTCGGGATCGAAACCCGGCGCAGAAGCCGGCTTCTGCATCTTGCGCACCAGCGCCACGGCGGCTTTTTCGCTGAGAGCGGTCTTGGGCGTGGCGCCTGCGGCTGCGCAGACCAGCAGGGTCAGGATCGAGCCGTCGTCGCAACTTCCCCCGGTGACCTTGTCCCATGCCTGCGACACCGCGCGCTCATGGTGGTGCATCTCGCTGGAAATGTCCTCGACCCAGAAGTAGCGGCCGAGCAGGGGCGGATGCTGGTCTTCGGTGTCAGCGGCAAAAAGCGCCCGGGGCGACAACGCGCTCTCGAGCAGCTGCGGCAGGTCGGCCAGCACCGACTGGCGCATGTCCTCGACCACGGCCCGGAATTCATCGGGCAAACCTGCGGGCAGGGTGATGGAAAAAGCCTGCGGCCGGACGCCGGCAGTGCCGGTCTTTTTGTCTGGCGCGGGCGTTTTTTGCCGGGCAGCGCGGTATTTCTTGCGCAGGTCCGTCACCATTTTTTCAAACTCGACCCAATCGGGCAGTTCGGTGCGCCGTGTGGCGAGCGACAGCAGGGCGCTGCGGATCACCGCCTCGGCATGCGTATGGGCTTCTTCCAGCGTTTCGACGTGCATGCCCAAATGCTCCGCCAGCCAGACCGCCGCTTCTTTTTCCAGCCGGACCGGGGTGCGCCGGGCCAGTTCGGCCTGGTAGTCGGCAAGACTCCTGAGCGACCACTCCGCCAACCCCCGGGGCGGCGCTCCGGCCTCGGCAACCGTGTCCAGCCTGGCATGAAAGCTGGTGCTTTCCGGTAGCGCCAGCAGGTCTCTCAGCATGTCCGATCCGCCCTTGGAGCGCGACAGGAAGGAATGGTCGCGCAGCGATTCGGCGGCTTGGCGCAGGTCGCCGGCGCAACTGCTTTCCAGGTACAGGCTGACCAGGTTGACGATGCGGTCACGGGCTTTTTCAATGTCCGGCCGCAGGTTTTCATTGCCGAAATACCGGGCGATCTGCACCATGCCCTTGGGCGCCTCAAGGCATATCTGGTCGAGCTTGGGCTGGCCGATGATGCCTTGTTGCACACCGAACTGAAGCGCCTTTTCGAAAAAAGGACGCGCATCGTAAAGCGATACGGCTGCAAGGATAACGGGCGCAGGAGGGTTCATCGTCATGGTGGAACAAGTGCTGTGGGGCTGCGGCAGCGTCAGATCGCCGATTCCTCGTCCGAATCGCGCGCGGCCGGGGTGGCCCGGCCCCGGTCGGTGTCGCCGGTCTCGACCTTGCCGTCGTCCTCGTCGTCCAGCGCATCTTCGTCGTCTGCGCCCAGGTCATGGGCACGCGCCTTGGCCCGCAGCACGGTGAGCATCTCGATGAACAGGTCGGGGTTCTGGTAGCGCAGCAGCCAGGCCAGCTCCATCCAGTCGTGGTCGGCAATCTCGTCCTGCTCGACCTGCGGGCGTTCATAGCTGCGGGCTTGCAGGTCGGCCTTGGAAATCAGCTCGCCGGTGTCTTTCAACGCATCGAAGCTGCCGTTGCTGGCAAAAGCCTCGATGCGGTCCCACTTTTCGGTGAAATAGTCGGCCAGGGCCTCGCTGCCGCCTTCCAGGTCGCCAATGGCGTTGATGAACGCCAGCGGATCGGCGTCCTCGCGGAAGATGATCGCGTTCATCATGCCGCGCAAGTGGGTGCGCGTCAGGTCCTTGTACTGTTTTTCAATCACCACGGCCCGGGCAAACTGCTCGGGCGTGACCAGCAGGTTGACCACCGATTCCTTCGAATTGTCGTATTCGCGGATCACGGCCAGGATGTCCTTGGCGGGCAGCATTTCCAGCACCACCATCAATGCGGCATCGCCCTCGGCGTCGGCCAGTTCGACCAGCGCGGACTCGGCGCCCACAATGTCGCCGGCGGCAATGAGTTGCTGGGTTTTTTCAATCAGGGCAAGGTGGTTCATAAGCGCTTGAAATTACTAGGTTGCTAGGGCGGCCGAGTGACTCCGGTCAGTCCTTGCGGTCAAAGCCCTGGCCTTCCAGCCAGTTGGCGCCGGACTCTTCGCGGTCCCGGGCGTCGCCGCGCACTTCGTCGCTTTCATGGTTGTTGAAATCGTCCTGGCCATCGGAGCCGTCGTCCTCTTCGCCATTATCATCGTCCGTTTCGTCGTCGCCCGCCCGGACAGAAGCCACCGCCGGCTTGCCCGCCAGGTAATGCAGGCCCGCCGCCACCGACAAAAACCATTCGCCCTTTGGCGCCTGCAAGATGACCTCGACCAGTTGCCGCGTCCAGGGCGCCATGTCCACTCCGTCCGCAAGGCCGCCCCACTCGGGCAACTCGTCGGCGTCATGGCTGAGCAGGTGGTCCATCATGGCCGGACGGCTGAAGGAAAAGCCCTGGTGAAAGATGACCGCGACCATTTCCGGGCTGAGTTCCATCATCTGCACCAGAAAGCCGATCTGTTTTCGCTTGTCGGCCAGGCGCTGGCGCAGCACGTCGCGGCCGTCGGAGTCAAAGGTCAGGTCGTCCATTTCAGCCTGGTAGGCCGAATGCAGGTCAAGGAAAAAAGGTGAAATATTCATAGGGAAGGTTGTGATGGCAATGGCCAGGCAGCGGCGCGGCGCCGGCTTTTACAGCAGGGCGTTGAAATAATGGTTCCAGATTTCCTGCGCAGTGTCGAGCGGGCTGTCCAGCAGGTTGCGGCGGCGGTTGTCGTCATAGGCCTGGCGCCGGTCAGCGCTGGAAAGCACTTCATAGGCTTCCTGCACGGCCCGAAAGCGGGTGGCGGCATGCGGGGCGGCATTTTTGTCGGGATGCCAGAAGGACGCTTTCTGGCGAAACGCTTTTTTGACGTCGGCCAGTGTCGCTGCGCTGCTCAGCCCCAGGGTGGTGTAGTGGTCCGTCATGCGATTGGGTGTGTGTTTTCTTGCAGCGATGCGTTGGGTGCGCACCTGTCCACGGTCCGGGACGGGCGCCGGAGGTTCGACCCGCCGCACTACACGACGCGCAACCGGCCATTATGCTTCACCGGAAGCTTTGGCCGGCGCCTGCGGCCGCCAAGGTTGCAATGGCGGACAGCGCAAGCAAGGCAACATCAGACTGGAACCTGGAAAAAGCCGGGATCCGAATTGCAACCCCTTGTAAGCGTCGTCAACTGGGACGGTCGAGCCACCGTTAATCGATCAATTGAAACGATATTGCCGTATCAATTAACTTTAACCAAAGGCTTCCCATGAACAAGTTACTCGCTTCCCTGATCGCCGGTTTGTTTGTTTCCGGTGCGTTTGCCCAGGCGCCAGCGGCTCCAGCCGTGCCGGCCGCCACCCCTGCCGTTGTAAAAGCAGAAGTCAAGGCAGACAAGGCTACCGCCAAAGCCAGCGCCACCGAAGCCAGGATCGATGCCAAGGCAGACGCCAAGGTGGAAAAAGCCGTAGCGGCTTCCGGCAAGGCTCAGGCCAAAGCCCATGACAAGGCCAGCCACACCAAGGTAAAAGCCGATGCCAAGGTTGCCAAGGCAGCCCCCGAGGACAAGGTAGCCGCTGCAGCCAAGGCCGAGAAAACCGATGTCAAGGCCGAGGCCAAAGCCGACAAGGCAGTCGTCAATGCCGTCGCCAAGACCGACAAGGTCAAGGTCGAAGCGCAGGCCGACAAGGCCAATGCCGCCATCGCCTCCGCAGCGGTGAAAGCCGAAGGCAAGGCCGACGTGAAAGCCGCCACCGTCAAGTAATTGACCGTGCGCCTTGTAAAAAGACAGGCCTGGCCTGTCTTTTTTTATGCCTGCCCGCCCATGGCAGCGCCACCCGGGACGCCGCGCCGCTTCAACTGGCTTCGGAAAGTTTCCCCAGCACCAACCGCAATTGCCGGCCGCAGCGCGCCGCCAGGGCCTCGTCGTGCGTCACCACGACAAAAGCCGTGCCGTGCTCCCGCGCCAGCCTGAGCATCAGCTGGAACACGCCGTCAGCGGTTGAGCGGTCGAGGTTGCCGGTGGGCTCGTCGGCCAGCACGCAGGCCGGCTGGGTGACCAGCGCCCGGGCAATGGCAACCCGCTGGCGCTCGCCGCCCGACAACTCGGACGGGCGATGGTGGATACGGTCTTCAAGCCCCACGCTGGCAAGCATTTTGCTGGCAACCGCTGATGCCTTGGCCCGGTCCTGACGCCGGATCCACAGCGGCATGGCAACGTTGTCCAGTGCGCTGAACTCGGGCAGCAAATGGTGAAACTGGTAGACAAAACCAAGGTGCCGGTTGCGCAGTTCGCCTTGCTGGGCAGGCGACAGGCTGGACAATACCCGCCCCTTCAGTTCCACCTGCCCGCTGCTTGGCGCATCCAGGCCGCCCATCAGGTGCAGCAAGGTGCTTTTGCCTGAACCCGAAGTGCCCACGATGGCCAGCGTTTCGCCGCGGTGCACCTGCAGGTCTACGCCCTGCAGCACCGTCACGTCGAGCCGGCCTTCGGTGAAGCGCTTGGTCAGGCCAGAAGCGCGCAGCACGATTTCAGATTGCAGCGTTGATGCGGGTTCGGGGAGGCCCTCACCCCTAACTTCTCCCAAAGGGAGAGGGAGTAATTCGGGTTTGGAAAGCGTTGGATTCATAGAAATGTCCACAGAAATTCTTCACCAGCAGGAGCCGCAGAGCCGGGGACACCGTCACCCCTGCACTCTCCCAGAGGCAGAGGGAGTAATTCGGTTTTGGAAAGCGCAGGGTTCATAGCAATGTCCGCAGAAATTCTTCACCAGCCAGGGCCGCGGGACTGGCTTTGCCAGACCGCAGGCGCAGCGGCCCCCTCGGTGGGCAGCGAATCACGCGCAGCAGGGAGCGTGGGGGCTTCACTCATACCGAAGCGCTTCGGCCGGGTTCACGCGGCTGGCGCGCCAGCTGGGGTAGATGGTGGCCAGAAAAGCCAGAATCAGCGAAATCACCACGATGGGCATGATGTCGCTGTACTGCGGCTCGCTGGGCATTCGGCTGATGAGGTAGATGTCCTTGGGCAGAAAGTCGGCGTTCAGCAGCCGCTCCAGCGCCGGCACGATCACGTCGATGTTGAAGGCCACCCCCAGGCCCAGCAGCAGGCCCGAGAAGGTGCCGATCACGCCGACCATCGCGCCCTGCACCATGAACACGCCCATGATGCTTTTCGGGCTGGCGCCCAGCGTGCGCAGGATGGCGATGTCGGCGCGCTTGTCGGTCACGGTCATCACCAGCGTGCTGACCAGGTTGAAGGCCGCCACCGCCACGATCAGCGTCAGGATGATGAACATCATCCGTTTTTCAAGCTCCACGGCGGCAAACCAGGTCTTGTTCTGCCGCGTCCAGTCGCGGATCAGCAGGTCGCCGCTCAGCGTTTGCGACAGCTTTAGCGCCACCTGGCGCGCCTGGTGCAGGTCCTTGAGCTTGATGCGGATGCCGGTCGGCCCCTCCAGCCGGAAAATCCGCGCGGCATCGTCCTGGTGCATCATCACCAGCGCCGAATCGTATTCGAAATGCCCCGAGTCGAACGTGCCCACCACGGTCATCTGCTTCAGGCGCGGCACGACGCCGGCCGGCGTGACCTGGCCATTGGGCGCGATCAGCGTCACGCTGTCGCCTTCGCGCACGCCCATGGCGCGGGCCAGTTCCCCGCCCAGCACCACGCCGAATTCGCCGCTGACGAGCTTGGGAAAAGCGGTTTTCTCGAGTTCCACCGCCAGGTCGGTGACCTGGCCTTCCAGCCCCGGGTCAATGCCCCGGACCAGCGTGCCTTTCATATCTTCTCCGCGCGCCAGCAGAGCCTGCGCCGCTATGAAAGTTGCGGCACCCACGACTTCCGGGTTGGCCCGTATCTCGGCCAGGGTTTTTTGCGCATCGGCCAGGGCGCCGCCACCGGGCGCGAACACCTCGATGTGCGAGATCACGCCCAGCATGCGGTCGCGGACTTCTTTTTGAAAGCCGTTCATCACGCTCAGGACAATGATCAGCGCGGCCACGCCCAGCGCAATGCCGAGCATGGAAACGCCCGAGATGAAGGAAATAAAGCCGTTTCGCCGGGTGGCGCGGCCGGCGCGGGTATAACGCCAGCCCAGAATCAGCTCATAGGGGATTTGCATAGCGCGGATTGTCGGGCATCCGGGACAATAGGCTCATGCCCTCCGAATCAACATGCCATTTGCTGCTTCCTTTTGCCGCCTGCAGCGCCGACGCCTGGCTGCCCACCCTGCAATCGCTGCCGCAGCACGGCCTGAAGCACCTGGATCAGTTGCTCCAAGGCATGCATCTTGTGCAGACCGACACCCGGGAGGCGGAATCGCTCTCGCCGCCGCATGAGCGCGCCGCGGCCCGGGCCCTGGGCCTGGCCACGCTGCAAACCGCCGACGGCCAGCTTCCCTGGGCCGCCAGCGAAGCGCTGGAGCACGGGCACGCGGCCCCCGGCAAAGCCTGGGCCTGGATAACGCCCTGCCACTGGGCCATGGGCCACCTGCATGCCACGCTGAGCGACCCGGGCCTGCTGGATTTCCAGGAAAGCGAATCGCGCGCGCTGCTGGCGCTGATGCAGCCTTATTTCGAGACCGACGGCATCGCGCTGCATTACCGGACGGCCGGGCGCTGGCTGGCCGAAGGCGAACTGTTTCGCGGCTTGCCCACCGCCTCGCTGGACCGGGTGATGGGGCGCAATGTGGACGCCTGGTTGCCGGGTGGCCCGCAGGCCGGGCCACTGCGGCGGCTGCAAAATGAAATGCAGATGCTGCTGTACACGCACCCGTTCAATGACGGGCGCGAATCGCAGGGCCAGATGCGGGTCAATTCGTTCTGGATCAGCGGCACGGGAGACCTGCCTTCGACGCCTGACGGGGAAGCCCTCACCCCGGCTCTCTCCCGGAGGGAGCAAGTCAGCGCACCGCGCAGCCTGGCCCAGGCGGCTTTCCGGGAAGACTGGGCCGCCTATGCCGCAGCGTGGCAGGCGCTGGATGCAGGCGAGATCGCGCAGTTGCTGGCCCGGCAGCGAGCGGGCGATACCGTGCGCCTGAGCCTGTGCGGCGAAAGCAGCGTCCAGACTTTCGAGACGCATCGCGATGGCCTGTGGACCAGATTTTCAAGAATTTTCAGCCCCTTGCGCACGCTGGACATGCTCAAGCAGCTGTAAGCAGATTCACATTCATTCAACATCCAGGTCATTCACCATGAAAATTCAGGTACGCGATGTGCCCCCGCGCAGCGTCTGGGCGCTGCAGCAGGCCGGCATTCACCCCTTGCTGGCCCAGCTTTACGCCGCGCGCGGCGTACACGGCGCCGACGAACTGGACGACGGACTGGCCCGGCTGCTGCCGCCGGCTTCCCTGCTCGGCACGGCACAAGCCGCCCGCCTGCTGGCCGACGCCATGGCCGCCAACCAGCGCATCTGCGTGGTGGCCGACTACGACTGCGACGGCGCCACCGCCTGCGCCGTTGCGCTGCGCGGCCTCAAGCTGCTGGGTGCGGCCCACGTCAGCTACCTGGTGCCGGACCGCATCGTCGACGGCTATGGACTGACCGCGCCAATCGCCGAGCGCGTGAAGGCCAGCGGCGCCGACGTGCTGGTCACGGTGGACAACGGCATTGCCAGCATCGACGGCGTGGCGCGTGCCAGGGCGCTGGGCATGCAGGTGCTGGTGACCGACCACCATTTGCCGGCGCTGTTCAATGAAGAAATCCGCCTGCCCGAAGCCGACGTGATCGTCAACCCCAACCAGCCCGGCTGCGGCTTTGACAGCAAGTCCATGGCTGGCGTGGGCGTGATGTTTTACGTGCTGCTGGCGTTGCGCGCCGAGCTGCGCGGGCGCGGCTTGTTCGACGCCGCCGGCCAGCCCAAGCTGGATGCGCTGCTGCCGCTGGTGGCGCTGGGCACCGTGGCCGACGTGGTCAAGCTGGACGCCAACAACCGGCGCCTGGTCGCCCAGGGATTGAAGCGCATCCGCGCCGGCGCCATGCCCGCCGGCATCGCCGGCCTGTTCAAGGCCGCCGGCCGCCAGGCAAGCGCGGCCACCACCTTCGATTTTGGCTTTGCGCTCGGTCCCCGCATCAACGCCGCAGGCCGCCTGGCCGACATGACGCTGGGCATCGAATGCTTGATCACCGACGATGCGGCGCGGGCCGACGAGCTGGCGCAGATGCTCGACGGGATCAACCGCGAACGCCGCAGCATCGAGTCCGGCATGCGCGAGCAGGCGCAGCTGGCGGCCGACGCCATGATTGACGAAGATGAAGAACCGCCGCCGGCCATTTCAATCTTTGACCCGGATTTCCATGAAGGCGTGGTGGGCATCGTGGCCTCGCGCATCAAGGACAAGCTGCACCGGCCGACTTTTGTGTTTGCCGCCAGCCAGGCGCCCGGCAAGGAACACGAACTGAAAGGCTCGGGCCGTTCGATTCCTGGCTTTCACCTGCGCGATGCGCTGGACCTGGTCGCCAAGCGCCACCCGGGCGTGCTGCTGCGCTTTGGCGGCCACGCCATGGCGGCCGGATGCACGATTGCCGAAGAAAATTTCGAAGCTTTCGAGCACGGCTTGCAGCAGGTGGCCCGTGAATGGCTGGACGCCGCCACCCTGACGCGGCGCCTGGAGACCGACGGCCCGCTGGCGCCCGAATACCGCAGAGCCGACCTGGTGGACACGCTGCACCGCGAAGTCTGGGGCCAGGGCTTTGCCGCGCCTACTTTCAGCGAAGAAGTAGAGGTGGTGTCGCAGCGGCTGGTCGGTGAAAAACACCTGGCCCTCAAGCTCAAGCACCAGGGGCAGCCGGTGGACGGCATCTGGTTCGGCCATACCGAGGCCTTGCCGGCGCGCGTCACGCTGGCGTTCCGGCTGGACGCGGACGAGTGGCAGGGGGTGAAGCGGGTGCGCTTTCTGGTCGAGGCGGCTGAAATTTAGCCCTTTTGATCCGCAGGGGCTTTGTCCGACGATTTTTAAGTGGGGCTGCCTACAGCCAAAAATTTCCGGCGCCGGGAAGATGAATGCTTATAAGGAGCCCCATGTCGGAGCGTCCAGCGTCCCAAAGAGGAAAATCATGAATACCATCATTTACATCGTCGGTCTTGTTGTGGTCATTGGCGTTGTCTTGTCCTATTTCGGATTGCGCTGAAACCAGTCAGTTTCATCAACTGTATTGCCATTATTTCAATAGCTGCTTGCGCATGAAAACCATGCGCTGGCAGCTATTTCCATTTACAGATCAGCGGCACAAGGCCGTCACGTGGTTCCGGGGATGCAGGCACCGGGCGTGGCAGAGGCAGCCGCGGCGCTAGCGGCCCACCGGCGAGCTGGCTTCCCACCTTGCCGGCCTACTGCCCGCCCGCCAGCATCGACGCGCCGGGCTCCCGGCTTGCCGATTTCCATAAAAACCCGCAGCTTGCCCAGCAATTGCGCTTATTCGCGGCGCATTGCCTGGAGAACATTCTTTGACTTGCGCAGCCCGGCGAACGACGAGTGCACGTCCGGCGCACGATGGCCAGCGTCACGCCCTTGGATGAAGAAATTCGTGCGCTGGATGCTTATTTTGCTCAAGAATTAGATGCACCAGGCTTGTGCGATTTTGTACACAATCCTGCCATCGGGCCGTATACAGAGCTGGCACATGTTTTGCAAGCAAAGGTTGGATGAATGCCGCCGCCCCTCATTCCAGCCCCGCCGCCATCGAGCTGATCGCCCTGACCAAACGCTATGCGCAGGGCAGCCCGGCGGTGGACAGCATCAACCTGCGCATCACCAGCGGCAGCTATTGTTGCCTGCTGGGGCCTTCGGGCTGCGGCAAGAGCACCACGCTGCGCATGATGGCGGGCCACGAGTCGGTGACCAGCGGCGACATCCTGCTGGACAACCGCAACATCCCCAACCTGCCCGCCGCCGACCGGGGCACGGCCATGATGTTCCAGAGCTTTGCGCTGTTTCCGCACCTGTCGGCGCTCGACAACGTGGCCTTCAGCCTGAAGATGAAGGGCATGGGCAAGGCCGAGCGGCTGTCCCGCGCCAGGGATTTGCTTGACCGAGTGGCGATGAGCGCCCTGGCCGGGCGCAAGCCCGCCGAACTCTCGGGCGGCCAGCAGCAGCGCGTGGCGCTGGCCCGCGCCCTGATCACCCAGCCCAGGGTGCTGCTGCTTGACGAGCCGCTGTCGGCGCTGGACCCTTTTTTACGCATCCAGATGCGCGCCGAGCTGCGCCGCTGGCAAAAGGAGCTGGGCCTGACCTTCATCCACGTCACCCACTCGCAGGAAGAAGCGATGGCGCTGGGCGACACCATGGTGGTGATGAACCACGGGCTGATCGAGCAGGTCGGCTCGCCGCACGAGGTCTACAACCGTCCGGCCAGTGAATTCGTCGCGCGCTTCATGGGTGGGCACAACGTACTGAACACCCCCGCCGGAAAAATTGGCGTTCGCACGGACCACATGCAGCTCACGCCCGCTGGCCAGGCCGCGCCCGAGGGGCCGCACAACCAGCGCGCCGTTGTCACCGATGTCGAATACCAGGGCACCTATGTGCTGCTGGGGCTGCAAAAACCGGGTGCGTCGCAAAGTGCCCACGCCACGGCCGAGCTGTCGGTGATGGTGTCGGAATCGGCGTTCGCGGTCCGGCCCTATTCGCTGGGCGAAGCCGTTCAGCTGTCGTGGGCGCCGGAAGCGGCACACCCGCTACAGGCCCAACGCTGTGCGCCGGTCACGGCCACCGCCTGACTTTTTGCCGTCGGCATTTCATTTTTCCATCCGCCACTTCGCAAGAAGATTCTCACGCCACCAGGAGTTTGCACCATGTCCGACGCACCTTTCAATCAAAAAGACCTTGCTGCAGGCCTTCAGCGGCGCGCCCTGCTCAAGGGCACCGCGGGCATGGCCGGCATCCTGGCCGCCGGCATGGCGCCGGCCGTGCATGCGCAGGAAAAGATCGTCTTGCGCTATCTCGGCACCGCCGTGAACCAGGACAAGGCCATTGCCGCGAAATTCAAGGCGGACACCGGCATCACCATCCAGTACGTGGCCGTGACGACCGACGACGTGACCAAGCGCGCCGTCACCGCGCCCAACAGTTTCGATTTGATCGACACCGAATACTTCTCGCTCAAGAAAATCGTGCCCACCGGCAACCTCAAGGGCATCGACACCAAGCGCATCAAGAATGCCGACAAGATCACGCCGCTGTTCACCACCGGCATGGTGGGCGGCAAGGCCGTGGGCGACCAGGGCACGGCGCCCAAGAAGGTGATTTACCTGGAAGGCGAAAAATCCAAGGTGTTCTCGAAAACACCAACGCAGTTCATGTCGCTGATTCCCACGGTCTACAACGCCGACACGCTGGGCATTCGCCCCGACCTGATCAAGCGCCCCATCACTTCATGGGCCGAACTGCTAAACCCCGAATTCAAGGGCAAGGCGGCCATCCTGAACATTCCGTCCATCGGCATCATGGACGCGGCCATGGTGGTCGAGGCGCTCGGGCTGTACAAGTACCCGGACAAGGGCAACATGACCAAGCCGGAAATCGACCTGACCATCAAGACCCTGATCGAAGCCAAGAAAGCCGGCCAGTTCCGCAGCCTGTGGAAAGACTTCAACGAGTCGGTGAACCTGATGGCTTCGGGTGAAGTGGTGATCCAGTCGATGTGGAGCCCGGCCGTGACCGCCGTGCGCACCAAGGGCATTGCCTGCAACTTCCAGCCGCTGAAGGAAGGCTACCGGGCCTGGGCCGCCGGTTTCGGTTTGCCGGCCACCTTGTCGGGCAGGAAGCAGGACGGCGCCTATGAGTTCATCAACTGGTTCCTCGACGGCTGGGCCGGCGCCTACCTGAATCGCCAGGGCTATTACAGCGCCGTGCTGGATACCGCCAAGACAAAAATGGAAGCCTATGAATGGGCCTACTGGATGGAAGGTAAACCTGCCAGCCAGGACATCAAGAGCCCGACCGGCGACGTGCTGGCCAAGCTGGGTGCAGTGCGCGACGGCGGCAGCTATGAAGCCCGGATGGGCAGCATCGCCTGCTGGAACGCGCTGATGGACGAGAACAACTACATGGTCCAGAAGTGGAATGAGTTCGTGGCTGCCTGATGGGCTCAAACCCCGTTGCCGTACAGCAAGTACGCCCCCGTTGACGCACACTTCGTGTAGCGGCCTTCCCCTTGCAGGGGGCAACCGCTGCGGCCCGTCGAAGCCGGTTCCTCGCCGCTACCTGCACGGGCTTCGCTGTGCTTGCCGAGCCGGCTGACAACCTACCACCTGGAATCTTCATGAGCGCTCCTGCCACCGCCGCCCACTCCAGCCCTGCCAGGGCGCCCGGCCGGTCGCTGGCCGCCTGGTGGCAGGCGCTGCCGCTGACGGCGGTGTTCGTGCTGTTCTTCCTGATTCCGCTGGCGCTGATCCTGATGGTCAGCTTCTGGGACTTCAACGAATACGAGCTGCTGCCCGGCTTCACGCTGAAAAACTATGTCTCCATCTTCGAAGGCTGCGGCAACACGTCCGAGCTGTGCGTGACCTTCAAGACCTACCTGTCCACCTTCAAGTTCAGCTTTCTGGTCTGGCTCATCACGCTGGTGGCCGGCTTTGCGGTGTCGTATTTCCTGGCGTTTCATGTCCGCTCGTCGGGCGTGCAGACGCTGCTGTTCGTGCTGTGCACGATTCCGTTCTGGACCTCGAACGTGATCCGCATGATCTCCTGGGTGCCGCTGCTGGGCCGCAACGGACTGGTCAACCAGGGCCTGGCCGGCATGGGACTGGTCAATCAGCCGATTGAGTGGCTGCTGTTTTCAGACTTCTCGGTGGTGCTGGCGTTCGTTCACCTCTACACCATGTTCATGATCGTGCCAATCTTCAACTCCATGATGCGCATCGACCGCAGCCTGATCGAGGCGGCCAACGACAGCGGCGCCACCGGCTGGCAGACACTGTGGAACGTCATCATTCCACTCTCGCGCACCGGCATCATCATTGGCTCGATCTTCGTCATCACCATCGTGATGGGCGACTTCGTGACCATCGGCGTGATGGGCGGCCAGCAGATCGCCTCCATCGGCAAGATCATCCAGGTGCAGACCTCTTACCTGCAGGTCCCGCTGGCGGCGGCCAATGCGGTGATCCTGCTTGCGCTGGTCTTGATGATCATCTGGTCGCTGACCCG
>JAQGMZ010000032.1 GCA_028292045.1 Polaromonas sp. | reverse complement strand
CACCCTGCAGGCCCGCCATCAGGATCACGGCAGGCGGCTGGGCGGCCAGGTTGATGTCGCTGACCCCCTCACCCATGGTTGAAGCCAGTTCCCGGCTGACGATGCCGACCAGCGCCTGCCCGGGCGAGAGCGAGCCCATCACCTCCTGGCCCAGGGCTTTTTCCTTGACGCGCGCCACAAAATCGCGCACCACCGGCAGGGCCACGTCGGCTTCGAGCAAGGCCATGCGGACTTCGCGCATCATGTCCTGCACATTGGATTCCGTGATGCGGGCCTGGCCGCGCATTTCCTTGACGAGGCGGGATAACTTGTCGGTAAGAGCTGTAGCCATGAAGAAGTGTCCTGAAACGAGGCGCTGCAAGGGTGCCAAAGGCCAGAAATGACTTGGCCAGGCGCTAAACTGTCGGCATGATTTTAGCTTTCAGCAGTGGGTGGGGCTTGGGCGCGGCTGTTGGCGCGGCTGCCGCCTATGCAGTGCTTGCCCTGTCCACTCCCCGCCTGGGCAGGGACGCCCTGCGCGCCCTGCTTTTCATGGCCTGGGGACTGCACGCCCTGACCTTGGTCGAAGCTTTGCTGGGCACGCCGCCGCGCTTTGGTTTTGCCCCTGCGCTGTCGATGACGGTCTGGCTGGTCCTGACGGTCTACGCGGTGGAGCGCCGGCTATTTCCCCAGCTCCAGGCGCACTGGGCGCTGGCAGGACTGGGCAGCGCCGCAGTGCTGCTGTCGATTGTTTTTCCGGGCACGGCCTACCACCTGATCGCCTCGCCGTGGCTGCCGCTGCACTGGGCGCTGGGCATTGCTTCCTATGGCCTGTTTGCCGCGGCGGTTGTGCATGGCTGGCTGATGGTGCGGGCCGAACGCGCCATCCGGCAGGCCGAACAGATCGACACCGGCGTGCCCCTGCTCACGCTGGAACGGCTGACCTTCCGATTTGTTGAAGCCGGTTTCGTGCTGCTTTCGGCGACCCTGCTGGTGGGCTGGGTGTTTGCCGAAACGCTGTATGGCCCCGGCCTGGGCTGGAAGTGGGACCACAAGACCATTTTTTCGCTGCTGGCCTGGATGGCCTTTGCAGGCTTGCTCACAGGCCGTGCCCGGCTGGGCTGGCGCGGCTTGAAAGCCGTGCGCGTGCTGTACCTGGGCGCGGGGCTGCTGCTGCTGAGCTATGCCGGTTCCCGTTTCGTCCTCGAAGTCATTTTGAGGCGGACATGAAATACCTGATTGTCATTCTCCTGATCCTGGTTGTTTTCTGGCTGTGGCGAAGTGGCCGCCGCAGCCGAAAAAACGCAGCGGCGCCTAAACGCAGCGGCAGCGGTTCTGGCAAGCCCCGGGAAATCACTGAAATGGTGGCTTGCGGCATTTGCCATGTCCACCTGCCCCGTTCCGAAGCCTTGATCGGGGGCGACGGGTTTTACTGCAGCGAGGCGCACCGCCGCGAGGCAGGAGCCTAAAGGTGAAGCTGCCCAAGCTTTTTTGGCGCAACTCGGCAGGCCAGGTGACCGACGCATGGGAACCGGACACGGCGCAAGGCTCTTTCGGACGCCTCTGGCGGGTGTTCATGAACGCCCGCATCACCATTGCTGTGGTGCTGGTGGGCATGCAGCAGGCGCTCCATGCACTGGGCACGGTGCTGAACACATGGATGCTGGCAGGATGCATTGCCTACCTCTTCGCCACGCTGGCCGTGCGTTTCTGGGGTCATCCGCGGCCGCCAAGCAGCACTTTTGACGGCTTGTGGCTGCTTACCATCGGCGTGGACGTGATAACGTTTTCGCTGCTCAATTTTTTTCAGGCCAGCCCGCTCAATTACACCCCGCTCTTTGCGCTGCCCGTGTTGCTGGCCTCGGTACTGGGGCCCATCCTGCTGGCTTTCGGCACCGCGGCCAGCGTGACGCTGGTGCTGCTGACCGATGCTTCGTGGAACTCGGTGAAGGGCAGCGGAGAAATGAATGCGCAGCTGTTGCAAGCAGCGCTGAGCGGGTCCGGTTTTTTTCTGGTGGCGCTGCTGGCCAACCAGCTGGCCCAGCGGCTGGTACGGGAGGAAACCCTGAAAAAAGAAAGCCAGCGGGCGGCTCATCTGCAGATACAAGTCAATGAACTGGTGGTAGCCACGCTGGCCGAAGGCGTGCTGGTCATGGATGCCAATGGCTTCGTGCGCTCGGCCAATCCCGCTGCCCGGCGTTTTCTGGCCGCACGGGAATCCTTTTACCCGACCCCGTTCAAACTGGCGTCGCAACCGGCCTGGCAACCGCTGGTGGTGCTGATGCAAAACACGTTCGCGCAACAATCTGCCCAGGAAAGCCACATCAGCCTGGCCCATCCGCAGCTCAATGCCAAACGCCTGCAGGCCCGTTCCCGCCTGGCGGACTCCAGGGACGGCGCACATGAAAGCCTGTGCGTGGTGTTTCTGGAAGACCTGCGTGAAATGGAGGCGCGTGTTCGCATTGAAAAGCTGGCGGCCATGGGGCGCATGTCGGCGGCGGTCGCGCACGAGATCCGCAATCCGCTGGCAGCCATTTCACAGGCCAATGCGCTGCTGGAGGAAGACCTGCGCGATGCGGCTCATCGACAACTCACCGGCATGATTGGGCAAAACGCCCGGCGCCTGGCGAAGATCGTCGACGAGGTGCTCAACATTTCGCGCGCGCAGCAGCAAATCCCGGCGCCGCAGACCACCACCTTGCGGCTTGATGAAGCGGCCCGGCGCATTGCCCATGAATGGGCAGGACAAAACGCGGCTTCGCGCCTGTTGCGCATCCACACCGCCAGCGCCAATGCCCAGGTGTGTTTCGACGACGACCATTTACGCCGCCTGATGCTCAACCTGCTGGACAATGCACTGCGCTACGCCACGGGCGCCGCCCAGGCTGTAGAAGTGAGCACCCAGTTGCTGGAGCCCGGCCATGCCAGGCTGGCCGTCTGGAACGATGGCCAACCGCTGGAGGAAACCGTGCAAGCGCACCTGTTCGAGCCGTTCTTCTCGTCCGAAAGCCGCTCAACCGGGCTGGGCCTTTATATTTGCCGCGAACTGTGCGAGCGCTATGGCGCGCGGATCGGTTATCAGCGTGTTTTGCGCAACAACGTGCAAGGCAACGAGTTTTTTGTCATGTTTTGGCCTGACCACCAGCGCATTGCCGCCGAACTGCCGAACATGGACACCATCCTTGTCTGAAAAATCATGAATGCCTCATCCCCGGGACTGCTGCCCGGCCGCATCCTGATTATTGATGACGAGCCCGATCTGCGCACCTTGTACGAGCTGACGCTGCTCAGGCAAGGCTATCGGATCGAGGCCGCCAGCACGCTCCAGCAGGCGCGGGAGCATCTCAACGCAGGCCGTTTTGATGCCGTGATCACCGACATGCGGCTGCCGGACGGGCTGGGGCTGGAACTGCTGCGCGACCTTGCCCAACAGCAGCGGGCCGAGCGCTGCGTGGTCATCACAGCGCACGGATCGGCGGAAAACGCGGTCGAGGCACTCAAGGCCGGTGCCTTTGACTACCTGACCAAACCGGTGGATCTCAAGCAATTCCGCAGCGTGGTGGCTTCAGCGGTGCAGGAAACCCGCAATGTCAGGCTGGCCGGTGTCAAAACCGAAGCCCGCGCTGCGGTGGCCGGCACCATGGCGCCCGCCACCGCAAGGCTGGCCGATTCGGCAGCCATATTGCAAAAGCTGGTTGGTGAAACAGCTGTCATGCGTGCAGTGAAGTCCCGCATACTGAAAGTGGCCGGCAGCATGGCGCCGGTGCTCATACGCGGCGAATCGGGCACCGGCAAGGAACTGGTGGCGCGCGCCGTGCATGGCTGCAGCCACCGCGCCAGCCACCCTTTTGTGGCGGTCAACTGCAGCGCGATCCCCGAGAATCTGCTGGAAGCCGAGTTTTTTGGCGCGCGCAAGGGGGCGTACACGGGCTCGATGCAAGACCGGCTGGGCTACTTTCAGGCGGCCAAGGGTGGAACGCTGTTTCTCGACGAAATCGGCGATCTGCCGCTGGCCATGCAATCCAAGCTGCTGCGGGCGGTGCAGGAGCGCACGGTGCGCTCCCTGGGTTCTCCCCTGGAAGACATTGTCGATGTGCGCATTGTCAGCGCCACCCACAAAGACCTGGCAGCTGGCGTCGAGAGCGGCAGCTTTCGCCAGGATTTGTACTACCGGCTCAATGTGATCGAGATCATGGTGCCGCCGCTGCGCGAAAGGCTGGACGACCTGCCCGCCTTGTGCGATGCGCTGCTGGCCAGAATCTGCCATGAATCAGGCCTGGACATACCCGTGCTGAGCCTTGGCATCGTGGCGCATCTGCGTACCCTGCCCCTGAATGGCAATGTCCGTGAACTGGAAAACATCCTGCACCGGGCGGTTGCCCTGGGAGAAGAGAGCCTGCTGCAGGTCGAGAGACTGGCCGATGAGCCGGAGGTCACCGTGCCGGAAAACCTGCAAAATTTTCTGGACTTGCAGGAGCGAAATATTTTGGTCAGGGTGCTGCATGAAACGGGATTCAACCGCACCGCTGCCGCTGTCCGGCTGGGGCTGAGCTTGCGCCAGATCCGCTACCGGATCGCTCGCCTGGGCATCACGACGCCCGGCCACGACGATGCAGCTGAACCGATCGACGACCTTGCCTGAATCAAGCAGCCAGCCGGAAAACGGGCGCTTGTGGCAGCGGGGCTGGTACCGGCATGCGCGCGCCATGGCCTCGCCCAACTTCGGCCAGCGCCCTAACGGCGCGGAAATCGACCTGCTGGTGATTCATTCCATCAGCCTGCCGCCCGGTGAGTTCGGCAATGGCCATGTGCAGCGCCTGTTCGGCAACCAGCTTGACTGGGACGCGCATCCCTATTTCCAGAGCATCCGGGGCCTGCGGGTTTCATCGCACTTTTTTATCAGCCGCGCTGGCGAACTCTGGCAATTTGTGGGATGCGGCGAACGCGCCTGGCATGCCGGCGAGTCCGCCTACCGGGGGCGGACCCAGTGCAATGACGACTCGATCGGCATCGAACTCGAAGGCCTTGAAGGAAACACTTTCGAAGCCCCGCAGTACGAAACGCTCGCCAGCCTGTGCGCGGCGCTTGTGCAGGCTTACCCGGTTGCGCATATTGCCGGACACGAGCACATTGCCCCAGGCCGAAAAATCGACCCTGGCCCCGGATTTGACTGGACGGCGCTACAAAACGCCCTGGCCTTGCCGACCCGGTACTTTCCGCGCCCGGCCTGAACCGGCGAAGTTTTCAGGGTGGCGCCAGCTGCTTTGGCGCGCAGGGAAAATCCGGAAAAAGCATAAAAAAACAGTGGTTGCGCTTTCTGCAACAGCCTGCGGCGGTACACTACCCGTAGTGGTTGCACAGCCTTCAGACACTAGGTATAGTGCTTAACCAGCACGCAACCCAAATAATTCAAATCACTTTTATCAAGAAAAATCCGTCCTGTTCAGGACCGTTTTTTTTACCGGCTTCAAGGTTTTTTGACCTGCACAGCCGTTGTTCACCGCCGTAAAACACAAGAGGAAATCATGCAGACAGCCCCCTTCGCCGTTCCCCTTCCGTCCGACCTTGCAGGCGGCCACTCCGTTCGCGGCAACGGCCCTGCGCCGTCCGGCGTGCTGGTCAATTACCAGATCATTCGCCGCAATGGCTCTGTGGTCGCATTCGAGCCCAGCAAGATTGCCGTGGCCATGATGAAGGCCTTTCTGGCGGTGCACGGCACGCAGGGCGCAGCGTCGGCCAGCGTACGCGAAACCGTCGACAGCCTGACCCAGGCCGTTGTTCGCGCCCTGGTGCGATCGCGCCCCAGCGGCGGCACGTTCCACATTGAAGACGTGCAGGACCAGGTCGAGCTGGGCCTGATGCGCGGCGGCCACCACGAGATCGCCCGGGCCTATGTGCTGTACCGCGAAAAGCACAATCAGGAACGCGCCCGGCAACAGCAGGCCCAAACGCCGGCCGTGCCGCAGCTGCACGTGATGGACGGCGGCAGGAAAGTCGCGCTGGACATTGCCAATCTGCAGGCGCTGATCGAAGCCACCTGCGCCAACCTGAGCGCAGACGTCAAACCCGACCCCATCGTGCTTGAGACCATGCGCAACCTGTACGACGGCGTGCCCATCGAGGAGGTGTACAAGGCCTCCATCCTGGCGGCCCGCACGCTGATCGAAAAAGACCCCGACTACACCTACGCCACGGCGCGGCTGCTGCTGCACACCATCCGCAAGGAAGTGCTGGGCGAGGAAATCAGCCATGAAGCCATGGCAACGCGCTACGTCACCTACTTTCCCGAATTCATCGCCAAGGGCGTGAAGCACGAACTGCTCGACGAAAGGCTGGTGCAGCAATTCGACCTGGCCCGCCTGGGCGCGGCGCTCAAGCCCGAGCGCGACCTGCAGTTCGACTACCTCGGCCTGCAAACCCTGTTCGACCGCTACTTCCTGCACGTGCGCAAGCAGCGCATCGAGCTGCCCCAGGCCTTCTTCATGCGGGTGGCCATGGGTTTGTCGCTGAACGAAAAAAATCGCGAAGAGCGCGCCATCGAGTTCTACGAGCTGCTGTCGTCGTTCGACTTCATGTCGAGCACGCCCACGCTGTTCAATGCCGGCACGCTGCGCTCGCAGCTGTCGTCGTGCTACCTCACCACCGTGGCCGATGACCTGGGCGGCATCTATGACGCCATCAAGGAAAACGCGCTGCTGTCCAAGTTCGCCGGCGGCCTGGGCAACGACTGGACACCGGTGCGGGCCATGGGCGCTCACATCAAGGGCACCAACGGCGAATCGCAAGGCGTCGTGCCTTTCCTGAAAGTGGTGAACGACACCGCCGTGGCGGTCAACCAGGGCGGCAAGCGCAAGGGCGCGGTCTGCGCGTACCTGGAAACCTGGCACCTGGACATCGAGGAATTCCTGGAGTTGCGCAAGAACACCGGCGACGACCGCCGCCGCACCCACGACATGAACACGTCGAACTGGATTCCCGACCTGTTCATGCGCCGCGTGATGGAAAAAGGCAGCTGGACGCTGTTCTCGCCGTCCGACAC
>JAQGMZ010000028.1 GCA_028292045.1 Polaromonas sp. | reverse complement strand
GGCCCAGGCCCGATTCCTTGTAGCCGCCGAAGGCCGCATGCGCCGGGTAGGCGTGGTAGCAGTTGGTCCAGACGCGGCCGGCCTTGATGGCGCGGCCCATGCGGTAGGCGACATTGCCGTTGCGGCTCCAGACGCCGGCGCCCAGGCCGTACAGCGTGTCGTTGGCAATCGCCAGGGCGTCGGCCTCGTCCTTGAAGGTGGTCACGGCCAGCACCGGGCCGACGATTTCCTCCTGGAAAATGCGCATCTTGTTGTGGCCCTTGAACAGCGTGGGCTTGACGTAGTAGCCGCCTTCGAAATCAGGGCCCAGGTAGGCCTGCTCGCCGCCGATCAGCACCTCGGCGCCCTCCTGGCGGCCGAGTTCGAGGTAGGACATGATCTTGGTGAGCTGCTCCTTGGATGCCTGAGCCCCCATCATGGTGTCGGTGTCCAGCGGATTGCCCATCTTGATGGCGGCCACGCGCTTGATGACGCGCTCCATGAATTTGTCGTAGATCGATTCCTGGATCAGCGCGCGCGACGGGCAGGTGCAGACCTCGCCCTGGTTGAAGGCGAACAGCACCAGGCCCTCGATGGCCTTGTCCAGGAAGCTGTCGTCCTTGTCCATGACATCGGCAAAGAAGATGTTGGGCGACTTGCCGCCGAGTTCCAGCGTGGCCGGAATCAGGTTGTTGGCGGCGGCCTGCGCAATCACGCGGCCGGTCGAGGTCGAGCCGGTGAAGGCGATCTTGGCGATGCGCTTGCTGGTGGCCAGCGGCATGCCGGCTTCGCGGCCGTAGCCGTTGACGATGTTGAGCACGCCGGCAGGCAGCAGGTCGGCAATCAGCTCGGCCACCAGCAGCATGCTGACGGGCGTGGATTCGGCGGGCTTGAGCACCACGCAGTTGCCCGCGGCCAGCGCCGGGGCCAGCTTCCAGGCGGCCATCAGGATCGGGAAGTTCCACGGGATGATCTGCCCGACGACGCCGAGCGGTTCCTGCATGTGGTAGGCCACGGTGTTCTCGTCGATCTCGCTGATGCCGCCTTCCTGCGCGCGGATGCAGCCGGCGAAATAGCGGAAATGGTCGATGGCCAGCGGAATGTCGGCATTCAGCGTTTCTCGGATCGGCTTGCCGTTGTCCACGGTTTCGGCCCAGGCCAGCAGCTCGAGGTTGGCTTCCAGGCGGTCGGCCACCTTGAGCAGCACATTGGCGCGCTCGCCGGCCGAGGTGCGGCCCCATTGGTCGGCCGCCGCGTGGGCCGCGTCCAGCGCGAGTTCGATGTCTTCGGCGCTGGAGCGCGCGACTTGCGTGTAGGTCTTGCCGTTGACCGGGCTGATCACGTCAAAGTACTGGCCCTTGGCCGGGGCCACCCACTCGCCGCCGATGAAGTTGTCGTAGCGGGCTTTGTAGGTGTGTGTGGCGCCTGGGGCGCCGGGTGCTGCGTAGATCATTTGTCTCCTCTGGGGTCAGTGGGTGGAAGGTTTCCCTTGCGGGTACTCCATCTCTATCAAGGAACATGCCAGCGGTACGCTCGCGCAAAAAAACCTGCTGCGTCCAGCGGCCGGGGCGCAGTTCGCTGCCTTTTGCGACCGCAACCCCGGGTTTGTGCGAAATGCAACGTTCCGCCCTGAGACAGCTGTGACAAAACAGATCATTCGCCGGCCATTTTGGGCAAGCTGGACGGTGGCCTGGACGCACAGCCCGACAGGCATGGCTTTTGCTGAAACCGGTGTTCCCACGAATTGCTGGGGAACTAAAAACTACCGGAGATATCCTGATGAATAAAAACCTGCTCGCCCTTGCCGTCCTGTCCTTGCTCTCGGGCGCTGCTGCGGCCCAGAGCGCCGTGGTGCTTTATGGCAATGTGGACCTGGGCGTCCTGACGCAGAACCATGCGGCGGCGGGCGGGTCGTCGACCAGCATCGCCAACGGCGGCATTTCCCCCAGCATCTGGGGCTTTCGCGGCACGGAAGACCTGGGCGGCGGCCTGAAGGCCCATTTCAACCTGGAAGGACATTTTGCCGCCGACACCGGCGCGGCCGGCGGAAATGGAACGACGGGTGCCTCTGCCCTGTTTCGCCGCCAGTCCAATGTGGGCCTGTCATCTGCCGGCTTCGGCACGCTCACCCTGGGCAACCAGTACAGCCCGGCCATTTTGGCTTTCGCCGCAACCGATCCGCGTGGCCTGCGCGAGAATTTTTCCGGCCTTTATCCATGGGCCTACAACTCTGGCGTCGTCACCACCGGCTTGTCCGCCACAGTCCTCCCGAACCAGAACAACGACGTTGGCGTGTTCCTGCAAAACGCCATCACCTACAGCAACAAGTTTGGCCCGGTGGGTATTGCCGGCGGCTACAGTGTGTCGGAAGGCAAAGGCGCTGTGTATTCTTTGGGCGCCACCTACTCGGGCCCGCTTTCCCTGTCGGCAGCCTACCAGTCCAACAACAAGCCCAATACGTCTGACCGGCTGAGCAGTATCTACACCGTTGGTGCCAGCTACACGCTGGGCGACTTCACCGGCAAGCTGAACTACCTGCGCGGCGTCAATAAAAATGCCGCCACGCTGGCGGATGCCAGCAAGGTGAATGTTGTGGGCGCAGGCGTTGACTGGAAGACCGCCGCCAACAACACCGTGATGGCGGCCATTTACATGGGCAAAAACAAGATGAACAGCCAGGACAAGACCACGACGCTGATCCTGAGCGATGAATACGCGCTGTCCAAGCGCACCACGCTGTACGGCACCTTCACCTATGCCGACGCCAAGGCGGGCGCCACGCTGCTGACGACCGTGGTGGCCGGCGGCACGGCGGCCAATGTCGGCACCAGCCTGTTCAACGTCGGCGTCAAGCACTCGTTCTAATCGCGCGGAAGGCCTCGATCAGGCTTTCCAGACCCGGCCGTTTCGTAAAGGAAAGCCGGGTCTGCCGCAATGCTCAGCCCGTTTGCAACTTGAGGCCCGGCGTGGCCTGCCACTTGCCCTGCTTGTCCACGACAAGCACATCCACATTCCATTCCTTCGCCAGCTTGATTGCGCCTTCGCGTCCGGCGACAAACATGACCTTGGTCAGCGCGTCGGCCAGCGCGCAGCTGGGCGCCGCCACGGCGACGCAAGCCAGTTCGGCAGGCGAGTAGCCGGTGTGCGGGTCAAAAATATGGTGATGTACCCGGTCCGCGCTGAAACTGCATTCGTTGTCGGCGGAGACGGCGATGCTGCGGCCGTCCAGCGCCAGCCTGGCCAGCAGCGCCTCAGCATCGCGGGGGTCCTGCAACCCCAGCAGCCAGGGGCCGCTGTGGGCGGGACGGCCCAGCGCGGTCCACTCGCCGGCATTGACCAGGGCATGCGCAATGCCGCTTGCCTGCAACCGCGTGCGCACCAGGTCAGCGGCAAAGCCCTGGGCGATGCCGTTCAGGGTCACGCCCATGCCGGGCCGGGCCAGCCGTACGGCGTCATTCGAAACTTCCAGATGCTGCCAGCCCACGGCGGCGCGGGCGGCTTTCACCGCCTCGGGCAATGGCAGCGCCTGGCGGCGGGAAGCTTGTTCAAAAACCGTCCAGAGGGGCTGGACGGTGACGTCAAACGCGCCCCGGCTGCGCGCCGACACGAACTGCGCCAGCTGCAACACCCTGACCAGATCGGGATTGGGCCGCAGGAGCACGCCTTCACGGTTCAACCGGCTGAGCGCGCTGTCGCTGTTGAACAGGCTCATCTGCGCCTCGACATGGCGAAGGGTTGCAACCGCCTGGTCCAGCGCCCGTTCAGCCTGCTGGCTGTCGGCGTGCGCCACCCGCAGGGACAGCACCGTGCCAAAGCCCAGCAGCGTGCGCTCCCGCCACTGCAGCGGACTGGCGCCACGGGCGGCGCCGGCGAGAGGCCAGCCAGCGGCGGCAAGGCTGGCCGCGCCCAGGGCGGCGCAAACGAAATTGCGGCGTTTCATGCGGCATCCCTGGCGAGTTTCGCGGCGGGGCTGCCGGCCACCGCAATCGGTATGCGGACCTGGCCGGAGACATGGCGGTTTTTCAAAATCAGCGGCACGCACAACTCCTCGTTGGTGTAGATCGCCACGCAGTCGAGGCATTGAAAGCATTCGTCGTAGTCGATTTTTCCGGGCTTGTCGATCGCCTGGTAGGCACAGTCGCTGCGGCAGCGCTGGCACGGCTGGCCGCATTCGGCGCGCCGCGCAATCCAGTCGAACCGGCGCAGCCGGCCCAGCACCACCAGGCCGGCGCCCAGCGGGCACAGGTAGCGGCAATAGCCTTTGTAAAAAAAAGCGCTCGCCACGACCAGCCCGCCGGCCCAGAGCACGAAAGGCCAGAAGCGGTTGAACAGCAGCGTGATGCTGGTCTTGAACGGCTCGACCTCGACCAGGCGATCGGTCCAGCTCACCGAAAAGCAGGCCGTCAGCACAATGAACGCCAGCACTCCGTACTTGAGCTTCTTGAGCTGGGCATCGACCCGGTCCGGAATGCGGACCTGGCGCGCGCCCAGCGCATTGGCCGCCTTGCTCACCAGTTCCTGCAAGGCGCCGAACGGGCACAGCCAGCCGCAAAATGTGCCCCGCCCCCAGACAAAGGCGCTGACGATCACGGCGCCCCACAGCACCACGGTCATCGGGTCGTACATGAAAAAGCCCAGGCTTCGGCCGGCGATCAGCGCCTGGATGAGGGCCGTGATGTTGACCACCGACAGCTGCCCCTGCGCATACCAGCCGATGAAGCCCAGCGTGAACAGCAGGTAGCCGGTGCGGAACAAAGCCAACCGGCGCTTGCTGCGCGACACCCAGCCCTGCGCTGCCAAGGCCCAGGCCAGTACCGCCAGGCTGCCGAGCAGAACCAGCAATTCGACGCTGCGCGCGCGCCAGATCGAATGCCAGCCCTTGTCGTCGGCGCTGGCCGATTCAAAGTATCTGGCGGGCAGCGCCGTGCCGAAGGCGAAGTCCTTGCTGACCCGCTCCGGGTAGATCATGCCTTTGCTGCGCGTTACCCGCAGCCTGAAGTCCAGCGCCTGGGCCGGGTCCAGCCCGGCCGGGGCAATCACGCGAAACACCCGCCATTCGGCGCCCTGCAGCGCGGCGGGCAGCACCAGGCTGGCGTCCAGGTCCAAGTCGCGTATTTCCATCGGCAGGCCTTCCTGCTGCAGCGTCAGCCGGTCCGGCACCGCGCCGCGCACGAAGTCGTCGCCCAGGAAGGAATAACGGCCCTGGCCGACCAGCAGCAGCGCATGGTCGCCCGGGTCCAGGCGGCGCTCCAGCACTTTCCAGCCTTCGGGCGTGAGCAGGTTGCGGCCCACAGACGGAACGCTCAGGTAGGCGGCATGCAGGTCCATGAACGCTTCACCGGGCGCCCGGCTGGCCTCGCGGTTCTGCCCCGCGCCCACCGTGCCGGCAAAAGCCTGTTCGATGTCGCGGTTGCTGAACGTCTTTCGGGACACCAGGCCGGCATCGACGAGCGCATTCCAGTCCATCGGCGTGTATGCATCAGGCCGGATGCGGGCCACCAGTTCAGGGTCGCGGCCCTTGGCATAGCCCATTTTTGCCCGCGCCACCTTCAGCGACGCGGCCAGCAAACTCTGGTTCAGGATGCGCACGGACGCCGTGGCCTTGGCCACCCCATCGAGGTAGACATTGGCGCTGCCCGCTTTTCCCTGGCTGTTGAGGTTGCTGCCGATCTTGATGCTCTGCATCAGCGAGATGCCCTTGTACTGGTCGACGAAGCGCCGCATCGGCTCTTCGCCCAGCCCGTCCAGGAACACCGGCTCATGGTGCGACAGCACCCGCACGCTCATGAAGGCGCCCTTGGCGTCAAGCGTTACCAGCAGGTTGAACGGCGTGCCGGAAAAGCCCGGAATCGGCGCCATGTCGATCGACTCGAACACATAGGCCATGATGGGCGTGGCGGTTCCTTCCTGCTTCAGGATCGGCCAGACCGGCAGCTCGGCGTCCTTCTCGCCAACGACCAGGGGCGGCGGGTAGGCCTTGAGCATGGCTTCGCGCGTCATCGTTCCGGCCTGCGCGGGCAGCCAGGCGCACAGCGTGAACAAGATCGCGGCCATGCCCAACGCGGCAAAAACCCGAAGCCCGTCCGGCCTGGGGAGAAATTTCGCCATCAGGCGCTTTCCCGCACGGGGCTGGGTGCGAATTGACAGAATTTTGTTGTCTCCTGGTGTCCTGTTTCAGACAGCGTTTTTAGGGTGAGCCGCCATGGCTGCGCTGCCCGGCAAGGGCAACTGAAGGCAAAACGCATGCCATCGCCCAGGCACCCGGTGTTTGGCCCGCCTGTGTGGCAAAGGCGCCGGGCGCCTTTGGCCTGGCCTGTAGCCGGTGCGTGAAAAGTGAACACGGCCGGTTGCGGGCTGTTCCAATTCGGCACGCCTGCGCCTGGCCGCCAACCGGTGCAATGGCGGAAAGCGGCATGCGCACGGGTGCGATACTTCCACGCAAGCAGGACGCTTGCCGCCTGCCCGTACCGCGGAAAACCCCAGCCCATGAAAATTGACCTGCGCCTGGCCGTTCACTACGGCCTGACCATTTTTCTCAGCGCTTTCCTGCTGTTCCAGGTGCAACCCCTGATCGGGAAAATGATCCTGCCGTGGTTTGGCGGATCGGCGGCGGTGTGGACCACCTGCATGCTGTTTTTTCAGATGGTCTTGCTGCTGGGTTATTTTTATTCCCACTGGGTCGTTCGCCACCTCAAGCCTTCGCGGCAGAGCCTGGTGCATGGCAGCCTGCTGCTGGCGAGCCTGCTGCTCGTTCCCATCGGCCTGAGCCTCGACTGGAAACCGTCGGGCGCCGAAAACCCGACATTGCGCATCCTCGGGCTGCTGACCGTTTCCATTGGCTTGCCTTATTTTGTGCTGTCGACCACAGGCCCGCTGCTGCAGGCCTGGTTCGCGCGCGAGCGCTCGGGCGTGGTGCCCTACCGGCTGTTCGCGCTGTCCAACTTTGGCTCGATGCTGGCGCTTCTGGCCTACCCGGTCGCGGTGGAGCCGGTGTTCCCCACGCTGTGGCAGTCGTACCTGTGGTCGGGCCTGTATGCGTGCTTTGTGCTGGCGTGCGCGCTGCTGGCCTGGCGCGGGCGCAAGGGCGAGTTGATCGCGCCCGCCTTGCCTGACGTTGCCCCGGCGCCGCGCTGGCAGGACAAGCTGCTGTGGGCGGCACTGGCAGCGTGCCCGTCGATCCTGATGGTCGCCGACACCAGCTTCCTGACGACCAACATCGCGCCCATTCCGATGATCTGGGTAGCGCCGCTGGCCCTGTACCTGCTGTCGTTCATCCTGAGCTTCGAGAGCCAGGGCTGGTACCGGCGCAAGGTGTTCCTGCCCTTGCTGGTGGCCGGGCTGGCGGCGCTGGCCTACCTGCCCACGCTGAGCCTGGACGCCTTGCCGATCTACCTGGCCATGGGCATCAACCTCACGGCTTTTTTTGCCGCCTGCATGGTCTGCCACGGCGAGCTGGCGCGGCTGCAGCCGCACCCCAGCCAGCTGACCGGCTACTACCTGATGCTGGCCGTGGGCGGCGCGGCGGGCGGCTTTTTTGTCGGCGTGGTGGCGCCCTACTGGTTCAACAGCCACTACGAGCTGTCGATCGGCATTGTGCTCACCGGGCTGGTGGCGGCCATTGCGGTCATGCGCCGGCACGCTTTCAGCCGCCCGTTTCTACGCCGGGCCAGCCTGGCGTTCACGGCCTTTGCGCTGCTGGCGCTGACCTGGGTGCGGGTGGCGGACCACCAGGAGGAAACCGGCGGCGCCGAAGTGACGCGGCGCAACTTCTACGGCACGCTGCAGGTCTTCAACAACACCGGTCGCGAATACCGCACCATGCTGCACGGGCAAATCACCCACGGCCGGCAAAACACCGCCGCCGGCAAGCTTGATCTGCCGACCACCTACTACACCCCCGAGGGCGGCGCCGGCAAGGCGATGCAGATCAAGGCGGCGCAGGGGCCGCTGCGTGTGGGCGTGATCGGCCTGGGCGTGGGCACGCTGGTGAGCTACGGGCGCAAGGACGATTACTTCAGGCTGTATGAAATCGACCCCCTGGTCATCGACATTGCGCACCGCCATTTCAGCTACCTCGCGCGGACCGCCGCGGCCACCGAGATCGTGCTGGGCGACGCGCGCCTGCAACTCGAGCGCGAGCCGGCGCAGGGCTTTGACGTGCTGGTGGTCGATGCGTTCTCGGGCGACTCGGTGCCCATCCATCTGCTGACGCGCGAGGCCTTTGCCCAGTATTTCAGGCACCTCAAGCCGGACGGCGTGCTGGCGGTTCACATCACCAACCGCTTTCTGGACCTGCGGCCGGTGGTCAGGACCGCCGCCGATCATTTCGGGCGGCAGGTCCGGCTGGTGGACGCCGAGGGAATTCCGGAAAAGCTGGTGCTGCGCTCGCGCTGGGCGCTGATGAGCCGCGACGCCGCGTTCTTCCGGCATCCGGCGCTCGGCATGGCGACGGAACTTGGCATCCCGGACGGCTTTCGGCCCTGGAAAGACGATTACAGCAGCATCGTTTCGGTCATGCAATAAACATGAAGCGGCTGGCCAATGCGTCCAGGCCCAGTTCTGCCAGCACTTGCTGAAGCCGCGCCTGCGCGGCGCTGGTTTTGGCGATGCTTGCAGGGTTTGCCACGGCCGGCCGGCTCGCCAAAATCAGCTCGTTCTTCATCGAATGCTCCCAGCCGACCAGCTCGGTCACGGTGACCTGGTAACCGTTGGCCTCCAGCTGCAGGCAGCGCAGCACGTTGGTGATCTGGCTGCCGAATTCGCGGGTGTGCAGCGGGTGGCGCCAGAGTTCGGCCAGCGGGCTTTTGTTC
>JAQGMZ010000266.1 GCA_028292045.1 Polaromonas sp. | reverse complement strand
AGCGCAATGCCGTCGCACAGCGGATGCCAGGCGGGCGACAGGTAGCTTTCGATGTTGTGCGTCAGCGCGTCCATGCCGGTGGCGGCAGTCACCTGGGGCGGCAGGCCGAGCGTGAGTTCGGGGTCGGCAAACACGGCGCGCGCCAAGAGCCGGGGACTGAAGACGACGCGCTTGAGGTGCGTGCCGTCTTCGCTGATGACGCTGGAGCGGCCCACCTCCGAGCCGGTTCCCGCCGTGGTCGGCAGGGCGACGAAGTAAGGCAGCTCGCCGGTGATGGGCCGCACGTCAGGATGGTCCCAGGCATAGTCCAGGATGTCGCCTTTGCCCGTGGCGGCCAGGCCGACGACCTTGGCAACGTCCAGCGCCGCGCCGCCGCCAAAGCCGATCACACAATCAGCCCGGTGCGCCTGGTAGGCGGCGCTGGCGGCAATGACCTGGCTGCGGGTCGGGTTGCCGAACACCCCGGCGAACAAGGCCGCGTCCAGCCCGTCCAGGCGCGTCCTGAATTGAGCCATCACCGGCAGCAGGGCCAGCGCCCGGTCGCTGACGACCAGCGGACGCCTGAAGCCTGCGCCAAGCAGGTGCGCCGCCACCAGCCGGCTTGCGCCTGCGCCGAAATGAATCGGGGTGGGAAAAGAAAAAGTGGTGATGGTCATGTGGGGTTCAGGCAATGTCCAGGCGCATTCAGCCGGGCGAGAGTTGAAGGTACAGGTGCTGCTTGTCAAACGACACGCCGTTCACCCGGATGGCGTCGGGTTCAAGGCCGAAAACGGCAAAGCCCGCGTCGTCGTAGAGCGAGCCGGCTCGGCGGTTGCCCTTGGTCACGGTCAAAACGAGAAGTTCGACCCCGCTGGCGCGGGCGTCCTGCACCGCCGTCTGCACCAGCGCGCGGCCCAGGCCCTGGCCGGTGAATTCCGCCGCCACGTACAGGCCGACCAATGTGGCCTTGTGGCGGTTGTGGGCGCGCGTTTCATGGCTCAGTCCGACCATGCCCGCCAGTGCGCCATCGGCGGAAAAGCCGCCCCACAGCTTTTCGGCGCCGGCGCTGGCCAGGCGCTTTTCGGAGTCCAGCAGCGGACGCCGGTTTTCTTCCTCGAAGCCGGAGGTGAAGGCATCCGGGTGCTCGCGCAGGCCGCGCAGGCGAAACGCGCGGTACAAGGGGGCATCGGAGGGTTGCAGTCGCCGTATGTGCATGCCTAGATGATCTCGAAGTAGCGTTTTAATTCCCAGTCGGTCACCGCGTCGAGCCACTGGCGCCACTCCCAGTCCCGCGTGGCGGCGTAATGGTCCACGAACGCATCGCCCAGCCAGTCGCGGGCAATGGCCGATTCCCTGAAGACGCGGGTGGTTTCCATGAGCGTGCGCGGCGCGCGCGCAATCTGGCCGGCGCCGCCATTGCTGCCGGTGACCGGCGGGGTGGTGAGCTTCAGGCCTTTTTCCACGCCGTCGAGCCCGGCGGCAATCACCGCCGCCATCGCCAGGTAGGGGTTCACGTCGGCGCCGGGGCAGCGGGTTTCGAGCCGGGTGGCCTTGGGGCTGCCGGCAATCACCCGGAAGCTGGCGGTGCGGTTGTCCATGCCCCAGCTCGGCTTGACCGGCGCCCAGAAGCCGTCGACCAGCCGCTTGTAGCTGTTGATGGTCGGCCAGATCATCGGGCCGAAGTCCATCATGCAGCCGACCTGGCCGGCGACGTAGCTTTCAAACAGCGGGCTCATCCTGCGCGGGTGGCCGGCGTCGTGGAACAGGTTGTTTTTGCCGTCCGACAGGCTCTGGTGGATATGTCCGCTGCAACCCGGCAAACCCTGGTGCGGCTTGGCCATGAAGCTCGGCATGATGCCAAAGCGCGCCCCGATTTCCTTGACGCCGGTCTTGAACAAGATCGCCCGGTCGGCTTGGGCCAGCGCCTCGCTGAAGCCGATGGCCACTTCCAGCACGCCCGGCCCGGTCTCGGTGTGCAGGCCTTCAATCGGAATGCCAAAGGCCAGCATCTCGTCCATGATGGCCTTGAAGAATTCGCGGTTGCGGTTCATGCGCAGCAGCGAATAGCCGAACATGCCCGGCGTCAGCGGTTCCGGGTTCACGCCCTTCTTGGCGGCCCAGCTTTGCGGCGTTTCCAGAAAATTGAACCATTCGAATTCCATGCCGGCCATGACCGAAAAACCCATGGTCTCCGCCCTTTTCAACACCCGCCTGAGCGTCTGGCGCGGGCAGACCGCATGCGCCGAGCCGTCGGCATTGACGAACTCGCCCAGGAAAAAAGGCACGCCATCGTCCCACGGCACATGGCGGTAGGTGTCCAGGTCGAGCCGCGCCAGTGCATCGGGAAAGCCGTGCTGCCAGCCGGTGACCGAGGTGTTGTCGTAGCAGGCATCCAGCATGTCCCAGCCCAGCACCACGTCGCAAAAGCCGAATCCGCCCTCCGGGTACGCCTCCGCCACGCCGAAGAACTTGTCCTTGTGCAGGTACTTGCCGCGCAGCACGCCGTCGATGTCGCTGACGGCCACTTTCACCTTGCTGGCGCCCGATTCCCTGAGCGCCTTGACAGCGGGATGTGCCCTGTGGGCTGATGCGGGAATCGCCATGCTGAACTCCTTGCGGTGGACTTGGTGTGCCGGGGCGCCAACGGGCTTGCGGCGCCTTGCCGACAAGCGTTGCAGGGCGGCCCTGCCCAGGCGAAAGTTTGCGCCTGCCGGTGCGGGACGGGTATAGGACGATAACCCGATGTTGCATTTTCACCACGTGGCCCGCTGCCGCAAATCCCGAAGATTCAGGCCATTCCGACAAAGCGCAGCGTCACGCGGGTGCCGGGTGAATCCGGATGGCCGGGCAGGTCGGCATCTTCTATCGTGACCGCTGCGCCGTGCTGCTGCGCAATTTCCAGCACGATGGCCAGCCCCAGACCAGAGCCTTCGACATTGGTGCCCAGCGCGCGGTAAAAGGGCTGGAACACCAGTTCACGCTCTGACTCCGGAATGCCCGGCCCCGAGTCCTCGACGATCAGCACCAGAATTCCGCTGAACCGGTCCACCATCAGCCGCACCGTGACCAGCCCGCCCGCCGGCGTGTAGTTGATGGCGTTGTCCAGCAGGTTGCGCACCAGTTCGCCCAGCAGGGTCGGGTTGCCCTGCAGATGGGTCGCGGGTTCGCCTGCGTCGGGGCCGTCGTAGCCCAGGTCGATCTTCTTGTCCAGCGCCCGGGGCACCGAGTCGGCCAGAATGCTGGACACGATTTTGACCAGGTCGACGCGCTGGTTGGACAGCGCGCGGCTGGTGCTTTCGGCGCGGGCCAGCGCCAGCAGCTGGTTGACCGTGTGGGTCGCGCGGATGCTGGCCTGGCCGATGTGCCGCAGCGAATTCTTCAACTCTTCGGCATCGGTTTCGCGCTGCGCCAGGTCGGCCTGCATGCGCAGCCCGGCCAGGGGCGTCTTGAGCTGGTGGGCGGCATCGGCCAGAAAACGTTTTTGGGTGGACAGCGAGACCTTGAGCCGGCTCAGCAAGTCGTTCACCGAATCGACCAGCGGCACCACTTCCTCCGGCACGCCGGTTTCATCGAGCGGGCTCATGTCGTCGGGTTTGCGCGCGCGGATGCGCTTTTCCAGCTCTGCCAGCGGCTTGATGCCGCGCACCAGCGCCAGCCACACCAGCAGCACGGCCAGCGGCAGCGTGACAAACTGCGGCACCATCGTGCCCTTGACGATTTCGGTCGCCAGGGTCTTGCGCTTTTCCAGGGTTTCGGCCACCTGCACCAGCACCGGAAACGCGGCTGGCGCCACGCCTTTCAGTTCCACCTGGATCCAGGTGTACGCCACCCGGACTTCCTCGCCCAGGATGACATCCTCCCGCAGCCGCACCTCGCCGTTTGCCGCCTTCTCTTCGTCGGGTGGCGCCGGCATGTCGTGCTCGCCGCTCAGGTGTTCGCCGCGCGGGCCGACGACCTGGTAGTAGATCAGGTCGGTGTCGTCGGCCCGCAGAATTTCCCGAGCCGGCGCCGTCAGGTTGAACTGGACCTGGTTGTTCTTGACCACCAGCAGCTTGGCCAGCGCCTGCACGTTGTATTCCAGCGCCCGGTCGAACGGTTTGCCGGCAATGCTCTGCGCCACCAGCCAGGTCAGCACCAGGCTGATGGGCCACAGCAGCAGCAGCGGCGTGAGCATCCAGTCCAGGATCTCGCCAAACAGGCTGCGCCGCTCTCGCTGAAAAAGCCTCAAGTGGACCCCCACGGTCGCTCACTGCGTGTAGCTCCCTGCCCCCCGAGGGGGCCACTGCGCCTGCGGTCTGGCAAAGCCAGTCCCGCGGCCCTGGCTTGCAGTTGACCGATCAGTGAACGGTCGGAGCCCGCCTTTGCCAGTTCAAGCCGCAGGGCCGGCTTTGCCGGACTGCAGGCGGGCGGCCCCCCCGGGGGGCAGCGAACCACACGAAGTGGGGAGCGTGGGGGCATCACACTCTAGCCAGGGATTTTTTCTAAGCAGTAGCCCAGCCCTCGCACCGTGGCGATGCGGACCGGACCTTTTTCGATCTTTTTGCGCAGCCGGTGGATGGACACCTCGATGGCGTTGTTGCTGACTTCCTCGCCCCATTCGCACAGCCGCTCGACCAGCTGGTCCGTGATGACCAGCCGGCCGGCGCGCTGCAGCAAGACTTCGAGCAGGCCGAGTTCACGCGCCGACAGCTCGACCATCAGGCCGTCGATGGTGGCCACCCGGCCGGCCTGGTCATAGACCAGCG
>JAQGMZ010000264.1 GCA_028292045.1 Polaromonas sp. | reverse complement strand
GCCGGTGGTGCCGATCTTCTCGGTGGCGCCCTTATCGCGGAAGGTTTCGCTGGCGATGTCGATGGCCGGGTGGAAAGGCAGGATCAGGGGGCAGGCTTCGGTGTTGCGCAGGCGCGAGCGCACCTCGACACCGGCTTTTTCCAGCCCTTCGATTTCCTCGAACAGCTTGGCAGCCGACAGCACCACGCCATTGCCGATGTAGCACTTGACGCCGGGGCGCATGATGCCGCTCGGAATCAGGTGCAGGGCGGTCTTGACGCCGTTGATGACCAGCGTGTGGCCGGCATTGTTCCCTCCCTGGAAGCGCACCACGCCCTGCGCCATCTCGGTCAGCCAGTCCACCAGTTTGCCCTTGCCTTCGTCACCCCACTGGGTGCCCACGACCACGACATTGCGGCCGGAGGCTGCGCTTGGTTTGTTTGTCATCTTCAGTTCTCGTTAAAAATCAAATAAATAATGCGGGCACAGGACCAGTGCTCAAGCGGCGGATGTCGTGCGCACGGGTTGCGGCCTTAACGGCGGACTTGAACCGTCCAGCGACCGGCGGTCTGCACCAGGTCACGGTCACAGTTGAATTCATTGGCTTCGTGCTCATGACCCGGCAGGATGCAGGTAACGGTTTCACCCGCGGCGCGCAACCCGTCGATTGCGGCCCGCAACCCCGGCTCGTCGCCCCAGGGCGCACAGATGGACAGCCTCAGCGGACGCGGCGGCAGCACACTGACCAGTTCCTTCAAGTCAAGGCTGAAACCGGCTGCCGGCCGGTTGCGTCCGAACACGGCGCCGACTTCGTCGTAGCGGCCGCCCCGGGCCAGTTCGGCACCCTGCCCGTAAATCGCAAACCGGGTGCCGGTGTAGTAGGCATAACCCCGCAGGTCAGCCAAGTCAAAACTGACGCGGACATCTGTCAAATGCCGGGCCAACTGCTTCAAATTGTGCAGCGCCTCGTGAACGCCAGGCATGCGTGGCAAAACCTTTTCTGCCTCGGCCAGCACATGCTCATCGCCAAACAGCTGCAGCAGCGCCTTCATGCCCTCCCGGGCCTGGGCGGACAGTCTGCCTTCAAGCCCCGCCAATAAACTGTCGAGTTCGCTCGCGTCCTTGGCTGCCAGCGCGGCATGGATGCGCGCAAGCGTCGGCGCGTCAAGGCGGGTACCCGCCAGCAGGCTGGCAACAATGCGCACATCGGCCATGTCCACCATCAGGTCGGTAACGCCCGATGCCTTCAGGCAATCCAGGGCCAGGAGCTGCGCTTCCAGGTCGGCTTCCAGGCCGGCATGTCCATAGATTTCGGCGCCAAATTGCAGCGGTTCGCGGGTGGCGTGCGGCCGGTCGGCCCGGGTGTGCAGCACCGGGCCGCAATAGCAAAGACGGGCTACGCCAATGCGGTTCAACAGATGCGCATCTATGCGGGCCACCTGGGGCGTGGTGTCGGCGCGCAGGCCCAGGGTACGGCCTGACAGCTGGTCGACCAGCTTGAAAGTTTGCAAATCCAGGGCTTCGCCCGTCCCGGTCAGCAAGGATTCCAGGTGTTCCAGCAGCGGCGGCATGACCAGTTCATAGCCATAGCTGCGGGCGGTGTCGAGAAACAGGCGCCGGAGTTCCTCGATGTGACGTGCCTCCGAGGGAAGAACATCGGCAATTTGATCAGGCAATTGCCAAGAGGACGACCAGACGGGCATTATTGATTTTGTAAACTGTTAAAAACAGGATTTTACCGGGCTCGGGACTGTGCAAATAAAGATGCGCCGGCATGCATCCAGCAGCCAAATGGAAAAAGCAGCAAATTGCTGCTTTTTCACGAGTGAAACATGAGTGTTTTCAGGCCGGTCAAGCCCTAAGCTGGTCCAGATTAGCGGCTTTTAGCCGGTGCAGGCGCTGAAGGACCGCCAGCATTCGGGCTGCGCATGGCCTTGAAAAAATCAGAGGACGGATCAACCACCATCACATCGCTTTTCTTGCTGAAGCTGGCTTTGTAGGCATCCAGGCTGCGGTAGAACTGCGCAAACTGCGGATCCTGGCCAAATGACTGGGCAAAAGTCTTGGCGGCTTCGGCGTCGCCCTCGCCCTTGATTTTCTGGGCATCGCGGTAGGCATTGGCCACAGTGACCTCGCGCTGCCTGTCGGCATCGGCGCGAATTTTTTCGCCTTCAGCCGCGCCGGTCGAACGCAGCTCGTTGGCCACCCGCTTGCGCTCGGCTTCCATCCGGCGGTAAACCGATTCGGTGATGGCCTCGACATAATCGACCCGCGTAATGCGCACATCGATCACGTCAATGCCCCAGGGCTTTGCCCCCTGTACCACGGTCAGCACTTCTTTTTTGACATCGGCCATCAGGGCCTCGCGCTTGAGCGACAGCAAGTCCTTGACCGTGCGCCGGTTGATCTCTTCCTGGAAAGCATTGCGGACCACCCGGTTGAGCTGGTTGGCGCCGGCTTTTTCATCAAGTCCCACATTGCGGATGTACTCGGAAGGATTGATGATCCTCCAGCGCACATACCAGTCAATCACGACGCGCTGCTTTTCAGCGGTCAGCATCGGTTCGGAGTCCGTGCTTTCCAGCGTCAGCAAACGCCTGTCGATGTACGAAACGTTCTGGAACGGTGGTGGAAGCTTGAAATTCAGGCCGGGCTCAAGCACGACCTCCTTGATCTGCCCCAGGGCATACACCACGCCAAACTGGCGCTGGTCCACGACAAACAGCGTGGAACTGAGCAGTGCCAGAAGCACCAGCAACGAAGAAACGACAAGTCCGACTCTATTCACTTTTAGCTTTCCTTAACGGGTTTCGCGGTCGCGGGTGCGGGAGGAATCACGGGCTCGGGCATCCAGCGGAATTCCATTGACGGGCGCTTGCGCGGCGGGCACTGCGGCGCCGGCTGCGCCTGTTGCTGGAGCCGCGGCGTCGCCGCCGGGCGCGGCCCCGGTCATCTGCATGATCTTGTCAAGGGGAAGGTACAGCAGGTTCGAGCCCTGACGGGATTCGACCAGCACCTTGGTCACGTTGCTGTAAACCTGCTGCATGGCATCGGTGTACATGCGGTCGCGCGTGACCTGCGGCGCCTTCTGATATTCGGTCAGCACCGAGCTGAAGCGCTGGGCATCACCCTGCGCCTGCGCCACGATACGTGCCTTGTAGGCATCGGCTTCTTCCTTCAGGCGGGATGCCGATCCGACTGCACGGGGAACCACATCATTCGCATATGCCTGGGCTTCATTCTTGGCGCGCTCGCGTTCCTGCCCGGCCTTCAGAACATCGTCAAAAGCAGCCTGAACCTGTTCCGGAGGACGCACACCGCTTTGCTGCAGATTAATGGCAACCACTTCCACACCCACTTTGTAGCGGTCAAGAATGGTCTGCATGAGCACACGGACACGCGGACCGATCTGGTCACGCTCTTCGGCCAGGGCCATGTCCATTTTCATTTTTCCGACCACTTCGCGCACCGCCGTCTCGGCAGCCTGAACCACTGCGGCAGACGGATCCTTGCTTTCAAACAGATAGGCCCGCGCATCATTCAGACGGTACTGCACGGCAAATTTGATTTCGACGATATTTTCGTCTTCGGTCAGCATGGCGGAGTCACGCAGTCCGGTGGCCTTGAGCACCGTGTCACGGCCCACATCAACCGAACGAATCTGGGTCACAACAACAATTTCATGCCGTTGCACGGGGTAAGGCAAACGCCAGTTGAAACCTGCGCCCACGGTGGAATGGTATTTACCAAACTGCGTAATTACAGCCTGCTGGCCCTCTTGAACAATAAAAAAGCCGGTGCCCAGCCAGATCAGGGCCACCACGGCGGCGATCAGCCCAATACCGATGCCCGCATTTTTCATGTCAGGCTGAAATCCGCCGCCTTTGCCGCCGCCGCCAAAACCGTCGCGGCTGCCGCCATTCTTGGCGCCGCCAAACAAGTTGCCCAGTTTGCGGTTGAAGTCACGCCAGAGCTCATCCAGGTCAGGAGGTCCCTGATTGGCGCCTTGCGGGCGGCCAGGTGGCTTGGCAGGTTGCCGGTCGTCGCGCGGCACTTCGGGCTTGGGTCCTTCGGATGCGGATTTGTCTTCATCCCGGCCCCAGCGTGGATCATTCAGATTGAAGATGCCTTGGGCGCGTTGTTTGAGCCGACCCGGAAAGTTTGTCAGCGTTTGCAGCACGGGATTCAAATTCATGGAAAAAAACTCGCTTTTTTTGTTACACCGACATTGTGCCTAATGAAATTGCCGACACGGGCAATATCATTGGACGGTTAGGGGGCTATCGCCATCCATCGGCCGGGGGGACTGAACAGAGAGCAGTTCGCGCAGGTTACCCAGGCCTTCGCCAGTTTTGGCGCTGAGAAACACGCGCTCGACGCTTCGGCTGGCACCATCAAATGCGTCCCTCAACTCAAACCTGTCCTGCAGATGCAGCGGCAAGCTGCTTTTTTCAATAGCGTCCAGCTTGTTGAACACCAATATTTGCGGAACATCGGCTGCGCCGATCTCAGACAGCACGCGCTGCACTTGCTCGATCTGTTCCAGATAGTCCGGGTTGGAACCATCCACCACGTGCAGCAGCAGGTCCGCATCAACCGCTTCTTTCAAGGTGGCCGCAAACGCATCGATCAGGCCGTGCGGCAAGTCGCGAATAAACCCGACGGTGTCGGACAAGGAGGCAAAACGCCCCGCTTCACCCAGGTAGAGCTGACGGGTCGTGGTGTCCAGCGTTGCGAACAACTGGTCAGCGGTGTAGGCAGTGGCCTTGACAAGCGCGTTGAACAAGGTCGATTTTCCGGCATTGGTGTAGCCCACCAGGGAAACCGAAAATGCATTGCGCCGTTCGCGCTGCTTGCGCTGGGTTTGTCGCTGTTTTTTTACCTTGACCAGGCGTTCCTTGGTGCGCTTGATGGCGTCGCCGATCATGCGTTTGTCCAGTTCAATCTGCTTTTCACCCGGGCCGCCCCGCACGCCTGCACCGCCGGTCTGGCGTTCCAGGTGGGACCAGCGACGCACCAGCCGTGTCGAGACATATTGCAGGCGGGCCAGTTCAACCTGAAGCTTGCCTTCATGGCTCCGGGCGCGCTGCGCAAAGATTTCGAGGATCAGCAGGGTCCGGTCGTTGACAGGCATTTCAAGATGCCGCTCGAGATTGCGTTGTTGTGCCGGACTGAGGGACTGGTCAAACAGGACTTCGGTAGCGCCTGTTTCAAGCGCAAGCATCTTGATTTCGTCGGCCTTGCCTGAACCGATGAACAGCGCTGCGTCGGGTGCCTTGCGTTTACAGGTGACACGGGCCACCGGTTCCAATCCCGCAGTTTGCGCCAAAAGGCCCAGTTCCAATAAATCCGCATCAAAGTTGGGAAGGCCCAGGTCAACCCCGACCAGAAGGGCAAATGCTTGTGTTTTCACTGGCGCGTCATAGCTGCTCAGGGGGTGGGTGTTTCTTCAGATTCGGTTGCCGAGAAATTCACGGCGCGTCCCGGGACAATGGTGGAAATGGCGTGCTTGTAGACCATCTGGGTCACCGTATTGCGAAGCAGGACCACATATTGGTCGAAAGATTCAATCTGGCCTTGAAGCTTGATGCCGTTCACCAGATAGATCGAAACAGGAACATGCTCGCGACGCACGGTGTTGAGAAATGGGTCCTGCAAAAGCTGACCTTTGTTGTTGCTCACGATATTTTCCGTGTTCAAAAGTTAATAAGACTTTGACCATACCACAGCGTTTTTGATCGCCTTGTAATATTAGGTCTATTCTTTATCGGTGAAAGGATTGTGCTGACTTTTTAACTGGATGCGCATAGGTGTGCCGACCAGATCGAACTCTTTTCGGATTCTCCCCTCCAGGTAGCGCTTGTACGACTCGGTCACATGCTCCAGCGAATTGCCGTGAATAATGACAATCGGCGGGTTCATGCCGCCCTGGTGGGCATAGCGCAGCTTGGGCCGGAAAACCCCCGAGCGCTGAGGTTGCTGGAACTGCACCGCTTCCATGAGCAAGCGGGTCAGCACCGGCGTGGACATCTTGCGGTTGGCAGAGGCATGGGCCTGGATGATCGATTTCCAGACCGGACCCAGGCCCTGGCGCTTGATGGCCGAGATATGGTGGATCGCTGCGAACTTCAAGAAGCCCAGCCGCGTTTCAATCGAACGCTGCAGCAGTTCGCGCTGATAGGCATCGACCGCATCCCACTTGTTGATGGCCAGCACCACGGCGCGGCCGCTTTCAAGAATATAGCCGGCGATATGGGCATCCTGGTCTGTCACGCCCTGAGTAGCATCGAGCAGCAGCAATACGACGTTCGCGTTTTCAATAGCCTGCAGGGTCTTGACGACGGAAAATTTTTCAATGGCTTCGAAAACCTTGCCTTTGCGCCGCAGCCCGGCAGTGTCGATCAGCTCGAACCTCTGCCCGGCATGCTCGAATGGCACGGAAATGGCATCGCGTGTGGTGCCGGGCAGGTCAAAGGCCACCAGCCGCTCCTCGCCCAGCCAGGTATTGATCAGCGTGGATTTACCCACATTGGGCCGGCCTGCCACGGCCAGCTTGATGACGGCCGGGTCTTCCGGCTCAATGGCATCGGTGGGGTCCGGCAAATTAAGCGGCGCCAGCGCCAAGTCCACCAGCAAGCGCATGCCTTGTCCGTGGGAAGCCGACACCGCCAGCATTTCGCCCAGCCCGAGTTCAAAAAACTCGGACACCTGCGTACCTTCGGGCAAGCCTTCGGCCTTGTTGGCCGCCAACACTGTCGGTTTTCCAAGTTTGCGCAGGTAGTTGGCAATGTCATGGTCTTGCGCGCTAATGCCAGCCCGGGCATCCACCACGAAAATCACCACATCGGATTCAGCCACGGCCTGACGCGTCTGCCTCGCCATTTCCTTGTAGATACCGGTGACGGCATCGGGCTCGAATCCGCCGGTGTCGATGACGATGTATTCGTGGGGGCCGAGCTTGCCGTTACCGTAATGACGATCACGCGTCAGTCCGGCATAGTCGGCCACGATCGCATCCCGCGTCTTGGTCAGCCGGTTAAATAGAGTTGACTTGCCCACATTCGGGCGGCCAACTAACGCAATGACAGGTTTCATCAAAAGAGTAAATCAGTTTCTGGCAGAAATGCCGTTATTCAGGTTGAAAGCCATAGATGCCACCATTGCGCGTGACAGCCACCAGGCTGTTTCCGGCCGCCAGCACCGGGTCGGCCGCAATAGCCGATCCGTCCGTCGTCAGGCGGTTGAGCAAGGTGCCATCCTCGCGCGAAAGTAGATGGACAAATCCGGTGGCATCGCCGATCACCACGGAGCGGCCTGCCACCAGCGGGCCGGTCAGCCCCCTGTACCGCAGGCGTTCGCTGGACCAGACGCGCTCGCCGTCGGTGCGCTTCAAGGCGATGACGGTGCCATCGGCTTCGGTGCCAAACAACAGGCGGTCATCGCCCTGGATTCCCTGCAGCCCATTGGCAGGCTTGGCCCACAGCAAACTACCACGAACCGTGCTGACACATCCAATGCTGGCCTGGAAAGCCCGTGCGCACACGGTGTCGCCTACCCGGCTGGTGCTGCCCACCAGGTCCACCAGACGCTCGATGTCGTTGATGCCGCGCGGCGTGGCAATCGGGGCTTCCCACTGAATGCTGCCATTGAGGGGATTCATGCCTGCCAGGCGGCCAGCCAGGCCGACCACCAGCGTATCGCCGACCGCCAGCATTACGCCCGATTGACGCAGCACCAGCGGTTCGCTGGAACGCTGCTGAGTCCACAGCTTACGGCCGGTTTGCCCGTCAAAAGCATTCACCGAGCGATCTGCAGCCAGAACAAACACGCGTTCACCAGCGACAAAGGGCGCAGTGAATGCCTGGGCGTTGAGCTTTTGGCGCCACAACTCCCGCCCCGCCTGCATGGCAACGACTTCATTGTCCTTGGTGACAACGGCAAGCACCTTTCCATCGCTGCCGACACCGGCTGCGATGGGCGCTTTCAAATCCAGGCGCCAGATGTCGCGGCCGGTCTGGGCATCGAGCAGCGCAACCGTGCCGGTGTCGCCGGCAACCGCAACCGTGTTGCCGGCAACGCTGACACCGAGCGGAAAATTGACCGGGCCAATGCGGTTGGTCCAGCCTTGACGCACGGAAACCAGAGCGGTCACCGGCTGAAGTTCAGTTGGCTGAGGTTTTTTGACGCCACCGAAGCAGCCCGCCAGCAACACCATGCCCACCACGGCCAGGGGGGCACGAACAACATGCGTGAGTGGCAAGAAAGATTGAATATTCATTTGTTTGCTTCAGCGTTTTCAGTGGTAGCCAATTGAACCTGACCTGCAGTGGGGTCCACACCCAGCGAATTGAGCTTGACCTCGACCATGCGCCGGTATTCTGCCCGCTCGTCCAGGGCCTTCCATGCTTTTTCGTATTCGGCTCTGGCTTCGGCTTTTTTTCCTTGAACCATCAGGATGTCGCCCCGCCTGTCGGCGGCCAAGCCTTCAAACGCCTTGGGGAAAGTTCCCGCGAGTTGCTGCAAGGCGGGGTCATAGGATTTCTGTTCCAGCAAGATGCCCGCAAGCCGAAGCCTGGCAACGGCCTGATAACCGGGGTCGCCCGATTTTTCAGCCACCCAGGCCAGGGTTGTGCGTGCGGCTTCGGCATTGCCTTTGTCGTAATAGGCTTTAGCCGTCAGCAGGCCGGCTTGTTGCGCATAGGCTGTGCTGGCAAACCGTTCTTTCATGTCGGCCAGCGTGCGGTCAATGCGGGTGGTGTCACCCGACTGCACGGCGCGCTCAACCTCGTCATACATCACCGCAGCCTGTGCCGCCTGGCTGCGCTGCCAATACTGGTAGCCGTTCCAGGCCGCAAAGGCGCCCAGCACCGCAATGAGTGCCCAGGTGATCAGGTTGCCGTGCTGTTTCCAGAAATGCTTGATTTCATCAAGCTGTTCCTGTTCTTCCAAATCGAGATGTTTTGCCATAAATTTCTGGGTGTTCTGCCCGACGCGGGGTGTGCGGGATGTAACCTTGGATTGTAGAACGCTGAATTGGCGGTCAGGCCGGGGGGTTGATGAGAAGCAGACTGGCCCACGCTACCGCATCGTCAAGCCGGTGAAGCTGTTGTTCCGGTGATGCCGACCCGGTCTTGTCGCAGCGCAGGGATTTGACGGCTACTTTGCCTTCGCTCAATTCGGTTGCGCCAAAAATAAGCGCAAACCGTGCACCGCTGCTGTCGGCCCGTTTTAGTTGCGATTTCATGCTGCCCATGCCGTCGAGGGACGCGCTGGCATGCATCAGCACGCTGACGCCGGCACCGCGCAAGGCCTGCAGGGTCTTCATCACCAACGGCAAGTCGGAAGCATCGGGAATGACCGCATAGGCATCCGGCACCGGCGACGCCTGGAATGCGCCCTCTTCCTTGATGAGTTCCAGCACGCGCTCGACCCCCAATGCCCAGCCCACCGCAGGCGCGGGCTTTCCGCCCATCTGGGCGATCAGGTCATCGTAGCGTCCGCCTGCGCAAATGGTTCCCTGGGCGCCCAGCCGGTCGGTCACGAATTCAAAAACCGTGAGGTTGTAATAATCAAGGCCGCGCACCAGACGGTGGTTGAGCGTCCAGGCAATGCCGTTGGCATTCAGAATTGCCTTGAGCCCTTCGAAATGGGCCAAGGACCGGGGGCCGAGAAAGTCGATCAGGCGCGGCGCACTATCCACCACGGGCTTCATGGCCGGATTCTTGGTGTCAAGAATGCGCAGCGGGTTGCTGTGCAAACGCCGCCTGGCCTCCTCGTCCAGCAGCTCATAGTGCTTTTCCAGGTGCAGGATCAGCTGCGCGCGGTGCTGCGCCCGCTCTTCAGGCTGGCCCAGGCTGTTGAGTTCCAGCCGCCAATCGCTCAGGCCCAGTTCTTTCCAGAGCGCGGCTGCCAGCAAGATCAGTTCGGCATCGGCTTCCGGGCCGGCAAACCCCAGGGCTTCTGCGCCAATCTGGTGAAACTGGCGATAGCGCCCACGCTGGGGACGTTCGCGGCGAAACATTGGCCCCATGTAATAAAGCCGTTTTCCACCGTTGTAGAGCAGGTTGTGCTCGGTCACGGCCCGTACCACGCTGGCCGTATTTTCAGGACGCATGGTCAGGTGATCATGTTCGCCATTCTTGTCGGAACGGTCTTCGAAGGAATACATTTCCTTTTCAACGATGTCGGTGACTTCACCGATACCGCGCACGAACAATTGCGTGTGCTCCAGGATGGGAGTGCGTATGTTTTGGTAGGCGTAGCGCCCCATCAGGACGCGGACCTTGTCTTCCAGCCACTCCCAGCGTGCCGAATCGACCGGCAGGATGTCATTCATGCCTTTGACGGCGGAGAGTTTTTCAATTCTGACCGGCGCGGATTTTTCTGCCGGAGCGGCTGTCATTTTGTCAAGCATGTCGTTCAGGTAGCCTGGGCTGCAGCGTGCGCGCCAAAGCGGTTTTCAATATAGTTTTCAACGATCACCTGGAACTCCTGCGCAATGTTGTCGCCGCGCAGGGTCAGTCTCTTCTCGCCGTCGATGAACACCGGCGCTGCCGGCGCCTCGCCAGAGCCCGGCAGGCTGATGCCGATGTCGGCATGCTTGCTTTCGCCCGGACCGTTGACAATGCAGCCCATCACGGCTACCCGCAAGGTTTCCACGCCGGGATACTGCTCACGCCAGACCGGCATCTGGCCACGCAGGAAATCGTCGATCTGCTTGGCCATTTCCTGAAAAGTGGTGCTGGTGGTGCGTCCGCACCCCGGGCAGGCCGTCACGCTGGGCACAAAGGTTCTCAAGCCTAGCGCCTGCAGGATTTCAGACGCGATCACCACCTCTTGCGTTCGGGATTCACCGGGCTGGGGGGTCAACGACACGCGGATGGTGTCGCCGATGCCTTCCTGCAGCAAGATGGAAAGCGCAGTGGCCGATGCGACCGTTCCCTTGGTGCCCATGCCTGCTTCGGTCAGCCCCAGGTGCAGCGCATGGTTAGTGCGCCTGGCGAGTTCGCGGTACACCGAGACCAGGTCCTGGACACCGCTGACCTTGCAGGACAGGATGATCTGGTCGCGCCGCATGCCCATGTCTTCGGCACGCTGGGCAGAATCGATGGCCGAGGTGATCAGCGCCTCATACATCACCTGCCGTGCATCCCAGGGGCTGCTGCGGCGGCTGTTCTCATCCATCAAGCTGGCCAGCAGCTCCTGGTCGAGACTGCCCCAGTTCACGCCGATGCGGACCACCTTGTTCCAGCGCATCGCAGCTTCGATCATCAGACCGAATTGCGTGTCGCGCTTATGGCCTTTGCCGACGTTTCCAGGGTTGATCCGGTACTTGGAAAGCGCTTGGGCGCAGTCGGGAAAGTCGGTCAGCAGGCGGTGGCCGTTGTAATGAAAGTCACCGATCAGAGGCACGTCAATGCCCATGCGGTCAAGTTGCTCGCGCACATAGGGAACCGCTGCGGCCGCTTCAGGCGTGTTGACCGTGATGCGTACCATCTCGGATCCGGCCAGAGCGAGCTCCTTGACCTGGATGGCCGTGCCTATCGCATCCACCGTATCGGTATTGGTCATAGACTGCAGGCGCACCGGCGCCCCGCCGCCCACGCTGACCACCCGCGAGCCCCAGACAACCTGGGACTGAATGGAATGATGGGCCTTGGGCGAAGCGGACTCAATTGGGTCGGTGGTTTGCATCTATTTCACCTCGAAACGAGCAATATTGCTTTTGGTCACGCTGGCCAGGTCAAAATCCTGTCCGCGAACTTGAACCTGTACCGCGTTGGCGCGGGAAATTACTGCGCCCAGTGGCGCCTTTCCGGACAAACTGGCTGACTCGCCGGCCCGGAGCACACGGTCGAAAACCACAAGGCCGCTTGCATCGGTCACCTTAATATTTGAAGCCTGTCTGGCACTGAACGCCACGGTGGTGTCGGCGCTCAATGGTTCTGCAATAGCCGGGGAAACTGTTGCCTGCTGCGTTACCGCGCCCTGACCGGAAACCGGCGTATCGACAGTGCCCACCCCTGAAGGCGCAGGACCGGGCATTGCAGCTGACTCGCTTGACGAAGGAAACGCCGGAGTGGCCAGGGTTGTCACGGTGGTGGTTGCCGATGAGGATTCCTGCCCCTGGCCTGTTTTGCCCTTCAGCGAACCTTCTTGGCGAAATTGAGCCGCCAGTTGTTGAAAGGAGGGCAGGAACACGAGCACCAGCGCACCCAGCAGCAAGACAAGCCCCACCAAGATGGCCGGCCGTGAAATGTGGGACCACCAAGGGAACTCGTTCAGGCCGTTGCGCGTCCGAAAAGGGGTGTTGATTCCCCTGTTCTGGGACGTCACGTTGAAAGCGCTGATGGCGGGAAGCCGATGCAGTACCGGGGCCGGGTCAAGCTTCAGGATGCGGCACATGCTGGACGCCAGCGCCCGCGCAAACACAGGGTCGGCCAGGAGTTCGGTCTGGTTCTGCTCGAGCGCCTGCAATTTATGAACCGGGACCTTCAACATGGCGGCAAGCGTGGCAATGTCGAGGTCCTGGGACTGGCGCCCTTCACGCAGCATTGCGCCGGCGGTATCCCGCTGTTCGCCCACGGCAGCCTCAGGCTGAACATCCGGCTCCAGCACGGCTTCTTCTTTACTCATTGAACAAGCCCTTTTCGTAAGCTGCCGCCTCGGGAGAGAAGGCAAAGCGTTTTTTCAGCTGATTACCCAGTTGCACCATGGCTTCCGCGTTGTTCAGCTTCTTCTCGGTTTTGATTCCCAGCCACAGGGTTTGCGCATTGGCCAGATCCGTATTGTTCAGGCGGCGTATGTAAAACTGGGCACGCGTCAGGTCGCCTCGCGCATACAGCAGACTGGAGAGGTTGTAGCCGGTTACCGGATTTCCGGCATCCAGTTCGTAGGAATGCATCAAACTTTGTTCAGCTTCGCTCAATTGCCCGGCCTTGACCTGGCACACGCCCAACGTCATCAGGGTCTTGGCCTTGCCCGTGTAGGTGGGATTGGCGGCGGCCTGGGCAAACAGCTTGAAGGATTCGGGATACCGCCCCTGCTGGCAAAGCATCCAGGCGTAGTTATGGGCGACACCCGAATCCCGAGAGTTGAGCGCCAGCGCGCGCCGAAAACTGTCTTCAGCCAACGCAATGTCGTTGAGCCGCATGTAAACCAGGCCGCGCAGGTTGTAGGCATCGACAAAAGTCGGATCGGTGGCCAGCGACTGCTTGATTTCATCGAGCGCCACTTTGGTCTGGCCCTGTTCAAAATAACCGGTCGCCAGTTCAACCCGCAAGCGCGCACGGCGGCGCAAATCGGTTTCATCGGAATCCGTGATGAGGTCGGCCCGGTTATTCAAACCTTCAATAGCGCCCGGCTGGTTTGCGCAGGCGCCCAGCATCAGCACCGACCAGCAGGCAAAAAAACCTGCAATGCGCAAAACGCAATTCATGCCAGACCTTTATTGCGCACAACCACCTTGATGCCGCCAAGCATTCCCTGCCGCTGGGAAGCCATGCGCCGGTCCACATTTGTACGGTCCTGCACGTCGCCGGCCAATTGCCCGCAGGCCGCATCAATGTCGTCGCCCCGGGTTTTCCGCACGGTGGTGACAATGCCGGCGTCCATCAGGATTTTGGCAAAGGCCATGACCTGCGGCATGTCCGAGCGCAACAGGCCGGAAGCAGGAAATGGATTGAACGGAATCAGGTTGAACTTGCACGACAGGCCGAGGGCGCCATGGGTTTTCATCAGCGCGACCAATTGGCGCGCATGCTCAGCCTGGTCGTTGACGCCATCGAGCATGCAATATTCAAACGTGATGAAGTCGCGCGGTGCCGCCGACTGGTAGCGGGTACAGGCTTCGAGCAATTCGGCAATCGGGTATTTCTTGTTCAGCGGCACCAGGTTGCTGCGCAGCTCGTCGTTGGGCGCATGCAGGGAAACGGCAAGGGCTACCGGACAATCCGCAGCCAGCCGGTCCATCATGGGCACCACGCCCGAAGTAGAGACCGTGACCCGGCGGCGCGACAGGCCGTAGCCGTGGTCGTCCAGCATGACCTTGAGCGCAAGCAGCAACTGGGAATAATTTTGCAGCGGCTCGCCCATGCCCATCATGACCACGTTGGAAATGACACGCTCGTCACGGCCAAGGTGCTTGCGCAGAAAGTGTTCGGCAAACCACAACTGGGCAATGATTTCACCCGTGGTCAGGTTGCGGCTGAAGCCCTGGTGGCCGGTCGAGCAAAAGCGGCACCCGACGGCACAACCCGCCTGCGAGGAAATGCACAATGTTCCCCGGTCGGTTTCGGGAATGAAAACCGTTTCGATGATGTCCCCGGCACCCACATCGAACAGCCACTTGATCGTGCCGTCCTTTGATTCGTGGCGTGAAACGACTTGCGGCCCCTGCACATGGGCGGCAACGGCCAGTTGTTCGCGAAGCGCCTTGGCCAGATCGGACATCTGGTCAAAATCGGATGCGCCTTTCTGGTGAATCCAGCGGAACAGCTGCGTGGCGCGAAAGCGCTTTTGGCCCAGCTGCTCACAAAAAGCAGCCAGGCCGTCCAGGTCAAAATCGAGAAGATTGGTGGTCATTGCAGCAGACCATGACTCATCCTGCCCCACACAAGCGAATTTCCGGTGAGGAAGTTGCAGCGCATGGGGAAAAACATCATTAACGGGTGTAAACGTTCAGGCCGGCAAAAAAGAAGGCAATTTCTTCCTTGGCGGTTTCCACGGCATCGGAACCGTGCACGGCGTTGGCATCGATGCTGTCGGCAAAATCGGCGCGAATCGTGCCGGCATCGGCTTTCTTCGGATCGGTAGCGCCCATCAGGTCGCGGTTCTTCAATACAGCGCCTTCTCCTTCAAGCGCCTGAATCATCACCGGGCCGGAAACCATGAACGACACCAAGTCCTTGAAGAAAGGACGGGCTTTGTGCACGGCGTAGAAAGCCTCGGCTTCGCCTTGCGACAGGTGAACCATTTTAGCGGCGATGACTTTCAGGCCGGCGGCTTCAAAGCGCGAGTAGATTTGACCAATCACATTTTTGGCGACTGCGTCTGGCTTGATGATGGAGAGTGTGCGTTCGATTGCCATAATTTTTCCTAGGACGTTGGAGTTATTGGATTTTTAAATTATTCAAGGACTGAATAAAGCCCATGATTTTAACCTGCCGGTTTGCAGCCGCGGCACCGCCCGCAGGCGAAATCAATGCCGGGGCAGTGGCTAGCGGTTTCCACCCCGGCCGCTGCCACCCCGGTTACCACCGCTATTGCCGCCAGAATTCCCTCCGTTTCGCCGAGGTCCGCTACTGCTTCCGCCAAAGCCGCCGCCATTGCCACCGCCGTTGCCGCTCCCGCCCCGGCGCTGGCCCGGGTCCTGGCGCTGCCGGGTAAAGGTATCCGCACCGATGTAGCCAAACGAAGTCTTCATGGGATCGGGCTGCGAAGTTCCGGATGATTTGTCACTGCGGGGGCCTCGATCATCACGCCGCTTCTGACCCTGCGGACCTCCTGCACCGGGCGGCCCAAAGCGGGTAGCCGGGCCCGTATTGGGACCGGAGCTGCGGCCTCGAGCACCGCCAGTGCCGGAATTGCCGCCACGCCGGTTGCCGCGCTGCGCGGAATCATTGCGGTTCAGGGGCGGCTGCGAATCATCCAGAGGCTGGACAAAATTCGATTGCGCAGGATCGGCATTTCGGGGCCGACCAGCAACGCCGGGACGCGGACGGTCGTTCCTGCGCGGACCACGGCGCGGCTGCACGGCGCCTTCGCCTTCAGCTTGCCCCGGCGCCAACGCTTCGCCACGCGGATCAGGCCTTGATTCGGAACGGCTGACAGCGCTGGTCAACGCATAAATATCATTTTCGTCCAGTTCGACAAATGCGCCGCGCTTCAAGCCGCGGGGCAGCACCATCGCGCCGTAGCGGATACGGATGAGGCGACTCACCGCATGGCCCACCGCTTCAAACATGCGGCGCACCTCGCGGTTACGGCCTTCTGAAATCGTGACCCGGTACCAGCAATTGGCGCCCTCACCACCGCCTGCCTCGATGGACCCGAATTGCGCCACCCCGTCGTCCAGGGTCACGCCGTCGAGCAAGCGCTTTTTCTCTTCGTTGTTCAGCGCGCCGAGCACGCGTACTGCATATTCCCGTTCCAGGCCGAAGCGCGGATGCATCAGCCTGTTGGCCAGTTCGCCGGAACTTGTCAGCAGCAACAAGCCCTCGGTGTTCAGGTCCAGACGGCCGACAGATTGCCATTTTCCTTGATACAGCTTGGGCAGGCGGCGAAACACGGTCGGACGGTTTTGCGGGTCATCGTGCGTCACGACTTCGCCCGCAGGCTTGTGGTAGGCAATCACGCGAGGCGGCGGCGGATCGATCTGGACACGGATAGGCTTTCCGTTCACCTTGACCGTGTCGCCAAACTGGATGCGCTGGCCAATGTGGGCAGGTTCGGCGTTGACGGAAATCCGGCCCTCCAGAATGAGCTGCTCCATTTCAAGTCTAGAACCCAGCCCGGCCTGGGCCAGCACCTTGTGAAGTTTGGGAGTTTCAGGCTGCGGCAGCAAGACCCGCTTGAGTACATCGAGCGTCGAGTTGTTTTCATCGGCATCGAACTGCCCGGTGATCACATCTTCAAAGCGCATGCTGGCGGGCTGTGGCTTGGATGCAGGGCGACGCGAGCCGGCCGGCAATGCAGCCGGCAAATCAGCTTCGCCCTTCGCGGCTGGTTCAGCCGCAGAAGGCTCAGGCAGGTCTTGCGCAGGAGCTGCCGTTGAATCGGTTTCTGGCAAATGCGGTGCCGTTTCGGCCGGATTGTCTTGTGCGTTCATGCTTTTACATTCATTCGTAGGGTGGCTGGCAGCAATGGATTACCGCAGATCAGGTTAAGTACTAGGGCCGGCATCCAAAGCCAGGTTCTCGAAAATCGCCGAAAGTTGTGCTTCCGGCAGGCTGACTGATGACTCGCTTCCAGGGAGTTGACCCGAACCCGGTTCCGGCGGGTCGAGCCTTGAAGGCTGCGCCGGCGTATTGGCCATGGACGGGAGTTCTGCCAGGGACCCCACACCCAGGTCGTCGAGAAATTGACGGGTTGTGGCGTACAGGGCCGGTCTGCCCACCGTTTCCCGATGACCAATCACCTCGATCCATCCGCGGTCCTCCAGTTGCTTGATCAGCAGGCTGTTGATCGTGACCCCCCGAATGTCTTCCATGTCCCCTCGCGTCACAGGCTGCCGGTAGGCAATGATGGCCAGCGTTTCAAGGGTGGCCCTGCTGTAGCGCGGAGGTTTCTCCGGGCTTAACCGGTCGAGGTATTCACGCATTTCGGGGCGGCTTTGAAAACGCCAGCCGCTTGCCACATGCACCAGTTCCACGCCTTTGCCAGACCATTCTTGCTGCAAGTCCTGAAGCATCCGCTTGATGCTGTCAGCAGCCAGCGCCCCGTTGAACAACGCGCCTAGTTCACGCAGGCTTAGCGCTTGCTGCGCGCAGATAAGGGCTGTTTCGAGGATGCGCCGGGCATCCGTCGTATTCATTATGGGTCGTTCCGAAATTAACGGGGAAACGGGAAGAAGGCGGAAAATGGCGCTTTTGACTGCGCATCGCGTTCATGCAGGCTTTTCCTGGAGGGGATGCCCAATTGCCGGTAGCACAAAACTACACGGCTGGATTGTAGCTCAGCCCGCAAGCCTGAATGGCTTCCAGCAGATCAGGTGGCGGAGTCGATCTGAATTCCATCAGTTCGCCTGTTGCGGGGTGCGCGAATGCCAGCCGGCAGGCATGCAGCGCCTGACGCTCCAGCTTGCCGGCACACGCCCCGCCATACAGCAAATCCGACACCAGCGGGTGCCCCAAAAATGCCATGTGCACCCGAATCTGGTGGGTACGGCCGGTATGCAGCTTGCATTGGACCAAACTGTTTTTGTCAGAATGATCAAGCAGTGAAATCACGGTGGTGGCCGTCTTGCCAGCGTTTTTTTCCAGGTCAACCACAGCCATGCGCAACCGGTTTCGCGCATCCCGGCCAATCGGAGCATCCACTTGGCGGGTTTTGGCGCCATGCCATGCACCCTGGGCCAGGGCGACATATTCCCGGCTGACCGTACGGGCCGCAATCATGTCCACCAGTTTGTCCATGGTTTGCCGTTGTCGGGCTACCACCATCAGGCCGCTGGTGTCCTTGTCGAGACGATGGACAATGCCGGCGCGCGGCATGAACGAAGCCTGGGGGTCCAGCGCCAGCAAGCCATTGAGCAGCGTGCCGCTCCAATTGCCCGGCGCCGGGTGCACCACCAGCCCGGCCGGCTTGTTGACCACCAGCAAATGCTCATCCTGATACACGATGTCAAGCGCCATGGGTTCAGGTTTGAAAGCCTGGCTTTGCGGCGTCGGCCGCAACTCGATCGTCAGGTCATCGCCCGCCTTCACCTTTGCCGAGGTTTTGAGCGTTTGAAACCCATTGACCAATACCCCGCCGGCCTCGATCAACTGCTGCAGGTAGCTGCGTGAGAATTCTGGAACCAATTCCGCCAGCGTCTTGTCCAGCCGGCTCCCATGGCTTTTCACAGGAACGCTCACATGGCGCAGCTCCATTTCGACCGCAAGATCAGTCTCATCCTGCACATCTTCTGCCATCACAGAGGCTTCGGTGCTGCCCGATATAATAAATTTACTCAATTCTGAATCAGTCATCAATAGGGTCGATTGCAATGTTTCTTACCAAATTATCGGAATTTCCGAAAGCATCGCCGCTGGTGGCAGCCATCTGCGCAGGTATTTTTGTACTGTCCGGTTGCTCCAGTGCGCCCGTAGTTGACAAGACTGCAACCTGGAGCCCCAACAAGATATACGCAGAAGCCAAGGATGAGGCAAGTTCTGGCGCCTATGACAAGGCGATTCCGCTTTATGAAAAGCTGGAAGGGCGTGCCGCGGGCACGCCCCTGGCGCAACAAGCGCAATTGGACAAGGCCTATGCCCAGTATAAAGGCGGCGAACAGGCCCAGACTCTCGCCACGCTGAACCGGTTTATCAAGCTTCACCCGGCCAGCCCGGCCATGGATTACGCCCTTTACCTGAAGGGGCTGGTGAACTTCAATGACAACCTGGGTATTTTCGGCTTCATCTCGCGCCAGGATTTGTCGGAGCGCGACCAGAACGCGGCCAAAGAGTCGTTCGAGTCGTTCAAGGAACTGGTCGCTAGATTCCCGGACTCACGCTATGCGCCGGATTCGCGCTTGCGCATGAGCTATATCGTCAACTCGCTGGCTCAATCCGAAGTGCATGTTGCGCGCTACTACTATTCGCGCGGCGCCTATGTGGCGGCCATCAATCGCGCGCAAAGCGCCATTGCCGACTACCGTGACGTGCCGGCCCTGGAGGAAGCCACCTTCATTCTTTACAAATCGTATGACGCGTTGGGCATGACGGACTTGCGCGATGACATGCGCCGCATCATGGACAAGAGCTATCCCCAAAGCGCCTACCTGAGCAAAGGTTTCAGGACGGCAGACAATCCCTGGTACAAGTTCTGGTAAGACCGGCCAGCCTGTCCATCAAGGCCTGATCCGTGGCAAGTCGCCGCATGGGGGGCAAAGCCTTCACGAGCCGGCGCCCATAGCCCATCGACACCAGACGGCTGTCGCAAACCACCAGGACACCCTGATCGGTCTCGCGCCGAATCAGCCGGCCGGCACCCTGCTTTAGGGCCATCGCGGCCTCTGGCAAAAAATAATCCTTGAATGCACTGCGCCCCTGCGATTCCAGCAGCTTGGACCTGGCTTCTGCCATGGGGTCATTCGGAGGCGGAAAAGGAAGCTTGTCGATGACGACCAGTTGTAGTGCGTGGCCAGGCACATCAATGCCTTCCCAGAACGAGGCAGATGCCACCAGGATGCATCCCTTTCCCCCCAGAGAGTCACCCTCGCGAAAACGCTCGATCAGGGCGCGTTTCGGCATGCTTCCCTGCACAAGAATCTGCAATTCTTCCAATGGGCCAAACGTTGCCGTCAGCGCGTCGCCAATGCTCCGCAAAGCGCGCAGGGTGGTGGTCAGGACCATCGTTCGCCCGCCCAGCTGCCGTGCCCACGCCGCCGCGCTTTCGGAAACCCGGTCAGGGTGCGTCGGGTCAGAAGGCTTCGGAAAATCCGGAGGAACGAAAAATGCAGCCTGGTTTTCATAGTCAAACGGGCTGCCAATCCGCAGCACCCTGGCTTCCTCCAGTCCGCATGGCTCGGTAAACCAGCTCAGCTTTTCATCATCGCCCAGGGTTGCCGATGTAAAAATCCAGGTCTTGACGTTGTCTTTCAAGGGCCCCAGCATCTTGCTTTTTACTGCATCCGATATATCAAGGGGAGACTGGACCAGGCGCAGTTGCGTGCCCACGTCCACCCAGCGCACCAGGCCCGTGGCGCAAGGGTGTGAAAAACTTTCAGCCCGTTCGGACAATTGGACCGCACGTTCATGCAGCCGTACAAAGTCAGGCGCGATTTCACTGACAGTATCCAGCGCTGCGCAAGCCTGGAGGCAGGCGGCATGGACGGTTTGCAGCGCATGCTGCCACTCGCCGGGATCCAGTCCTTCCGGCACCGTGCCGACCCAACGAAGCTTGGTACCCGGACTATGCCTGCCAACGCAAAGTCGCAAATCGCGCGCAGCCTGTTCGGTGACTGCCGCCACTTCCTGCCAGTCGACCAGACCGCGCGCGAGCTGCAAGCCGGCCGCCAGCATGTCGCGGGAAAAATCGAGCAGTTGCCCGGTTGTCAGGTTGTTGCCCAAAAACTGCACGCCAGTCCCATTCAGTTGGTGCGCTTCATCAAAAATTGCGATACGCACTGAAGGAAGCAACTCGGCGACGCCCGATTCGCGGACGGCCAGATCAGCAAAAAACAGGTGATGGTTGACAACCACCACGTCTGCGGCCATGGCCTCGCGCCGGGCAAGGTTGACATGGCAGGCCCGGAATCGGGGGCATTGCGAACCCAGGCAATTGTCCCGCGTCGAGGTGATCAGGGGAATGACGGGCGAACGCTCGTCCAGCCCCGGGAGTTCAGCCAGATCGCCTGTTCGCGTGACATGCGACCATTGCTCTACCCGGGCGAGCGAGCGCTCCGTGACGCCTTCTGGCAAATGGGTTTCCTGTCTAGCCAGGTCCATGCGGTGCAGGCAAAGATAGCTGCCCCGGCCTTTCAACAAAGCCAGCTTTATTGGCAATTCAAGGGCTTCAACCAGCCGGGGCAAGTCGCGGCCGAACAATTGGTCTTGCAAGGCTTTGGTGGCCGTGGAAACCAGCATGCGTTCACCGCTGAGCAATGCAGGCACCAGATACGAATAGGTTTTACCCACGCCGGTGCTTGCCTCGACCACCAGGGGGTAGGCGCCTTCAATGGCATTTGCAACAGCCAGGGCCATTTCTTTTTGCCCGTTGCGGGAAACAAAATGATCGGTGGCCCGCGCCAGGACGCCATCTGCAGAAAATGCCAGCTCTACATCAGACGCAAGAGACATCAGGCCAGCTCGGGCGGAGTCAGCAGCGATTCGAGGCGCGCGATACGGTCGCGAAGTAGAAGGCGGCGTTTTTTCAGCCGCTTGAACATCAGTTCATCAACTGGCGGCGCCTGCGCAGCCTTGTCTACCAGCGCATCAAGATCGGCATGCTCTATTTTGAGTTGAATCACCATCTGCTGCCGGGGAGAATGAATTAGGATCAAGGGGTTTTCCGTTTTACGCGCCTAGATAATACGTTGAATGCCGCTAGTTAAAAAACCTTTGACCCCTTGCGAAGCTGCCTGACCCAAAATGAATAATAGTTATCGCATCACCGCTTCCACAGGCACCCACAAAGGAGACCGGGAATACCAGCAAGACCAGGTCAGCCTGTTGAGCCATCACCGGATTCCCGAATGCATGCTGGGCATTGTTGCCGACGGGATGGGTGGCCGCAGCGGTGGGCGCAAGGCCTCCGACCAGGTGATGCTGACGGCAAAACAACTTTTTGACCGCTTCTCACCGGATACCGACGATGCTCCATCCATGCTCAGGCAGATTGTCGAGGAGGCGCACACGGTCATCAAACTGACGGCGATTTCGTCCGAAGAAGAACCCCATAGCACTCTGGCAGCTTTCCTGATCACCCCGGGTGGAGAATGCCACTGGGTTCACACCGGTGACTCGCGCATTTACCATTTTCATGGCAGCAAGCTGGTTTATAAAACGTCGGACCATTCCTATGTGCAAAGCCTGGTCGACAGCGGGGAAATCAGTGAGGAAGAAGCGAACAACCACCCACAGTCGAATATCTTGATGGGTTGCCTGGGTGCTGATGAGCCCCCGCCCATTGCGCAGCATTACATTTCCAAACTTCGGCCCAATGATGTGTTGATGGGATGCAGCGATGGCGTTTGGCACTACTTCAATTCCAGTGAAATGGGTTCCGCCTTGTCCATGCTGTCGCCCCGCGAAGCATCGGAATTTCTAATTCAAAAAGCCTGCAAGCGGGCACGGGGCGTAGGGGACAACCTTTCGCTGGTCATCGTCAAGTTTGAGGCGCTGGATTAATCACCGCTGATCATTGTGGAATAGGCAGTGGCTTGGCCGCCGGCTTGGTGCGCTTTGCCTGTTCCCCCGCGTGCTGGGCGCGGCGCTCGTTGGCTTGAACCTGCCGCGCGTTGAATTTTTTGGCATCTTCTGCAGCGCTAGCCTGTTTTTCAACGCGTGCCTGTATTTTTTTCTGGTTGGCCTGCAGCCTGGCGGCGTTGGCCTCGCGGTTCGCTTTCGCCTCGGTTGCCGCAGCATTGCGTTTTTGCGGGCTTTCTTTTTCACGTTCCTGGCGCCCCTGAAAATCTTTCAGCGACTGGGCGCGGGACTGACTTTCCTGCATCTGCTTTTCAGGAAGGGATTTTTGTTGCAGGCTGCGCAGCTGCTGGTCTCCCTTATTTTTCCGATCTTCATCGTTGAGCTTGATTTCCTGCTTCCTTAATTCTGCCAGGGCCTTCAATCGCTGCGAATTTACATTTTCAAGGCAGTTGTTCACAGCAAACTTTTGGTAGCAGGCGGCATCTTCTGCCGATAGAAGTGCTTGCAGCCTGTCTCTTTCCTGTGCGATGGCACGGCGCTGCACGTCAACATCCGCAGACTGCGGGCCCAAAGCGCCTGGCTGCGCTGTTGCTGCGCCTGCAAACGACCACCACAAAAAAGCAATAGCAAAATACTTCATGTCAGGCTGGTGTCCACTGTTCTGTGTTCAAGGCTCAGGAATTCCATGGACTGCATTTCATTGAGCCGCGACACCGTACGCGGAAATTCATGCACCAACGGACCCTCGGTGTACAGGGCTTCCGGCGGCACTTCGGCAGACAGGATCAGCTTGACCCGCCGGTCGTACAGCACATCGACAAGCCAGGTGAAACGCCGCGCCTCGGACGCCATGCGCACGGGCATGTAGGGCACATTACTCACCAGCACCGTATGGAACTGGGTTGCGATTTCAAGATAATCGTTTTGCGACCGGGGCCCGCCACACAGGGTCTTGAAATCAAACCAGACCACGCCGCCCGCCTTGCGCCTGGAAATAATTTTCCTGGATTCAATTTCAAGCACCGGGTTTTCGTCCTGGGACACTACCATGCGATTGAATGTTTCGGTCATATCGAGATCGGCCTGCGGGCCCAGCGGCGTATGGTAAAGCCGGGCTTGTTCGAGGGTGCGCCGCCGGTAATCGGTTCCATTGTCCACATTGATCACCTGCATATGCAACTTCAGCAGCTCGATTGCGGGAAGGATGCGGTCGCGGTGCAGGCCGATGGGGTAGAGCTTGTCTGGATGAAAGTTCGACGTGGTGACAAAACCCACCCCGTTGTCGAACAGGGCCACCAGCATGCGATGAAGAATCATCGCATCGGTTATGTCGGCCACGTGAAACTCATCAAAGCAAATCAGCCTGAAGCGTTTCGCAATCCGCTTGCCCAGGGCATCGAGCGGATTGGCCGTGCCCTGCAGGTCCAGCAGTTCGCGGTGCACTTCACGCATGAATTCATGAAAATGCAGCCTGGCTTTTCGCCGCAGGGGAACCGCGTTGAAAAAGCAGTCCATCAGAAAGCTTTTCCCCCGCCCTACCCCGCCATGCATGTACACGCCTCGCGGAATAGGCGGGCGATTGATCAGCTTTTTAAACGCGTTGGACCGCTGGCCTTTGTAGGCCGCCCACTCGCTGGCGCATCGCTCCAACTCGTCGATTGCCAGTAGTTGCGCAGGATCGCTGGTGTAACCCCTTGCAGCGAGTTCTGCTTCGTAAGCAGTCCGAACCGGTTGTATCACTGCCCAGGCGCCTTAGAAATTGAGCGTGCGCTTGTCAACTGCAAGTGCGGCTTCCTTGGTTGCTTCGCTCAGCGATGGATGGGCATGGCAAATACGGGCAATGTCCTCGCTGCTGGCGCGAAATTCCATTGCAACGACGCACTCGGCAATCAATTCACTGGCCATGGGGCCCACAATGTGGACGCCCAAAATTTCATCGCTGGCGGCATCAGCCAGCATCTTGACCATGCCGGTGGTGTCGCCCAAAGCCCTCGCCCGGCCATTGGCCATGAACGGAAAGGTGCCTGATTTGTAGGCGCGGCCTTCTGCCTTGAGCTGTTCTTCGGTCTGGCCTACCCAGGCAATCTCAGGGCTTGTGTAAATAACCCAGGGAATGGTATTGAAGTTGACATGGCCATGCTGGCCGGCAATCCGTTCTGCCACCGCAACGCCTTCTTCCTCGGCCTTGTGGGCGAGCATCGGACCGCGCACCACGTCACCGATGGCCCAGACATTGGGCAAATTGGTCCTGCAGTCACCGTCCGCCACAATGGCGCCGCGCTCGTCCAGAGCCAGCCCCACCAGTTCCGGATTCAACCCGGTGGTGTTGGCTGTGCGGCCAATGGAAATGATGAGCTTGTCGACCGCCAGCAACTGCGCTTCACCTTTGGCATTGGTGTAGGCAATGGACACGCCGTCGCCGCCGCTCTTGATCTCGCCGACCTTGACGCCCAGCTCAATTTTCAGCCCCTGCCTGGTGAAAGCCTTGTGCGCCTCCTTGGCCACCTGCTGGTCCACCGCGCCCAAAAAGGTAGGCAGCCCTTCCAGAATCGTCACTTCCGCCCCAAGGCGCCGCCACACCGAGCCCATTTCTAGGCCAATCACGCCAGAACCGATGACACCGAGCTTTTTAGGGACCGCACTGATTCGCAAGGCGCCGTCATTTGACAGGACATTGAGTTCATCAAAAGGCGTTCCGGGCAAGGCCCTGGCGTTGGAACCTGTTGCCACGACGATGTGCGTGCCGGCAATAATTTCTTCTGCTGCGCCTGCCACCTTGATGTCGTACACGCCATCGCGGGCGGCAACGAAAGATGCCCGGCCGTGGAAGAACGTCACCTTGTTTTTCTTGAACAGGTAAACAATGCCGTCGTTGTTTTGTTTGACAACCGTGTCTTTGCGGCCAATCATTTTGGCAAGATCCAGGCTCAGGCCCTGGACGCCGATGCCGTGGTCGGCAAAATGATGGCCGGCGTGTTCAAAATATTCGGATGACTGCAGCAGGGCCTTTGAGGGAATGCAACCGGTGTTTGTGCAGGTGCCGCCCAGGGCCGGCCCGCCTTTTTCATTTTTCCACTCATCGACGCAGGCCACATTGAAACCCAGCTGGGCTGCGCGAATGGCCGCAATGTAGCCGCCGGGACCGCCGCCAATGACGATCACATCAAATTGTTTGGACATTTTTTTTCCGGTAAGGGGATAAGCAGGAACCGGCAACGATAC
>JAQGMZ010000259.1 GCA_028292045.1 Polaromonas sp. | reverse complement strand
GAACAGTTCCAAAGCTTCATCGATCCCCTGGTGATCAGGCTGTTGGTGCAGCTGTCGATGATTGGCGCACTGATGGCGCTTAAATGGAGCGGCGGCTCGCACAACGTCGATTCGCAGATCGGCCTGATCACGCTGGTGGGGCTGATCACCAAGCACGGCATTTTGATTGTCGAGTTCACCAACCAGTTGCGCGGGCAGGGCATGGAGATGATCGATGCCCTGGTCAAAGCCTCTTCCCAGCGGTTGCGCCCGATTCTCATGACCACGGGCGCGATGGTCCTGGGCGCCTTGCCGCTGGCGCTGGCGACCGGTGCCGGGGCCGAAAGCCGCATCCAGATCGGCTGGGTGATCGTGGGCGGCATGTCGCTGGGCACGCTGCTGACCGTGTTTGTGGTTCCCACCATGTATGCCCTGTTTGCCCGTAAGGCAGTGCCGGGCGCAAAAACCGCCCAAGCCCGGGAAGCTCCTGCCGGGCATGAGGTGCTTGTCGGGAAATAAGCTGCCTGAGGGGCGCGCGCCTGCTTCAGGCCAAGATGGTTTTTACGGGGTCTTGAGGACTGCAGCGGCTAACCCGCTCAAGTGAAAATCAATGTAACCCGTATTTTTCCTCTGGCCTTTCGGACCGTCCGAAAGCCGCTTTGCCGCGGGTTTGCTCCAATAGCCGTGCAGCGCAATTTTGCGCATAGCCGGTATTCGACAAGGTGCTTACGATGAAATTGCTGATCTGGGGTGTGACGGGTTTTCTGATGCTGTTATGGACCGGTGCCGCCGCCATGCTGGTGGCCGCTGTCAATTGGCTGGCTGCTTTGTCCGCCGACCCGGCTCGCCAGGATATCCAGTCCATGGACCAGTGGCCGGTGCCCGAATGGTTGTCGGTGTGGATGCCGCCCGGCGTCATGGAGCTGTTGAAGGCGAATGTATCCGGAATGCTCGAATCGGTCATTGCCGCCACCAACTGGATCATTCCCATGCTTGGCTGGTTGTCGCCGGTGATCTGGGTGGTCTGGGGCTTGGTCGTGGCGCTGATGCTGGCGCTGGCCGGGGGTGTGCATGTGCTGACGGGCCGCAACAAGACTGCGGCGGCCTGAGGTTGCGCAATTTTCAAATCGCGCCGTCAAACATCATCACATCGACCTCGTCCCCTGCCGCCACATTGCCCTGGCCATGGTGCAGCACGATGAGTCCGTTGGCCTCGGCCATGGAGCGCAGCACGCCTGAACCCTGATTGCCGGTGATCTTGACGTGCAGGCTGCCGTCCAGTGCGACGGACACGCGGCCGCGCTGGTATTCGGTGCGGCCCGGCTTCTTGCGAATGGCTTCCAGGCTTCGCGCTTTCAGCAGCACATCGGGCTCTGGGCGCGCGCCCATCATCTGCAACAGGGCAGGCCGGACGAAGGCGAGAAAAGTCACCATCACCGCCACCGGATTGCCCGGTAGCCCGAACAGCACGGCGCCTTCTCTGTCATTCAGGCTGCTTTCAGTGCCCGGGCCACGGGCCCCGGGCGCCTGTTTGAGGCTTGAAATGCGGCCTACCGCCATCGGCCGGCCCGGGCGCATCGCGATGCGCCAGAACGCCACATCGCCGAGCTTTTTCATCATGGCCTTGGTGTAGTCCGCCTCGCCGACGCTGACGCCGCCCGAAGTGATGATGGCGTCGGCCCGCCCGGCGGCGTCATGGAACGCCGCTTCCAGCAGCGCCGGCTCGTCGCGCACCACACCCATATCGATCACTTCGCAGCCCAGGCGCTTGAGCAGGCCAAAGACGGTGTAGCGGTTGCTGTCGTACACCGCGCCCTCGCGCGGGGGTTCGCCAAGCGACAAAATTTCATCGCCGGTTGAAAAATAAGCCACGCGCACGGGCCGCCAGGTTGTCAGTGTTTCAAGGCCCAAAGAGGCCGCCAGCCCAAGACGCGCGGGTGTGAGCAGCTCGCCTTTCAGTAGCGCAGGCTGGCCGTGTGCCAGGTCTTCCCCGCGCAGGCGGCGGTTGTCGCCCATGCACAGCAGGCCCGCCGGAATCTTGATGGTTTCAACGTTGCCGGTTCGGGTCGACGTGACGAATTCCTGCGGCACCACGGTGTCCAGGCCCGCCGGCATCACCGCCCCGGTCATGATTTTCACGCAATGTCCGGCCTGGACGCTGCCCTGCCAGGCCTTGCCTGCCAGCGCCGTACCCGCCACCTGCAGCTCAAGGGGCGCTTGGGCCGCCAGTTGCGCCCCTGCAAATGCATAGCCGTCCATGGCCGAGTTGTCGTGCGGCGGCACATCGAAAGGCGATACCACATCGGCCGCCAGCACGCGGCCCAGTGCTTCAAACAAGGGGAGTTCGACGGTGTTGCGAACCGGCGTGACCAGCCGGGCCAGGAAATCCCGAACGCCGTCCGCGGTCATGGCCTGCGGGTCGTAGCCCTGCAGCTGAGCGGCAATCTGCTCGATGGCGCTCACGGCTGCTTCGCTTCGAGCTGGTGCAGTTCGGCCAGGGTATTGGCATTAGAAAAACCATGCGGCTCGTCCTCCGGCTGGTCGAAAGGCACGATGACCGTCGTGTGCTGCGCCGTCCAGGCGTCGATCTTGCGCCCGCCCGCCTGCGTGAAACGGCACAGGCTCTCCAGCATGTCAACGCCCATGAGGCAAAAAACCGGCTGCGGCCGCAACTGCCCGTCTGGTTCACGGGCGGCCGCCACGGCAAAGTCGGCACCTTCATGCGCGAGGGCGTCGGCCAGGCGCGCAACCAGGTCGGCGGGAAACAGCGGTGTGTCGCATGGGACGGTCAGCAGGTAAGGCGTTTCGCAGCGCTCCAGCCCGGTCATGAAGCCCGCGAGCGGCCCGGCATATTCGCCCAGACCGGTGGCGTCGGGCCAGACCGGCACACCAAAGGATTCATAGGCCGACAGGTTGCGGTTGGCATTGATCATGATTTCGCCGACCTGCGGCGACAGGCGCATCAGCGTGTGCAGGGCCAGCGGCACGCCGTTGAAGTTTTGCAGGCCCTTGTCCACCCCGCCCATGCGCGAGCCCCGGCCGCCGGCCAGGATCACGCCGGTAATGGCTTCGGCATGCAGCGGCGTCTTGATATTCATGGTCATCCGGTGGTCCTAAAAGTAAGAATTATGCAAAGCGCCAAGCAAAAAGCGTGGAAAGGCCACTCCCAGCCTGCACGGGCCGCAGGACCGGCTTTGCCGGACTGCAGGCGCGGCGGCCGCGCACCACACGAAGCGGGGAGCGTGGGGGCCACATTCACCCGCCGATGTAGCTCATTTCAATCCGTTTTTCACCCGGAGCGGCGCTCGCTTCCGGTGGCAGCGCGGCGCGCAGTTCCGAATAGCGGTCAGTGCGCGCTTGCCAGATGGGTGCAATGGCCGCTGCAATCTGGTCATCGGCGAAGTTGCCGCGCAGCAGGGCGCGCAGGTCGTGGCCCTGGGTGGCAAAGAGGCACAAAAACAGTTTGCCCTCGGTGGACAGCCGCGCCCGGTTGCATGCGCCGCAAAAGGCCTGGGTCACGCTGCTGATCACGCCGATTTCACCGCCGCCATCCAGGTAACGCCAGCGTTCGGCGGTTTCGCCGCTGTAGTTCGGATTGATGGCGGACAGCGGAAATTGCGCGTGCAGGCGTTCGACCACCTGTGCTGACGGCATGACCTCGTCCATGCGCCAGCCGTTGGTCGCGCCAACGTCCATGAATTCAATGAAACGCAGCACGGCGCCGGAATGCCGGAAATGGCGCGCCAGCGGCAGGATCTGGCCGTCATTGGTGCCGCGCTTGACGACCATGTTGACCTTCAGGGGCGCCAGCCCGACCCGCTGCGCGACCTCAATGCCGCGGAGCACATCGGCGACCGGAAAATCCACGTCGTTCATGCGGCGAAAAATGGCATCGTCCAGCGCATCCAGGCTCACAGTGACGCGCTGCAGGCCCGCGTCTTTCAGCGATTGGGCTTTTCTGGCCAGCAGCGATCCGTTGGTGGTCAGGGTGATGTCCAGCGGCTTGCCCTGCGGCGTCTGCAGCCTGGCCAGCATGCCGATCAGCACCTCGATGTTTTTGCGCAGCAGCGGCTCGCCCCCGGTCAGCCTGATTTTTTCGACGCCATGGGCGACAAAAATGCTTGCCAGCCGGGTGATTTCCTCAAAGCTCAGCAGTGAGCTTTGCGGCAAAAACGCATAGTCCTTGTCAAAAATCTCGCTAGGCATGCAGTAGTTGCAGCGAAAGTTGCATCGGTCGGTCACGCTGATGCGCAAGTCGCGCAACGGCCGTCCCCGGGTGTCGCCGAGCAGGCCGTTCGGCGTGGTCAGGCGGTCCGGAACAGCGGGAATGCGGCTGGCGTAACGCAGGTCGGCCAGGGGAATGATTTTGCGCGGTATGTCTGTCATGGTGTGTAGCCTCGGGGAGAATTTACCCCATCGGTCCGGCAGGCCTACAACCCGGCGGCTTTGCCCTTGGCAGGCGCGCGTGAAACAAGGAGCGCCGCCCCAGGGCGCGCGCCTTTTTCAGACGCAGCGGGCGCCGTCGACTTCCAGGCACACGCCGCTGATGAAGTCGGCCTCGTCGCTGGCCAGGTACAGCACGGCGTTGGCCACGTCGAGCGCGGTGGAAAACCGCCCCAGCGGAATGCTGGACCGGAAAATGGCTTTGCGGTCTTCATCCAGCGGCCCGCCGGCAAAGTCGGCCGACAGCCCGGTGTCGGGGTTGAACACCGGGTTCACGCAGTTGACCCGGATGTTGTCCGGCCCCAGTTCGGCCGCCAGCGACTTGGACGTGGTGATGACCGCGCCCTTGGAGCCGTTGTACCAGCTCAAGCCGGGTCGGGGCCGAACGCCGGCGGTCGAGGCAATGTTGATGAAACTGCCGCCGCCCTGCGCGCGAAACACCGGCACGGCATGAAGGGTCGCCAGGTAGATGCTCTTGACGTTGATGGCGTAGCACTTGTCGAAATCGTCTTCGCTCACATCGAGCGCGGGCTGGTTGCGGTGCGTCCAGCCCGCGTTGTTGACCATTACGTCCAGCCTGCCATAACGCTGCACCGCCGCATCGACCAGCGCCTTGACCTGGTCCGATCGGGTGACGTCGGCGGCAAAAAAGGAAGCCATGCCGCCGGCACTGACGATGGCGGCTACGACCTTTTCGCCCAGTTCGGCGTTGATGTCGTTCACGATGACATGGGCGCCTTCTGCTGCCAGGCGCCGTGCGATGCCTTCGCCGATGCCGCCGCCGGAACCGGTGACGATGATGGATTTGTTTTTGAGGCGCATGCGTTTCTTCGTTGTTGTTGACGATTAAGGGAATTGCTGCCTGCGCCTGGCGGATGGCGCATGAAGATGATTCAACGGCTCATTTCAAGGCGCCTACCCATGGCGCACCGCCACCGTCTTGAGCGTGGTGAATCCATACAGCGCCTCAAAACCTTTTTCACGGCCGTAGCCCGACGACTTTACGCCGCCAAACGGCAATTCGACACCGCCGCCCGCGCCGTAGTTGTTGATGAACACCTGACCGCTCCTGACGCGTCTGGCCATGCGGAACTGGCGCGCGCCGTCGGCGGTCCAGATGCCGGCGGCCAGGCCAAAACGGGTGGCATTGGCCAGTTCGACCGCCTCGTCCTCGTCCTGGAACTGCAGGGCGCAGAGCACCGGGCCGAAAACCTCTTCCTGCATCAGCCGGTGGTTGGCCGGCACGTCGCAGAGCAGCGTGGGCGCCTGGTAAAAGCCGCTGTCGGGCGCCTCATCGACGATCTGGCCCTGCGCCACCATGGGAATGCCGGCGACATGGGCATCGCTCAGGAAATCCCAGACGCGCTGCTGCTGGCTCTGGCGAATCAGCGGGCCGACGTCCAGGTCCATGGCGGCGGGGCCGACGCGCAGGTTTTCAAACGCCTGCCCCAGCCGCACCAGCAAAGGGTCATAAATGGATTGGGCAATCAGCAGGCGCGAGCCGGCCGAGCAGGTCTGGCCGGCGTTTTGCACGATGCCGTTGATGATGGCCGGAATCGCCGCGTCCAGGTCGGCATCGGCGAACACGATCTGCGGGCTCTTGCCGCCCAGTTCCAGCGTGACCGGGCAATGCCGCTCGGCCGCCATCTGCTGGATCAGGGTGCCAACGCCAGGACTGCCGGTGAAGCTGATGTGGTCGATGCCGGGATGCCGGGCCAGCGCGTCGCCCACTTCATGGCCGTAGCCGGTGACGATGTTCAGCGCGCCTGCCGGAAAACCCACTTCAGTGGCCAGTTGCGCCACCCGCAAAATGGACAGGCAGGCGTCTTCGCTCGGCTTGACGACGCAGACATTGCCCGCCGCCAGCGCGCCGCCCACGCTGCGGCCAAAAATCTGCATCGGGTAGTTCCACGGAATGATGTGGCCGGTCACGCCGTGCGGCTCGCGCCAGGTCATCACGCTGTAGCCGTCCAGGTAGGGAATCGTGTCGCCGTGCAGCTTGTCGCAGGCGCCGGCATAGAACTCGAAGTACCGGGCCAGCGCCAGCGCGTCGGCTTTGGCCTGCCGGGTCGGCTTGCCGCAGTCGCGCTGCTCGATGAGGGCAAGTTCCTCGGCATGCTCGGCAATCTTGCTGGACAGGCGCATCAGCAGCCGGCCGCGTTCGACGCCTGTCAGCCGGCACCACACCAGTTCCAGGCAGTCACGGGCGCTGCGCACCGCCACATCGATGTCGTGCGCGGTGCTGCGCTGGACCTCGTCATAGACCTGGCCGTCGGACGGGTCCACAACAGCAATGGTCTTGCCGGAAAGTGATGGAACTGAAGCGTTGGCAATGTAGTTGAGCTGCATAGGCCTGATTTTGCGTGAAAGCGTGGCTGCTGTGTGCGGCGCACCCGTAAACCCGGAACGGCCTTGGCGGTATCCTTCACTTTTCAAGTGAACAACGCGGGCCACTGGTGCCCAGGCCGATGGCGCCCTCCGCGCCAGCTAAATCCTGCAGGCTCAAGGCGTCTTGAACCCGGAGGTTTTGATGACCCGGGTCCAGCGCGCCTCTTCGCTCTTGACAAACGCGGCGTAGGGCTTGGCGCCCAGCGGCGGCACCACGAAGCCGATCGACTCCAGGCGCTGTTTGACCGCTGGCGAACCCATGGCCTGGACCATGGCAGCCTCCAGTTTGTCGACAATTGGCTGGGGCGTGCCCTTGGGCGCGGAGATGCCCGACCACGACAGCGCCTCGAATCCCTTGTAGCCCGATTCGGACACGGTGGGCACATCCGGGTACAGCGGGTTGCGCTGGGCGCTGGTAACGGCCAGCGGACGCAGCTTGCCCGCCTTGACATGCTGCAGCGCCGTGTCCTGGTTGATGAACATCAGCTTGATGGTGCCGCCCAGGATGTCGGTCATCATCGGGCCGCCGCCGCGGTAGGGAATGCCCAGCATGAAAATGCCGGTGGTTTGCTTGAACAGTTCCATGGCCATGTGGCCCGATGCCGCCGGAGTGAACCCGTAGTCGAGCTTGCCCGGGTTGGCCTTGGCGTAGTCAACCAGTTCCTTCAGGGTGTTGAACGGCGTGCTGGGGTGCACCACCAGCACGTTGGGGCCGGAGTTGACCTGGGAAATGTGCATGAAGTCCGTGTTGGAGTTGTACTTGGGCAATGGCTCCAGCCCGTGGGCAACCGCGCTCTGGCCTACGCCGGTCTGGATGAGGGTGTAGCCGTCCGGCACAGCCTTGGCGCCGCGCTCGGTGCCAATCACCCCCCCGGCGCCACCGATGTTTTCGACGACGAAAGGCTGCTTCAGGATCTTGCTCAGTTCCTCGGCCACGAGGCGTCCCATGACGTCGCTGGTGCCGCCGGCCGGGAAGGGCACGATGATCTTGACCGGTTTGTTAGGGTAGTCGGACTGGGCCAATGCTGCCCCGGTGGTTGCCATGAAGCCAACAGCTGCAAAGGCGATGGTGGCAAGGGCGAAACGTCTGTTTTTCATGGGGTGGTCTCCTGCTAATTGGAATGAAGGGTTAACACTGCGCCACCCGGTTCCAGGTGCGGCGCATGCATGCGCTCAACGGTTTTTAGCCTTGCGCCAAACGGAAAAGTCGTCTCTGGACTGCTGTTCGGTGGGCGGGTACAGGCCGATGATGGGGCGGCCTTTCAAGACTTCCTCG
>JAQGMZ010000247.1 GCA_028292045.1 Polaromonas sp. | reverse complement strand
AATTCCAAAAACTTGCATGTGTTGTCCTGAAAATTGGTTGCATCAAGAGGACGATATGCCGCCATACGGGGCGTATAGCAACTTTCTTTCAGGAAGAAACTGGCGTATGCATGGGGAGGCATGCGCGTTTGGCGACTGGCAGGCAGTAGTGAAAAATCACATACCGAGATTGGGCTTTAAAACATTTGCTTCCTACTCGGGCAGCGCCTTGTGCTTCGCAATTACCCGTGGTCAGATGCTGTGAGATCATTTAAAGGAGCTCGTCATGCCAGTCGATACCTCATCAAACCAGCAATTCACGGTAAGCCATCTTCATGAAGATGACTTTAAAACTGGCGGCCTTCGCAGCTATTCGGCGTATCGGGACTTGGGCGTTGCAATGGCGACCAATGGCGCTGCCGTCGCGCACGTTATTCGGATGGTTGCACCGTTTTCAGAGCAGTTCAGCCAGCGCCACCATCACAATGTGCAGTTCCAGCTCGTCTATGTGCTCAAAGGCTGGTTCAAAAGCGACTTCGAGGGGCAAGGGGTCCAAACCATGAAAGAAGGTTCGTGCTGGATACAGCCGCCTAATATTCGGCATACCGTCGTTGGCTGGTCGGACGACTGCGAACTACTTGAAATCATTCTCCCCGCAGAGCATGAAACCGTCTTGGATGAGTAACTGGTGCGCTGACCTCAATTCGATAGTTTCTTGCAAGGGTCCTGGGTTAAAACCCGGCCATGCTGGATGTAATTAGAAATTACCAGAAAAGGTGAGTGCCGTGCCTTACCGCCCGGCCCGTGCGGGATAAACCACAATTGATTCAGGCTTGGAGCGTTCGATTTCCTCGCGGGCTTCCTCCTGCGGCTGCCGCATCACCACTGAACGCGACTGTTGCGCATTCTTCATTTCTTCTTCAATTCTTTGGATTCGCTCGGCATACATCCTGGCCAGCGCTGCATGGTGCTCGGCAGCGGCCTGGTGTTCAACCCAGGCGAGGTTCGCCTCTTCCAAATATTCAAGCGATCTGCGTACATGGGCTTCCGTGCGTGTTGAAAAAAAACGAAATCTCATGACACCCTCCATTTAGGTTCAAGCCGGAACACTGAAAATCTCAATAAAGGTCAAGTAAATTTTTCATCGACAGGCAAGCCATGATCACCTGCCGCTGCTGATTTTGTCAATCGGACTTAACCAGTTTGGGATGTTGCAAAATCTACTATTTGCCTTTTTTGGCACAGTTGGCTGAAGTGTCGCTATGCCGCTGCTTGGCTGCTGCTCTGCACACCAGAAGTAGCCGCCTGCATGCAAGGGCTGCCTTTTAAATCAAAAAAGCCTGAGAATTTTACGCAGGCGCTCAAACCTGCTCAGGGGATTTGCCAGCCAAAGCGGGCGGAGTGGCTCCGTCGATGGACAACTCGCCGCCCAGCGCTTCGAGCAGGTCAGGAAGCAGGGCTGACAGCTCGCCGGTCACGATAGCCGCGTCGGTGTCGAAGCCGTCATCGTCCTTGCCATTTTCCTGAATTCCATCCAACACCACGTCCAGCAGCTTGATTTTTTTGACCTGGGCCATGTCGGTCAGCACAAAGGAGACCCGCTCATTCCAGGTCATTGCCAACTGGGTAGGCACCTTGCCGGCGGCGATGTGCTCGGCCACTTCAGCGATTTCAAGCACATGGCGTGAATAGCGGACGGTTGATTTCTGGTCGTCGGGGGTTTTGAGTTCGCAGTCGCGGTCGACCGTGAAACCGACAGGCGCCTCCTGGCTGGACAGCCAGTGCGCCATGGCTGCGCTGGCCGCCATGGAGGTCTGCACGGGCTTGGCCATCAGCCCCGGGCGCGATCCCGGAATTTCGCTAAGCGCCTCGATCAGGTGGCTGACGACTCGGTCGGCACCGTTCAGGCTGCCAGAGTCCACCACCAGAAACTTGTTCACCGGATCGATCCACAGTGTGGTGGATGACCGCTTGGTGAAAGCGCGTGGCAACAGGCTTTGAATGGCTTCTTCCTTGAATTCTTTCTTGATCTTGGCGCTGGCGCGTTCCCGCCCGGTTTCCAGCTTGTATTTTTCGACCCGCTCGTCGACCTCGGCCTTGACGGCGGACGCTGGCAGGGGGCGGCGCTCGACGCCCAAACGCAGGATGATCTGAGTTCCCACGGTTTCGGCCATGACCGTGCTTTTATTGCCGCGCGGCGGAACCCAGCCGCTGGATTCGGGCTGCGTGGCGCCACAGGGCAGGAACTGGGCTTTTTGCAGAACTTCTTCCAGCGCTTCAAGCGGCGGCAATACAAAATCGGTGGCAATGCGGAAAAAGGAAGCGGATTTGAACATGGGTTGGGTTATTTGGTGGTGCGGGTGAAAATGGACGAAAGACTGAACGGTATAACCAGGGCCGCGCCCCGGCGTTCAATGCATTCAAAGCCTGACATGCGTGGCTTGGCCCGGTCGGGCTGGCCAGGAATGGATGGTGCAGCGCCTGGGGTCCTGGAATCAGGCGACGTCGAGCACATGAATGCCAAAGCTGCCTTTGTGCCGGTCCTCAAAATAGCGCTCCAGCGTTTCCTTGACGGTTCGAAAAGCAATTTCTTCCCAGGGAATTTCTGATTCGCTGAACAGCCTGGCCTCGATGGTTTCGTGGCCGGGGTTGAAGTCGGTATTCAGCAGCCTGGCACGGTAGAACAAGTGGACCTGGCCTGCGCGAACCACGTTGATGATGCTGAACAGGCCCTGCATTTCATAGTGCGCACCCGCTTCCTCGTCGGTTTCGCGGGCTGCCCCTTGCGCGGTGGTTTCGCCCATCTCCATAAAGCCGGCCGGCAAGGTCCATTTGCCCCAGCGCGGTTCGATATTGCGTTTGCACAGCAGGACCTGCCCGCCGTCTTCACCCCAAACCGGCACGGTCCCCACCACGTTCAGCGGATTTTCATAATGAACGGTATTGCATGCCGGGCAGACAGCCCGTTGCTTGGTGTCGCCATCGTCGGGCAACCGGTAAACCACGGCGGTGCCGCAAACGCGGCAGTGTTTCAGGGGAGGGCGATGCATGAAATAAGTGTAGCTGCACCCAGGTTTCGGTTGGCGATCAAAGCGCTTAGCTGATTTTGATGCTGAGCGTTTCCAGGCCTGCGACACCGCCGGTCAACACGTCCCCCGGCACCACGGCCGCCACCCCTTCAGGTGTACCGGTGTAGATCAGGTCGCCAGCCTGCAAGTCCCAGGCAGCCGACAAATGCTCAATGGTTTCCGCAATCGTCCAGATGAGTTGGGAGACGTGGCTTCGCTGTCGGTCCTGGCCGCCGACCTGCAGATAAATTTCGGCCTGCTCCACAGGGCCGGCCTGGGCTGCAGGGGTGATGGGTCCTATCGGTGCGGAATGTTCAAACGCTTTGCCGATGCACCACGGACGGCCCTGTTTCTTCATTTCGCCCTGCAGGTCACGGCGGGTCATGTCCAGGCCCACGGCGTAGCCAAAGATGTGCTTGTGGGCATCGGCCGCCTTGATGTTTTTGCCGCCTGTGCCGATGGCCACGACCAGCTCGATTTCGTGGTGAAGGTCGTGGGTCAGGCTTGGGTAGGGCATGCTGGCCTGCGTGCCGGCCTCGACCGCAACAACGGCATCGGCGGGCTTCATGAAAAAGAACGGCGCTTCACGGCCGGTAAAACCCATTTCCTTGGCATGTTCTGCGTAATTGCGGCCCACGCAGTAAATGCGGTGGACAGGAAACCGTTCATCGGTGCCTGCAACGGGGACTGAAACAATGGCGGGTGGCGTCACAACGAAACGCATAGGGGAATTCCTTCGCGGATTTTGCCCGGCTGTACGAACGGGCAGTTGAAAAAATTGATGGCGATCCGTGCGGTCGATGCATCGGCTGTTCAGTGTGCCATGCTGCATGGCCAAAGAGCGTTAAAGCAGGCGCATTGATGGCGGCCTTCAAGCTATTCGATTTTGATGCCACGCGCTTTGATGATGTTGCCAAGAACGGCCGTTTCGTCTTTAATGCGGCGGCTCAGGCCGTCGGGCGACGTTCCAATGGGCTGCCAGCCCTGCGCAAACAGTTTTTGCCGGATGTCCGCATCGCGAATGATGCGCGGCACTTCTTCCGCCAGCCGGGCCTGCGCTGCCTTGGACAGATTGGCAGGCCCGATCAGCGCTGTCCACACCTCCAGATTGACATTGATCACGCCTGCATCGGCCAATGGCGGCACTTCCGGTGCCAGCAGGCTGCGCCCGCCGGTCAACCCTATCGCCCTGAGCTTGCCGGAACGAATGTGCGGCAGGGCGATGCCCGGCGGAATGAGCCCCATCTGGATCTGGCCGCCCAGCATGGCGGTGACGACTTGAGGGTTGCCTGAATACGGTATGTGCACCGGCGCCAAGCCTTGCGCACGCAACTTGATCAGTTCCATGCCAAGGTGCCCGACCGAGCCATTGCCGACCGAGCCGTAATTCCACTGGGTGCCTGCTTGCCGCGCTGCTGCAAAGAATTCTGCTCCTCCGGGCAGGCTGGCCGGCGCCACCAGCATCAGCGGTGCGGTGGTGAGCAGCGAGATCGGCGTGAAGTCTTTCTCCGGGTCGTAGGGCAGCTTGGGGTAAATCTGCTTGGCCGAAGTCAGGTTGCCGTTGATAACGACGCCCAGAGTGTGGTCATCGCTTGCCTTGGCGACCAGGTCGGCGGCGATGTTG
>JAQGMZ010000242.1 GCA_028292045.1 Polaromonas sp. | reverse complement strand
GCTCCTTAATGGGCATTGACGAAGTAGTAATGGGATACCACCCAGACGCAGAAAAAACCATTAAAACGATGGTTCCGGCATGGCGCCAATGGTCAACGATGGACGACGAAGTAGCGCCTGTCTTGATCCATATTGCCGACAGCATGGACGAGCTGGCAGCCGCAATCCAGAAGCGAGCGGTTGGTCAGGAAGCTCGTTTTGGCCTGGTAAAGCGCACCGATTAGACGCTCCACTAGAAATACGCAATTTCATATAAAAAAAAGGTTTTATATGACTTTCGCGCCAAAGTTGTGTCAAGTTGCCCTATTTGACACACCCTTTTTTTCCTAAAGTCCCCTCACGCAGCAATCACGTTGCAGTAAGCGCCAGAGGGCGACAAGGAGCGTTAATGTCAATCTTGAGAATGCCGGCCGTCATGGCTGAAACCGGGCACCGAAGCCACGCCAGTATTTATGGCGCCATCAAGGCCGGACTTTTTACCAAGCCAGTTTCTATTGGGGAGCGTGCCGTAGGCTGGCCTGATGATGAGGTCAAGGCAATCAACGCTGCCCGAATTGCGGGAAAGTCAGACGCCGACATCAAGGCGCTTGTAAAGCGGCTGCACAGCAAGCGAACAGAGTTGGCGGTTTAGCATGAGTCACACCGCTACACCTGAACTGGATAAAAAACAGTTCACTTCAACCCAAGCGCAGTTCGCCAAAATAGGCCGGTCGCTGCATAAGGTGGTCCGGGCCGATGATGGTTCCGTGTCGTTCCTGGTGCGACACAAAAAACAATCACACAACTTTGCCGCCTGGCACAGCGTGATCGGCCTTTTGGCCCAGATCGGCGGTGCAACATGAGCGGCGCCCTTGATTACTTTCAACAAGCCATTGCAGCGGCTGGCCTGGCGCCGCATGGTGATCTTGACCTGGCAGGAGATGGCAAGCTGCAGCGCTACCGCATCGAGGGCGACAAGGCCGGCAGTCGCAACGGCTGGGCAGTGCTCTACAGCCATCCGGTGATGGCCGGCGCGTTCGGCAGCTGGAAAACCGGCGAGTCGCACAGCTGGTGCGAAAAGCGCAGCGACAAGCCGCCCACCCCGGCAGAGCGGGCCGAACTGCAAAAACAGATGCTGGCGATGCGGGCGGCACGTTCGGCTGAACAAGCCACTGTTCACGCGACAGCCAGCGAGCGAGCCGCCAAGCTGTGGGCCATGGCGCGCCCGGCAACCAATGCACACCCCTACCTGCAGCGCAAGCAGATCGGCGCGTACGGCATTCGCCAGCTGCGCGAGGCCCTGGTGATCGCGGCGCGTGATGTGAGCGGCCAGCTGCACACGCTGCAGTTCATCGGTGCCGATGGCGCCAAGCGGTTTCTGACCGGCGGCCGCATCACAGGCTGCTACTTCGCCATTGGCCGGCCGGTGGACTCCCTGCTGCTGTGCGAGGGCGTAGCGACGGCCAGCACCTTGCACCAGGCAACAGGCCGGGCCTGCGCGGTGGCCTTCAATTGCGGCAACCTAGTGCCCGTGGCGAAGTCGCTACGCCTGAAGTTTCCACACTTGAAGTTGATCGTCTGCGCGGACAACGATTTCCAGACGCCTGGCAATCCGGGCTTGACCCATGCAAAGGCAGCGGCGCGGGCCGTGGGCGGCTTTCTGGCCGTGCCGAACTTTTCGGGAGTATCAGCATGAGCGATGCAACCGACTTCAACGACCTGGCCACGATGGCGAGCATTGAGGAGGTGCAGCGGCAGGTTGACCAGGCCGTGCCCGCCATCGAGCCGCCTGTCTGGCCGGACCCCATCTTGCCGGGCACCTTGCGCACGCCGCCCATTCCGCCTGAAGTGCTGCCGTCCTGGATGTGCGACATGGCGCGGGCGGTATCGGCCAGCACCCAGACCCCGCCTGCGCTGGCGGTGATGTGTGGCCTGGCGGTGCTGGCGACCGTGCTGCACCGCCGGTTCGAGGTGGCACCCTATGGCGACAGCTACACCGAACCGCTGGCACTGTGGACCCTGAGCGCATCGCCCAGCGGCACGCGCAAGAGCGCGGTACTCAATGCCATGCTGGGACCGCTGGTGCGCTGGGAAAAGCTGCAGCGTGACCGCATGCGCGGCGACATTGCCAAAGTAATCTCCACACGGGCAGTGGCGAAAAAGCGCATCGAGCGGCTGCTGGTTGATGCCGCTAAGAAGGATGGCATCGAGCGCGAAAACATCCGCGCCGAGATCGAGCGAGAGGAAACCGACATGCCCGAGGAAATCAGGGCGCCGCGGCTGTTCACGGGCGACACCACCGCCGAGCGGCTGCAGGCGATGCTGGTCGAGCATGGCGAGCGCATGGCAGTGCATTCGGACGAGGCCGGTATCTTTTCCATCATGGCCGGGATCTACAACGGCGGCAACGCGAACATTGACGTGTTCCTGCAGGGCCATGCCGGTTCACCCATGCGCGTGGATCGGGCCGGGCGCTCTGCCCATGTGGACAAGCCTGCGCTGTCCTTTGGCCTGTTGATTCAGCCTGACGTGATGAGCGAGGCGGCCGGGTCTTCCCGCTTCCGGGGTTCTGGCCTGCTGGCCCGGTTCCTGTTCGCCATGCCCGCGAGCAACGTGGGTACCCGCGATGTGCGCAAGCACACCACCATCCCCGAGGAGGTGGCCGACGAATACGAGCGCTACCTGTTCAGCCTGCTCAATGGTGTGCCGGGCGTGGCTGGCGAGGTGGAAGCGCCTAGGGTGCTGACCTTGTGCGAGGCGGCGCGGGACGTGTGGCTGGATCTGGCCGAGGAGATCGAGCGCCAGCAAGGCGAGGGCGGGCGCTATGAGTCTATCAACGACTGGACCAGCAAGCTGCCCGGCGCCGTGGTGCGCATTGCCGCGCTGCTGGAGTTGGCCGAGACCGGGCTGCAAGTCGAGGAGGTCAGTCATGCATCTATGGACAAGGCGCTCAAGCTGGGCAGGCTGTTGATACCCCACGCGCAGGCGGCGTTCGGTCTGCTGGGTACGGACTCAGTCGACAACGACGCAGTAGCCATCCTCAAGTGGATTCGCGCCAACGACCGCACCGACTTCACAAGGCGCGAATGCCAGAAGGCGCAGGAGGGCAGGTTTCGCAGCATCGAGCGGATGCAGAAGGCGCTGGCCCGGCTGGAGCACCAGGACGTGGTGCGCGAGTTCAAGCGCCACAACAAGGGCGCACCACCGACCACGGCCTACAGCGTCAACCCCAAGGTGTTGGCGACTTGATGCCAGTCTGTCGAGTCTGTCGACATTGTCTGAGGGGTAAGGGTGTAGGTCCCAAAGCCATTAGGCAGTGTCGACATAGTCCGCTGTGTCGCCATAAAGTTATTTTTAACCTTTTTATTTATATATATCAATGACTTGCACCGTTAAGGGTCTACCCCCTGCGACAAAGTCGACAGAGTCGACAAACCCAAGCAGGCAAGCTACCAAGCAGGCCGGTCTGTCGAGTCTGTCGACATTGTCTGAGGGGTGTGGCGTGGCTGGGCGATGTGGCTACCCGGTCATGGGTCCCTCTGATGCGCCCTGTCTTACGGGTCAGGATGAGCCCGGAATCGGACTGTTTATTGATGCTGCTAAGGGGGTTATTTAATGGTTATTGATCTGACTTTGCATGGATCTCAGGCTGACCTTGCCGACCTGGTGGGCGTGACCCAGCCAGCCATCAGCCAGTTGATGACGGCGGGCAAGATTCCTGCGTCTGGAACGCTGGGCGAGCTGGTGCGGGCCTATGTTCGGCACATGCAGCAACAGGCCGACATTCGGCAAGGGTCCGGCCTGCTGGACCTGGTGCAAGAACGGGCTGCGTTGGCCAGGACTCAACGTGAAGGGCACGAGATCAAGAACACTGCACTGTTGGGCGAGTACGCGCCGACCCCACTCCTCACGGACGTGATGCGCGTTGTCTCTGACAGCATGACGGCCAACCTTGACCAGCTGGAGCGCACGCTACCCGTGAAGCTTCCAGGCCTGCCCGCTGACGCCTTGCGTGTCGTGCATGAAGTCATTGCATCGGCGCGTGCTGAGTGGATTCGCAGCACATCCGAACTGGCCTGCCGTCGACCAGTGACCGAAGGCGATGACGCGGAAGAGGATCGATTACATGACCATGGGTGGGCCGCCCCACATTGGGTCCTTTCGGAAGGGTGTCAGACACGAGTCATTTGAGCCACGAGAAAGCGTTAGGGAATCAGGTTTCAACAATATGAACAGAACAGGTGAACAGCTATGAACAGTGAACAACCAACACAGACCGCCCTTGCCAATGCCTTGGGCTTGGCGCGAAGCCGCATCACAGCCATGAAAAAAGAGGGCATGCCGACGCACTCCATCGAGGCCGCGCACGCCTGGCGCAAGGCCCGGCAAAACATCGCCCGGCGCAAGCCCATGCCGCGCCAACAGAAGCCTGCCGAACCGATGGCAGAACATCCGCAAAAAGTGACCGAGATGCTCATGGCGGCGGAAGCCTCTCTTGATGCTGGCCAGAGTATCAGCGCCCTGGTGCCGATGCTTCGCGCCGCCATGGCTGCCGTGCCGCCCGCCCAGCGCGATGACGTGGGCCTGCCGCTCAACGTCTTCCGCCTGCTGGTGGCGCATGTGCTGGACGCGCTTCCGCCGCGTGAGGAAAACCCGCTCGACGATGATGGCGAGCCGATATGGTGCGACGGCGCTGCGATGAGCCACGACGAGGCCCAGGTCGCCGGTGAAATTTGGTACGAGATCGCCG
>JAQGMZ010000240.1 GCA_028292045.1 Polaromonas sp. | reverse complement strand
TCGGTAGCACATGAACAACCTCATCCATTCCACCTTTAAAGGAGTTGCAACCCCATGGCATCCATCTGTCCACAATGTCACTCAGATCGAATAGGAACCAAAAACCTTGGCAGGAAAACAGGCGGCGTGATCGGCACGGTAGCAGGCGTTGCAAGCGGCGTGGCTGGTATTTTGCGCGAAGCTCCATCAGGCTGGGGTGTGGCATCGGTTGCGCTTCCGACTGCAGCGCCTTTCAGCACCATTGCCAGCGCCGTTCTGGCCGGGCTGTTCGGCGGCGCGGCCGGTTGCGCCGTGGGCGCTACGCTTGGCGAAGCCGTTGATGACAACATCCTGAACAACTGGCAGTGCCTGGCCTGCGGCTATACCTTTGGCCAGCAACGATCCTGACCTGTTCCTTTTATAGGCCGGGCTTTAGGCTCGTTTCCTCCCGTTGAAGTTCTGAGCTTTATCGGCACCCCTCTCGAAGTTTCCCTTTTCCCGATCCCTCGTTTTCCCGGTTTTTCGTTTACCCAACACCAGGCTTTGGCCTGAGCGCTGCTGTTTTCGCCCAGCGGCTTTGTCACGCCTGTTTCCACCTCACCAATCATCAACCCCACGAAAGAGAAATCACCATGGCACACCTCATCGAAAAAATGGCCTATGTCGGCGCGACCCCCTGGCACCAATTGGGCAACCAGCTGCCGCCGAAGCAGCCTATCGAAGTCTGGGCCGAAAAGGCGGGTATGGACTGGCGCATCTGTGATACGCCGGTGCGTTACCTCACCGAGCAGGCCGGCTCGCTGGGCTCGATCATGAGCTTTGATGACCAAAAAGTTTTGTTTCGTAGCGACACCAAGGCAGCCCTATCGGTCGTAAGCAACCGCTACCAAGTCGTGCAGCCCCAGGCAGTGCTCGAGTTCTATCGGGATTTGACCGAAATCTCAGGCTTTGCGCTAGAAACGGCTGGCGTTTTGAAAGGCGGGCGAAAATTCTGGGCGCTGGCGCGCACCGGCAAGGAGGCAGCGCTTAAAGGCAACGATGTTGTCAAAGGCTATCTGCTGCTGGCCACGTCCTGTGATGGCAGCTTGGCGACTACCGCAACGCCAACCACTATCCGCGTCGTGTGCAGCAACACGCTTGCGATGGCTGTGAACGGTGCCACCAGCGCCATCAAGGTGCCGCACAGCACCAGCTTTGATGCGCAGGCGGTCAAGAAGCAACTCGGGATTGCAGTCTCGTCCTGGGACAGCTTCATTTACTGCATGAAGACGCTGTCCGAGCGCAAGGTCAAAAGCCACGAGGCCATGAACTTTTTTCTAAAAGTCCTATGCCAAGGCGACGGCCTTGCCGATCAGGCCGTGGTCCTGACGAATGAGCGGGCACTCAAGAAAGTCCAGTCGCTCTACGACGGCCAGGGACGCGGCTCGGAGCTGGCGTCGGCCAGCGGCACGGCCTGGGGCCTGTTGAATGCCGTTACTGAGTTTGTCGACCACGAGAAGCGCGCCCGTAGCCAGGATTTACGTCTGGAAAGTGCATTTTTCGGCCCTGGCGCGGCGTTAAAACAGCGAGCGCTGCAGCACGCGCTTCAACTGGCCGCCTGAGCAGCTCTTTCTGCTTCAGCCGTTCAACCGGTAATAAAACCGTTCCCGGCAAGGAGCGGCATCAACCCCGTTCAGTTTCGGCTGAACGGGGTTTTGCTTTTATGCCGTTGACGTGGGTTTCTCACCCATTGATCGCTTACCCCATTCATCAAAAGACTGAACAAAAGGAATCCTCATGAACACCTCTAGCCAAACTGACACGGCTGCGGCCAAGTCGCCGCCTGCCCTGAGGCTGGTCAAGACCATCGATCTTCCTCGTGGCGACTGGCTGGCCGTGCGCAAGCGCGGCATCGGCAGCTCGGACGCGGGCGCCGCCGTCGGGCTGCACCCCTACAAATCTCCGCTCGAACTCTGGATGGAAAAGACCGGCCGCGACGGCAACCTGCCCAAGACCGATCCGAATGATGAAGCCAGCCCGATGTACTGGGGCACGCTGCTCGAATCAATCGTGGCCAGCCACTACACCAAGCGCACCGGGCGCAAGGTGCGCCGCATCAACGCAGTACTCCAGCATCCGACTGAACCCTGGATGCTGGCCAATATCGACCGGGAAGTGATCGGCAGCCCGGACGTGCAGATCCTCGAATGCAAGACCGCCGGCATGAACGGCGCGCGCCTGTGGAAAGACGGCGTGCCCGAGTATGTGCAGTTGCAGGTGATGCACCAGCTGGCCGTCACCGGCAAACAGGCCGCCGACGTAGCCGTGCTCATCTGCGGGCAGGAGCTGCAAGTGCACCGCATCGAGCGGGATGAAAGCATGATTTACCGCTTGATGGCACTGGAGCGCCAGTTCTGGAGCTACGTGGAGCGCGACCAGGCGCCACCAGCTGATGGCTCGGACTCGGCCGATCTGGCGCTACGTGCTTTGTACCCGCAGGGCAGCGGCCAGACGCTGGACTTCTCGCAAGATTCCAGCATGTCTGCCGCGTTCTCGGACCTGCTCGTGATCCGCCAGGTGCTGGCCACGAACACCCAGTTCGAGGCCCAGGTCAAGCAACGCATCCAGCAGCGCATGGGCGACGCGACCAAGGCGCTGTTTGAAACGGGCAGCGTCACCTGGAAGCGCAGCAAGGACGGGCTCGGGCTGGACATCCTGAGCCTGCTCAAGGACCAGCCCGAGCTGGCGCAGCAGTACCCCCTCGTCAAGCCCGGCTCTCGGCGGTTTCTCGTCAACAGCTGAGATCAGTTCAGCCGAATCAAGCGCCTCTGCAGGGGCTTGCAACGCAGCCCGCGCCCGTTTATTCGGGCAGCGGGCTTTTTTATGTTCTTTCGCTTTTCTTCAACCGCTACTTCAACCACCCTTAAGGAAACCACCATGCTCAAAGGACTCGCGCTCACGCCCCCGGTCATCGGCCGGATTGCCATCGGGAAAATCATCGTCAAGGATGGCAAGCGCCTGCCGGAAAAGGACGACGAGTTCACCGTCACCAGCCAAGTCCAGAACAGGGACGGATGGGTGAATCACCCGCTGGATGCCACTTTGCGAAAAGACGCTGGCGCCAAGCTGCGCAGCATTCCGGTTAGGCTGCTGTTTGATGACCCGGATCTCAACCTGCGCGCCAGCTACTCGCTGTTTGACCGGGGAACGGGCAGGCCGCTGTGCGTGGGTAACGGCGAGACCTGCCGGCGCGCCACCACCTCGGGCATCCAGACCTTGCCATGCCCTTCACCAGAGGCCTGTGACCTCGCTCTGGGCGGTTACTGCAAGCCCTACGGCCGGCTGAACGTGCGCATCGGCGACGACGATGAGCTGGGCAGCTTTGTCTTTCGCACCACCGGGTTCAACAGCATCCGCACGCTTTCGACGCGCCTGAAGTACTTTCATGCGGTCTCCGGCGGCTTGCTGTCCACACTTCCGCTGGAGTTGCGGCTGCGGGGCAAATCGACTACGCAGTCGCACCGCTCAGCCATCTACTATGTGGACTTGACCGTGCGAACCGGCATGACGATGAATGAAGCCCTCAGCGCCGCCAGGCTGCAAAGCGCGGAACGCAATGTGATGGGCTTTGACCAGGTGGCGCTGGATGCAGCGGCGCGCCAGGGCTTTGCCGACGGCGCCTTCGAGGAGTCGGAGGAAGAAGGCGCGGCGGTCGTCGAGGAGTTTTACCCCGAAGGATCCGATGCGCCCTTGGGCAAGCCAGCCGGACTAGTCGCCAAGGTGGCGCTGGCTGACAAGCTCAGCCAGAAAGCGGCCTTGCTCAAGGTGGCATAAGTTGTTGAACCAGCTAGCCCTGGGCTTTAGCCTGCGGTGCGATCAGTTCTTTGCCGCTACCAGCTCATCGATTGAACGCAAAACCTGTTTACGCAGCCGCGTACCCAACCCATGGTAGAGGCGTAAAAGCTCAGCCTCGTCTTCATCCACTGCCCAGAAATATGACAATGGCACACCAAGGACTTTTGCCAGATGCGAAGCGGTAAGTACGTCCGGCGTGTGTTTGCCACGCTCATATTGGTTCACGCGTGCGCTGGCTGAAAACTCGTCAACTCCGGCAGCAACGCCCAAACGTTCTTGCGACAAGCCGGAACGAAGCCGCGCGGCCTTGAGCCGCCTGGCAAACAACGGCAGCGCGGGATCAATTTCGGAAGTAGTGACGGCACGCGGCATCACTCAGATAGTCTTAGAAATAACTTATGCTTACACTAAGGAATCCTGAGTTAACGCACGGCGATTGGCTATGCCTGTTCAGAGTAATCAGTGCCAGATGTCCAAGGGAACTTCGTCCTGCCATGCGGTGGTGGCTCGGATGCAAAGGAATACTTATCTTTTGCATTAAGCAGCCGGAAAAAAGCTACATCGGATTCCAGCTTGGCTGATAAATAACCTGAAAGATAGAAAAGGCTTCATGATTTTTTGCAGACATTGCGGCGTGTCAATACACGAGCAAGCCCCTAGCTGCCCCCAGTGCGGAGGCATTAAGCCGCCTTTGGCAGTAATGGCTGCGCTGCCAGGCGAAGGCGGCTCGCTCTGGATGGGGACTACCTCGCTCGTACTGGGCATCGTCTTCATGCTGGTGCTGCTCGACGACGCCGACGCGGACAAGGAAACGCTGATCGGCATCGGGATGTTTCTCAGCGCCGGCCTGGTGCTGGGCGTCATCAGCCTAGCTGGCAAAAAAGCCGGCAAGGGCATGGCCATCGCCGGCGTTGTCCTGTCCTCGCTGGCGCTGCTGGCCCTGCTGGGCTCGAGCTAACCCTGTTTATTCCTTTCTTCACTCTTTTCTTCATTCAACCCCTTCATTCCATCCCTCACCCCAAGGATTCCCATGACCATGATGTACTGCCACGCATGCGGCAAGCAGCTCGCTGCAGCCGCGCCCTTTTGCCCGCACTGCAGCGCCCCACAAACTGTTGCCTCAGTCTCTGCCACTCCTGTCACTCCTGGCGCCCCTGCGGCCCAGGCATTCTCTGCAAGCGCACAGCGCGCGCCCCAAACCTTCACCGACTACGCCCAGGTGCCCTGGTTTCAGCGCCGCTGGTTCTTGCTGGTCGCGTTCGTGTTCCTGTCCCCGGTCGCCGCGCTGCTGGCGGCGACGGGTGAGGTTTACTACCAGGGCAGCGACGGCGCGGTCAAACGCATGGCCGACAGCATCAAGAACTTCAAGCTGAGCCTTTTTTTCTTCTCCGGTGCCTTCGTGTTTGGCTTGCTGGTCACGCAAAGCCTGGCGAGCAACCTCATCTATGCAGCCATCACGCTGGTGATGGCGCTGGTATGGGGCTTGAAGAAATAGGCCGCATGGGTCAACCGTTTGGCCGCCAGCAAGCCGGCCATGCCCAAGTAGAGAGCCGCCGCCGCATGGTGGCGTGCTGCTGCTGCCAGATTGACTTGGCCCTAGGCGTCCGGTCGCTTGGCTCCGTGGCGTGCCATCCCTGCAGAGCAGCGCTGTCCATTGCGCTGCGTCGGCTTCTATTTTTTATTCACCCATTCATCAACCAAGTAAGGAATTTTTTATGTTTCGTTCCATCGTATTTTGCAGCGCGCTGGCCGTGCTGCTGACAGGCTGCACCGGCAGCGAGATCAAGATTGTCAAAGAGTCACACCTGATCAACTATCCTAACTATCTGGTTGGTCAAGCCTTTGACAACCGCCATGCCTGCGCTTCCGTCGACTGGAAGTCGTTCAAGGACGAGCGGCAAAGGACAGTGGTGCAATACACCTGCCAGTACAAGTTAGCAGCCGAAAACTACAAAAATCTGGCTACCGAGTTCATTGCTAAAGAGGAGGAGCGCTTTGAAATGGCAAAAGCGGGCGCTGACATGAACATCAACCGGCACAAGGAGGAGGTGCTGGACTATCAAAATAGGCTGGAGGAATTAAAGCTTCAAACTGGAGAGCTGACATGGCCTCAGCATGTGGAAATGAGAACAGCCGAGCGCGAAAAGTTGCGCTCGCTCTCAGGCTTCAGGGATTACCTAGCTGTCAAGGCGCAATGGAAAGTCCGTCGCCAAAGCGTGCTGTTGGCGGCCGAGAAATGCGCTGAGGCCAAGGATGAAGTCTGCACGCCTTTTAAGGAAGAAGTAGCGACAACGATTGAATCGATTGACGACGCCATCAGTGCAAAGAGACAAGAGTCGGTTATGCATCCCAGCGCTTACAGCAGCGTAGACACGGAAAGCATGGTTCAAAGATATAAAGATGGACTTGAATCCGCAAACAAGGCAGTCAACAAGGCAATAGGTGCAAAAGATGGGCTGATCCTGCAAGCCAAGCAACAGCGAGATGCGACTGTCAAAAAGTCCCAGGAGAGGCTTGAGCGGTTTGAGTCAGCCCATGAAAAAATCCAGTGGGTGGTGATTGACGGGACGCCCAAGCTGACGGGAATCTTTGTCGTGATTAAAAACAAGGAGGGGGAGCTTCAGTGGCCGGGTGATCCAGACCATTTGCTCGCGCAGCTCTACAAGAACAGTCCCGATTCTCAATACTACGCGCTTTTGTTGAAGGATCTGTGGATGAGGCAGGAGTGATCAAAGCGCTGTCAATCGGCTGGGCTGGGCGTTGGACCTGTTCCTCGGGGCATGGTGTTCATGCTGCCGGATGAGGATTGTGTCTGAACAACAAGGCGTTTTATAGGTAACACGGCTGCTACTGCAGCCGTGTTTCATTCATCCGCTTTTTTTGGTCTGGCCCGGCTGAAAGTAGGTTGCACGAAAGCCTTGCTCCAGCGGTAAATGCGTTGCTGCTCGTTCAACTTCCGAGCACTTTCGATGTGCCTGCACGAAGCGCAGTGATGGAGTGAAGGTTAAACCGGACCGAGGGCAATCCGATATATGGACCGTGCTTCTAGTACACCGGGGAGATACGATCCTTGGTCGCGAATAGCCATCATGGGCAGCAGTACCGTCTGCACAAAAAGCCCGAATGTAAGGCTGCAAACCCTTCAACCGTTACGACGCAGAAACTTGCTTTCCTTGGGCGGACCATGTAAGTCCATATAGGAAGGGTTAGCCATCTCTGGACTCTGGCTCAAGGTTCATAAGCCGTGGCGACCATCGAGCATCCAGCCGCACAAGTAGGCCATCGGGATAGATGGTTGACGAACCATCCACCTGGCTCACGCGCTCGTTCATGCGCCCGCCGTCCTTCCAAATCTCTTGGAACTTTCCGGCCCTTACACTTTCCCATATTGATGCCTGCAACCCAATTGTCACGCCGGAGTCTTCATCGACGCGTGTCACAAATTCGCGGTCTCGCACTCTCTCCCTCGTTGGGTTCCTTGCAGTGATTGCCGTTGCCACGGAGTAATACTTTGCCAACGCGGCGTCTAAATCAAGTTCTATCTCAAGCGCTTCTGGCTTGGCATCTGTTGGATCGTCTATGCGCACTCTCAGTTGATCATCAAAGTAGACCTGAAGCGCGACACGAAGTGACGGCGGAACCCCATTAATTGTTCGAATCATGGCTGTTTGGGACTTGGCCTTGATCAGGGCCTTGCTATCCAAACCATTAGTTCGGCCTTTCGCCTCGACCACGATCCAAGTGCCTGCTGCACTTTGACCGATCAGATCGGGTTGGGACTTGGACCCACGTTTGAAGACGATGCTTGCACCGCCGAATGTGGCTTGCGAGACATGAAAAAGCCAAGGAGTGTCGAACAATTCTGCAGCAAAGAGCTTTGCCATGGCCATGCCGAGAAAGTAAGACGTAGCACCTTTTTCGGTTGGATCTAGAGAATCGTAAAGCGTTGATCGATCGACTCGGAGACCACGCTGGCGCAGATTGGCATAGATCGTGTGTGATCGAACAACCACGTCGGCCATCGAGTGCCAGCGGTGTGCCAACAAGTGAGCGGCGCCAGGTTTCCCTGCCGTTATTGCGGACCAGACGATATCGGTCCACGTCGTAGGCAACACTTGGCTTCCAATCAGACTAGCCGATGATCCTGCTGGGAAGTTCGTGGCCGTGTACGGTATGCGCATTGAGATGGCTAACGAGGCTGTAAAAACCCCCAAATCCCACACCCGCCATTTCGGCTGTGCACGATTCGCAGATCAGATTTGGGGAGGTTGGCGCTCATGCCCGAAGTGTGCCGCAATTTCACTGTCTTTTACATCAGCCAAGTGGCGAACCCAAATTTGCTGTCCCGCCAAGTTTGCCAGCCGTGCAGCTTTGCAGGCTGGCTACGCGCCAAGTCAGGTCTTCATCGTCAGTCGGCCAGGCGCACACCGGGCAAGAACTCGATGCCGGTGCGCCTCACCAGCTCGGCGTAGCTGATCGGCGCTGAGCCCCGGGTCGCGTTGTCGTTGAGGTGCCAGTGCGCCCAAGCCCGGCCCTGGGCTTCATCGTAGACCAGCTTGAACAGGTACTTGGGCACACGCACTCGACCCGCGCCAATGGCCTGGCTCTGGGCAATGCCGGGAGAATAAAAAGGCCCGGTGATGACATACACGTGACCGCTGGCTCTGGCGGCATATTTTTTGGTGGCATCCTCAACCGAGACGCGCCAGGCGCCCTGGTTGTGGTCAGGGGCCTGGGGCACGATGTTGGCGAGCGAAAAGCTCTGTGCCATTGCCGCCGGCGTGGGCATCTGGCCGGCTGGCGCGAGGTGGCCGCGATCAAAACCGCTGCTGCGATAGTCCTGCAGCGTGGCTCGTTCAGTTGCACGCAGGCGCGCATCGGCAAAGAACTTGTCAGTGCGCTTCTCGTCGGCATCCGCGACCAACGCGCGGTTGAGCTTTTGCGCCACATAGACGGCCGTCTTGCTCTCGCCCGAGTGCAGGACGGCAAAGGCGTCGTAGCACAGCGCTCGCTGGCTCGGTTGGGGTTTGATCACGGGTGGCTGGCCGCCGGCGAAGAACTGCGGGCAGGCGCCAAAAGCCCCGGCCGTACCAGCCGTTCGCACTGGCCCTGTAGGGGCTGGCGCTACGCCAGGCGCGCTGTCTAGACCGGCCTGCTGGCGAACGGCCGATCCCAGGCTTTTCAAGAGTTCTTCCAGCCCAGCGCTGGCAGCCTTTAGCTCGCGCTCTGTGGAAATGTTGGCGCACGAATGAAGCGATACGCCAGCGGCCAAGGTCAGCGCGATGCCTGCCAGGCGGGCCGTCGTGCTGCGGGCGCGTGGGCGCCGGGCGGGTTTGCGTTTTGTCATGGGCTGGACAGGACTCAAACCCGGCATTGTCGTTTGCTGCGGGCGTATTGATACATTGACTTTCAGGCAAATGTGCTGGCAATGTTATTGAAATTGGTAGTGCAGCAAAACCAAGACCCTAATTGCTATATTGACGATACCCACATACAGAGCGCAAGCACTTTCTGCCTTGCCTGTAAGATTGTGTTGCAATTAAAACAGAGAGTTAAATGACAACACAGACGGGTAGAAGAACCTTGCGGTCGCGACGTAAAACCGAGGTTCCGGGTCAGGCACTTGGTTACGGG
>JAQGMZ010000231.1 GCA_028292045.1 Polaromonas sp. | reverse complement strand
CCAGCGGCATGCCCAGCAGCTGCATCAGCTCGCGCTGCGAGATGAACTGGCCGGGGCGGATGTTGGCATCGACGATCTGCTGCTGAAAGCTCGCATAGGCCTGCGCGCGCAGGCTGGCGGGGGCGGCGGCGGGTGCGCTGTTCATGCGGCGTCGCTGGCGATGACGCCCTTGCGCAGCACGATGTTGCCGTACTTGCGCTGCTCGCCGGTCTGCACAATGACGAAGGCCGACTGCGCGCGCTGGTAGAAGGCAAACCGTTCCAGCGCGCTGGCAGGCGCTTCGCCCGCCGCTTGCAGCGCAGCGGCGAACTCGGCCACCGGCCCGGGCACCGCGCCGGCATCGCCCACCGCCTGCATGGTCCAGGCTGTTTCCGGCACAAAATCGTCGAGCGGCAGGAGCTGCAGCACGGCTTGCAGGACCTGCGCGGCGTTGGCGCCGGCCAGCTGCACCAGCCGCGCGCCGCCTTTGCCGGCCAGGGCGGCCGCCGGAAAGTTCGCATCGACGATGGCCAGGTCGTCGCCATGGCCCATGCTGGCCAGCGCATGCAGGGCATCGGGGGTCAGCAGCGGGGGAATGTTTTTCAGCATGGAAAATGCGTTGTTTCAGGGTTGGCGCGGCGTGATGTCAAGACGTGAAGGTTGTTCGATTTGTTGCCGAAACTCCGGGATTTCCCGATGTCAATGACTGACATGTTAGTTATACGATGGGTAAACTTTTATTGGGACTTACCCTGATATGACATTTTTCTGTCCTCCCTGGGCCGGCAGCGGCCTGCGGCTTGGCCTGGGCGGGGCACCGCTGGGCAACCTGTTCGAGCCGGTGAGCGATGGCGAGGCCCACGGGCTGGTCGAGGCGGCATGGGCCAGCGGCTGCCGCAGCTTCGACACCGCGCCGCACTACGGCCAGGGCTTGTCGGAGCGGCGGCTGGGCGATGCGCTGCGCGGTCGGCCGCCTGGCAGCTTCATGCTGTCGAGCAAGGTCGGCCGGCTCCTCGCGCCCGATGCCGCCGCCCCGCGCGCGCAGCATGGCTATGTAGACGTGCTGCCGTTCCGGCAACGCTGGGACTACAGCGCCGCCGGCACCCGCCGCAGCGTGGAGGACAGCCTGCAGCGCCTGGGCCTGGCCCGGCTCGGCGTGGCCTATGTGCACGACCCCGACGCGGCCACCCACGGCGCGAACGCGCCGCAGGTGCTGCGGCAGGTGCTGGACGACACCCTGCCGGCGCTGCGCCAGCTGCAAAAAGAAGGCTTGGTCGGCGCCATCGGACTGGGCACCAACGACGTGGATGTGGTGCTGCAGGTGCTGCGCGAAGCCGACCTGGACGTCCTGATGCTCGCCGGGCGCTACAGCCTGCTCGACCACGGCGCGCTGGCAGAACTGCTGCCTCAATGCACCGCGCGCGGCGTGCGGGTGGCGCTGGGCGGGGTGTTCAATTCGGGCATCCTGGCCACCGGCGCGCGGGGCGGCGCGGCGACCTTCGACTATGCACCGGCGGCCGGGCAATGGCTGGAACGCACAGCGCAGATCGAAGCCGTGTGCGGCGCCTTTGCCGTGCCGCTGCGGGCGGCGGCGCTGCAGTTTGCCCTGGCGCATCCGGCGGTGGACATCGTCATGCTGGGCGCGCGCAAGGTGGCTGAGTGGAATGACGCGCAAGCCATGCTGCGGCATCCGGTGGCGCCGGAATTCTGGGCCGCCCTGCGGGCGCAGGGCCTGATTCCGCTTGAGGCGCCCACGCCATGAGCGTCGATGCGCATTTCCATGCCTGGCAGCTGGCGCGCGGCGACTACGGCTGGCTGACGCCCGCGCTGGCGCCGATCTACCGCGATGTGGCGGTCAGCGACTGGCAGGCGCAAGCGGCGCCGCACGGCGTGACCGGCGGCGTGCTGGTGCAGGCCGCGCCCACCGAGGCGGAGACCGCTTTTCTGCTGGCGCAGGCCGACGCCCACCCGGCGGTGCTGGGCGTGGTCGGCTGGGTCGATCTGGCCGCGCCCGATGCGCCTGCGCGGATCGAACGGCTGGCCCGCCATCACCGGCTCAAGGGCCTGCGCCCCATGCTGCAGGACATGGACGATGCAGCATGGATACTGCAGCCCGCGCTGGCGCCGGCGCTGCAGGCCATGGCCGAAGCCGGCCTGGTATTCGACGCGCTGGTCAAGCCGGCGCACCTGGCGCATATCCTGACGCTCGCCGGGCGCCATCCGGATTTGCGCATCGTCATCGACCATGCCGGCAAGCCTGATATTGCCGCTGGCCAGTGGCAGCCGTGGGCCGACGGCATGGCCCGGCTGGCCGCGCGAACCGGCGCCTATTGCAAGCTTTCCGGCTTGCTGACCGAGGCCGGGCCGGCACCCGCGCCCGGCGCCGTGCTGCCCTGGGCGGCGCAGGTGCTGGCCTGTTTCGGCGCCGACCGCCTGGTCTGGGGCAGCGACTGGCCGGTGCTTGAATTGGCCGGCAGCTATGAGCGGTGGTGGGCCGAAACGCGGCAGTTGCTCGCTGACTTGAGCCCCCAGGAGCAGGCTGCGGTGATGGGCGGCAATGCCCGGCGGCTCTACCGGCTGGCGCCCCATGAATTTCCTCTTTCCCCTTGATCAACCCTGAAAACGGAGCGCTTCCATGAACAAACCGCTTGAGATGCACTGGCTGCCTGACGACGGGCTGGCCGGAACGCTGGTCGGCCGCGCCTGGGTGCCCGGCCCGGTCCCGGGGCCCTCGGTCATCGTGCTGCGCCCGGACGGCGTGTACGAGCTGTCGGCGCACTTCGCCACCATGAGCGACCTGCTCGATGCGGACGATCCGGTCGCAGCGGTGCGGGCCGCGCCTGGCCGCCGTGTAGGAAGCATCGGCCAGCTCATGCCAGCCAGCGGCGACCAGCCGGGCAACCCCGACGCCTTGCGCCTGCTCGCGCCCTGCGACCTGCAGGTCATCAAGGCCGCCGGCGTTACCTTCGCCGCCAGCCTGATCGAACGGGTGATCGAGGAGCAGGCCCGGGGCGACGCGGCACAGGCCGCCGCCGTGCGCCTGCAGGTCGTGGAACTGCTGGGCGGCGACCTGGGCGCCATCCGGCCCGGTTCGCCGCAGGCGATGCAGCTCAAGGCGCTGCTGATCGACAAGGGCCTGTGGTCGCAGTACCTGGAAGTCGGCATCGGCCCCGACGCCGAGGTGTTCACCAAGGCGCCGGTGCTGTCGAGCGTCGGCAGCGGTGTGCCCGTGGGCATCCACCCCGGTTCGGCCTGGAACAACCCCGAGCCCGAGATCGTGCTGGCCGTGAACAGCCGGGGCGAAACCGTGGGCGCCAGCCTGGGCAACGACGTCAACCTGCGCGACTTCGAGGGCCGCAGCGCGCTGCTGCTGGGCAAGGCCAAGGACAACAACGCGTCCTGCGCCATCGGGCCGTTCATCCGGCTGTTCGACGCCGGCTACTCGCTCGACGACGTGCGCCGCTGCACCGTCAGCCTGCGGGTCGAAGGGGTTGACGGTTTCGAGATGCAGGGCAGCAGCTCGATGGCGCAGATCAGCCGCGACCCGCTCGACCTGGTGGCGCAGACCCTGGGCGCGCACCACCAGTATCCTGATGGCGTGATGCTGTTCCTGGGCACCATGTTCGCCCCGACGCAGGACCGGGGCCAGCCCGGCAGCGGCTTCACGCACAAGCTCGGCGACGTGGTGCGGATTTCCAGCCCGCAGCTCGGCCTGCTGGTCAATGAAGTGCGCCACTGCGACCAGGTGGCGCCATGGACCTTCGGGCTGCGCGCGTTCTATGCCAACTTGTCGGCGCGCGGGCTGCTGACGCAGGCCTGAAGCGTTTCACTCCGACTGGCAATAGCGCTAGAGTTCCCGACCCGCTCCCGCACCCGCCAGTCCCGTTCTGTCTGGGCATGCGCTGAGCGGCAAAAGCGGGAAAATCGGTAAAAACGGGAACAGGGCCGCGCGCTGTTTGAGCCGCAGGCGGGTTTGCGCGAACCCCCGCTTTTGCCGTTCAGCTCAGCTTGCCCGCAGCGAAGCGAAGGGACCCAGGCAGCCGGCCTACAAGCTGGCGCCAACCTTGGCGGCAGCTTCGACAATTTCCTGCCAGGTCTGCAGGTCTACCTCGATTCCGTCCCGCTCGCGCTGCAGCCGCAGGGCGCGCTCGGGCTCGCCGGCAATCTGCACGGCGTCCCCCCCATCGGCGGGCGGACTCTGGCGCAGCCAGTCCACAAACGCCCGGGCATCGGTGTCAAACGCCGCCTGGGTGCCGAGCCTGGCCGGATCGATCAGGACGGTCAGCATGCTGTTGACGATCGCGCGGCCCTGGACGCTGGGCGAATGCCAGGTGCCGCCGCCGGTCAGCGCGCCGCCCAGCAGTTCGCAGGCCACCGCCAGCCCGTAGCCCTTGTGCTCGCCAAACGGCATCAGGGCGCCAAAAAATCCGTTGGGCTGCGGCACGACGACCACGCCCGGGTCGGTGGTCGGCTGGCCGTGCTCGTCCATCAGCAGGCCGGGCGCTACCTGCCTGCCCTGGTTGTAGGCGACGCGCATCTTGCCCTGGGCGACGCGGCTGGTGGCGAAATCCAGCACGAAGGGCGGCTGGTCCTTCAGCGGAATGCCGATGCAGCACGGATTGGTGCCGAAACGCCCGTCGGTGCCGCCCCAGGGCGCCACCACGGCGCGGGTCTTGACGTTGACGAAATGCAGCGACACCAGCCCCTGGTCCACCGCCATCTCGGCAAAGTGACCGATGCGCCCAAGGTGGTGCGACTCGGCCAGGGCCATGATGCAGCTGCCGTGGGTTCTTGCGCGCGCCATGCCCAGCGCCATCGCCTGCTCGCCGATGACCTGGCCGTAGCCGCGCCGGCCGTTCAGGCTGAGCAGGGCGCCGGCATCGAGCACGGTCTGCACGCTGGCGTTGGGCGTCAAGCCGCCCTCCAGCACCGCATCCACATAGCGCGGCAGCATGCCCACGCCGTGCGAGTCGTGGCCGCTCAGGTTGGCCATGACCAGGTTGGCGGCGACTTTTCCGGCTTCTTCGGCCGAACTGCCTGCCGCTATTAAAACGCTAGCGCATTGCGCACGAAGGGACTGCGCAGGAATCACTTTTTGCATAAAAAGCCTTCAGTTCACATCACTGCGCCGACCTGCCAGGGCACGAACTCGTTCTGCCCGTAGCCGTGCTGCTCGCTCTTGCTCTGCGCGCCCGAGGCGGTGGCCAGCACCTGCTCGAAAATGCGCTGGCCCATTTCCTGCACCGACACGCCGCCGTCGATGATCTCGCCGCAGTTGATGTCCATGTCTTCTTCCTGCCGCTGCCACAGCGCCGAGTTGGTGGCGAGTTTCAGCGACGGCGACGGCGCGCAGCCATAGGCCGAGCCGCGCCCGGTGGTGAAGCAGATCACGTTGGCCCCGCCCGCCACCTGGCCGGTGGCGCTGACCGGGTCGTAGCCCGGCGTGTCCATGTAGACAAAGCCGTGGGCCTGGACCGGCTCGGCATATTCATAAACGGCCTCGAGGTTGCTGGTGCCGCCCTTGGCCACCGCGCCCAGCGACTTCTCCAGAATGGTGGTCAGCCCGCCGGCCTTGTTGCCGGGCGACGGGTTGTTGTTCATCTCGCCCCCGTTGATCTCGGTGTAGCGCTCCCACCACTTGATGCGGCCGATCAGCTTTTCGGCAATGTCGGGGCGCACGGCGCGGCGCGTGAGCAGGTGCTCGGCGCCGTAGATTTCAGGCGTTTCACTCAAAATGGCGGTGCCGCCGTGGGCCACCAGCAAGTCCACCGCCGCGCCCAGCGCCGGGTTGGCGCTGATGCCCGAGTAGCCGTCCGAGCCGCCGCACTGCAGGCCGATGGTGATGTGCGATGCGCTGCACGGTTCGCGCTCGACGTCGTTGGCGCGCGGCAGCATCTCCTTGACCAGCGCAATGCCTTTTTCCACCGTCTTGCGCGTGCCGCCGGTGTCCTGGATGTTGAAGACCCTGAAGTTGTCGCCTTCGCGCAGCGCGCTGTGGGCGAGCCAGGCATTGATCTGGTTGGCCTCGCAGCCCAAACCGACCACTACCACGCCGGCGAAATTGGCATGGGTGGCATAGCCGGCCAGTGTGCGCTCCAGGATCTGCATGCCCATGCCTTCGGTGTCCATGCCGCAGCCGGTGCCGTGGGTCAGCGCCACCACGCCATCGACGTTGGGAAAGCTTCCCAGCGCCGACGGGTTGGTCTGGCGCGAGAAATGGTCGGCAATCGCGCGCGCCGCCGTGGCCGAGCAGTTCACGCTCGACAAGATGCCGATGTAGTTGCGCGTCGCCACCCGGCCGTCGGCGCGCTTGATGCCCATGAAGGTCGCTTCGCGCAGCGGCGCGGGCGGCTTCA
>JAQGMZ010000175.1 GCA_028292045.1 Polaromonas sp. | reverse complement strand
GCAAAAATCAGGCGCATCGTGCACAAGCTCGATGTGAACACCCTGGCCGAAGAAGACGCGTCCGAGCTCCCACCCAACGCCATTGGCCATGTCGAACTCAGCCTGCAGGAGCCGCTGGTGACGCTGCCATACCTGCGTTCACGCGTACTTGGCTCGCTGGTGCTGGTCGATACCGCTTCGCACAAGACCTCTGGCGCTGCGCTGGTGCTGTAAGAGCCATCGCTTTTTTAACTTTTAATCCATTTTTAACCTGCCAAAACCGGCATTGTTGACGGTGCATATCCCCTGGAATTCATAGATTTCCAAAGGAATGCGTCCAACCCAACGGACTTGCCGGGCATTGCCTTAAAATTCAGGGTTTTCACCGACTCTTCCCAACACCATGACACACGTCGTTTCCGATTCCTGCATCCGCTGCAAATACACCGACTGCGTTGACGTCTGCCCCGTGGACTGCTTCCGCGAAGGCCCCAACATGCTGGTTATTGACCCGGACGAATGCATCGACTGCGCCGTGTGCATTCCCGAGTGCCCGGTCAACGCCATTTATGCCGAAGAAGACCTGCCCGCCGATCAGCTGCATTTCATCAAGATCAATGCCGACCTGACCAGCGCACCCGGCTGGAAAAGCATCACCAAGCGCAAGCAACCGCTGCCTGATGCCGATGAATGGAAAGACAAGACCGGCAAGCTGCCTGAACTGGTGCGCTGATCCGACTCCCCGCTGTGGGCGCTGCCTTGCCCAACCTGCATTCCTTATCCCTCAAGCCTAGAAATCATGGAACCTCAACTGAACCCCGAAGTGATCAACACCGCCGCCCAGCATGACGGCCCCATCGAGACAGATGCCGTAATCGTCGGCGCCGGGCCGGTTGGCCTGTTCCAGGTGTTTGAGCTAGGCCTGCTGGAGATCAAGGCGCATGTGATTGACTCCCTGGCCTACCCGGGCGGCCAATGCATCGAGTTGTACCCAGACAAGCCGATTTATGATATTCCGGCAGTGCCAGTCTGCACCGGCAAGGAATTGACCGACAGCCTGCTCCAGCAGATTCACCCCTTCGGCGCCACCTTTCACTATGGCCAGGAAGTCAGCGCGGTTGAAAAGCAGGAAGACGGCCGGTTTTTCGTCGAAACGTCCAAGGGAACGACTTTTTTGACCAAAACCATTTTCATTGCAGCCGGCGTGGGCGCTTTTCAGCCCAAGCTGTTGCGGGTCGATGGCCTGGACCAGTTTGACAACAGCCAGCTGTTTTACCGCGTCAAAAACCCGGCTGAATTTGCCGGCAAAAACATCGTCATTGTTGGCGGGGGTGATTCCGCGCTGGACTGGGCATTGAATTTTGCGGCCGAAGGCCCCAACAAGGCTGAAAGCGTCATCCTGATCCATCGCCGCGACGGCTTCAAGGCGGCACCGGCCAGCGTTGCCAAAATGAAAGCGTTGTGCGACGCTTACGAAATGCAATTCGTCATCGGTCAGGTGACGGGCTACGATGAAAAAGACGGCAAGCTCACCGGCGCCAAAGTCACTGGCGCTGACGGTATCACCCGTGTCGTGCCGCTGGATGCCCTGCTGGTATTTTTCGGCCTGTCACCCAAGCTCGGGCCGATTGCCGATTGGGGACTGGACATTGAGCGCAAGCAGCTCAAGGTGGACACTGAAAAGTTTTCCACCAATATCCCAGGCATTTTTGCGGTTGGCGACATCAATACCTATCCGGGTAAGAAAAAACTGATCTTGAGCGGCTTCCACGAGTGCGCGCTGGCGGCATTTGGCGCTGCGCCTCTGATTTTCCCTGACAAGAAAATTCACCTGCAATACACCACCACCAGTCCAAAGCTTCACAAGGTGCTGGGCGTGGAGTCACCTGTTTTCGACTGAGCGCAACCTTCGGTTTGCCAATAATGAATGAAGCCACCAATGGCAACCGGATCCACTAATACAGCAGCCGGCAACTCGGCCCTAGCGCCCATACCGGCTGGCGAAAGACACTTTGCCTGGCGAGACCATGCGGCCCTCTGGTTCAGCCTGGGTGTCGGCTTGCTGGTCATGCAGATCGGTGCCTATCTGGTTCCCGCGCTCGGCACCCAGGCGGCAGTCACCGTGATCGTCTGCGGATCCATACTTGGCGCAGGCCTGCTGGCCTGGACGGCAAAGATTGGCTGCGACAGCGGTCTGTCGAGTGCCGGGCTGATGCATGCAACCTACGGCAGTAACTTTGCGCGCCTGCCTGTGTTGCTCAACATCGTGCAACTCATCGGCTGGACTACCTTCGAGCTGGTCGTGATGCGCGACGGTACGATGGCCATCGCGCGCCAGTCGGGCGGTTTTGCGAACACTTTGTGGCCCGTGTTGGCAACATTCCTCTGGGGCGGCGTGCTCCTGGCTTTGCTGTCAGGCTCCATGGTCACCCTGGTCCGAAAATTCATTAGCCGCTATGGGCTGCCGCTGGTCGTTGCTTCCCTGCTGTGGTTGAGCTGGCAGTTTTTAGCAAAGGCCAATGCCCAGGGTCTCGGGGCTTTGTGGAATCGGGCAGGCGACGGCTCCATGAGCACCTTGTCCGCACTGGACCTGGTCGTGGCCATGCCGGTTTCATGGCTGCCGCTGGTGGCTGATTTTGCACGCCACGGCCGTGACGGCAACAGTGCGCTGCGTGGCACTTGGCTCGGCTACGCTATCGCCAATATCTGGTGTTATGCCTTGGGCTTGCTGGTGGTGCTAACAACACCCAGCACAGACTTGGTGGCCGCACTACTGCTGGCGCAAGGCGGACTTATTGCCTTGGGCCTGATCCTGATCGATGAAGTTGACAATGCCTATGGCGACCTGTATTCAGGCTCCGTGGCTGGGCATAGCCTGCTTCCCCGCTGGAACATCCGCAGCTGGGGCATCACATTGGCTGTGCTCTGCACCTTGTTGGCGTTGGTGTTGCCCATGCACAGTCTGGAGCCCTTTTTATTGTTGCTGAGTTCGGTGTTTGTGCCGCTCTACGGCGTAATCCTGGCAAGACTGGCCGGGCAGGCCAATGTAGCGGCATTGGTCACAGCGAAAAAGGTGAATAACAGCGCAGTTGCCATCTGGCTGCTGGGAATCGCCTGCTACCACTTGTGCGCCCAATTTTTCCCCGTCTGGGGAGCCGCATTGCCTACCTTGGTGCTGACATTTGTATTGGCAAGATTGACCCGGGAAAACAGCAGCGGAGCCCTGGTCAACCCAGCGGTTTAAGTTGCATGGCAACTGGCGCGTGGCCGTGGTTGAGCGGCCCACTTCCTTTTCCCGTACGTACATTCGCACTGCCCGACAACGCAGCGCGCACATAGCGCCGCGCTGCCTCCACCGCTTCCGTCAAATTTATACCCAGCGCCAAGTACGCAGCAATGGCCGAGGACAAAGTACAACCTGTTCCATGCGTGTTGGTGGTTTCAATGCGACGAGCACGCATCCAATACGGCGAATGGTTTTTCAACCACAGTAAATCGCTCACCTGTTCACCTGGCAAATGCCCGCCTTTGAGCAGTACGGCATTGGCACCCCTGTTCAGCATTTCCGATGCAGCCGCCTCCATATCGCTTTCGCTGTTCAATGGCCGGCCTACCAATAAAGACGCTTCGTCCAGGTTCGGGGTAACCAATAGCGCACGGGGAAACAATTCGCGTACCAGCATGACAATTGCAGGACGGTCGATCAGCACAGCGCCGCTCGTCGCAACCATCACCGGGTCCAGCACTATGTTTTGCAGTTCATGCCGATCAATTGCCTGCGCCACCGTCAATACAATTTCGGGGGTGTTCAACATTCCAATTTTGACTGAATGCGCCCCAATGTCTTCAACCACCGAGTCAATCTGATCTCGCAGCATGGCTGGCGGTATACCATGCACCGAAAGTACACCCATGGTATTTTGGGCCGTCAATGCCGTAATCGCAGTCATTCCAAAGCAGCCCAACGCTGCAAAGGTTTTCAGGTCAGCCTGAATGCCTGCACCGCCTCCACTGTCTGAACCGGCAATGGACAATATGCGTGGGTATTCAAATGCATAGGTAATATCAGGTGGTTGTTGATTCACTTTGTTTATTCCTTTGGTTTTGATTTATACCAAGTGCGCGTATAAATTTTAATGCGGCATAAATTCCAAAGTCCAAAAGAAAAAGCCCGGCTGATCGTGGGATCAACCGGGCTGGTTCGGGGGGGGTAAGAGCCTGACGATGACCTACTTTCACACGGGAATCCGCACTATCATCGGCGCAAAGTCGTTTCACTGTCCTGTTCGGGATGGGAAGGAGTGGTACCAACTCGCTATGGTCATCAGGCATAACTGT
>JAQGMZ010000045.1 GCA_028292045.1 Polaromonas sp. | reverse complement strand
CCGGTCGGCCTTGCGCAGGGTCGACAGGCGGTGGGCAATCGCAATCGTGGTGCGGCCCTGCACCAGGTTGTCCAGTGCCTTCTGGCTTTCCTTGTCGGTCTCGGTGTCGACCGACGAGGTGGCCTCGTCCAGGATCAGGATGCGCGGGTCGATCAGCAGCGCCCGTGCAATCGAGATGCGCTGGCGCTCGCCGCCCGACAGGCCCTGGCCGCGCTCGCCCACCAGCGAGTCGTAGGCCTGCGGCAGCCGCAGGATGAACTCGTGCGCATGGGCAGCGCGCGCCGCCGCCACGATCTCGGCGCGCGTGGCGCCGGGCTTGCCGTAGGCGATGTTCTCGGCAATCGTGCCAAAGAACAAAAACGGCTCCTGCAGCACCAGCCCGATGTGGCGCCGGTAGTCGGCCACGGCAAAACGCCGGATATCAAGGCCGTCGACCTGGATGCTGCCGTCGGTCACGTCGTAGAACCGGCACAGCAGGTTGACCAGCGTGCTCTTGCCCGAGCCGCTGTGGCCGACCAGGCCGATCATCTCGCCGGGCTGGATGTCCAGGTCCAGCCCCCGGATCACCGAGCGGTTGCCGTAGCGAAAGCCCAGGCCCCTCATCTCGATGCGGCCGGCCATCGCGTCGATCTTCACCGGCTGCGCGGGTTCCGGCACGTTGGACACATGGTCCAGGATGTCAAAGATGCGCTTGGCGCCGGCAGCGGCTTTTTGCGTGACCGAGACGATCCGGCTCATCGAGTCGAGCCGGCCGTAAAACCGGCCGATGTAGGCGATGAAGGCGGTCAGCACGCCGACCGTGATCTGCTGCCTGGACATCAGCCAGATGCCGAAGGCCCAGACCACCAGCAGGCCGATTTCGGTCAGCAGCGACACGGTGGGCGTGAACAGCGACCAGACCTTGTTGAGCTTGTCGTTGACCGCCAGGTTGTGCTGGTTGACCGCGCGAAAACGCTGGGCCTCGCGCTTTTCCTGGGCAAAGGCCTTGACCACGCGAATGCCGGGAATGGTGTCGGCCAGCACATTGGTCACTTCGGACCAGACCCGGTCGATTTTCTCGAAGCCGGTGCGCAGCTTGTCGCGCACCACATGGATCATCCAGCCGATGAAGGGCAGCGGCAGCAAGGTCGCCAGCGCCAGGTACGGGTTGATGGAAAACAGGATGGCGGCGGTCATGCCGATCATCAGGACGTCGGTGGCGAAGTCCAGCGCGTGCAGCGACAAAAACACGCAGATGCGGTCGGTTTCGGAGCCGATGCGCGACATCAAATCACCCGTGCGCTTGGCGCCGAAATAGTCCAGCGACAGCTCGAGCAGATGGTCGAACGTGGCGGTGCGCAGGTCGGCGCCGATGCGCTCGGACACCAGCGCCAGCAGGTAGGTGCGCGCCCAGTTCAGCGCCCAGCCCAGCAGCGCCGCCGCCAGCAGCCCGCCCAGGATCAGCCCGACCTTGCCGGGCTCGATCTGCTGGCCGTTCTGGAACGGAATCAAAATGTCGTCCATCAGCGGAATCGTCAGGTACGGCGGAACCAGGGTGGCGGCGGTCGAGGCCAGCGTCAGCAGGAAGCCCGACAGCAGCTGCCAGCGGTAGGGCCGGGCAAAGCGCCACAGGCGCAGCAGGACCCAGGTGGACGGCGGGGCATGGACCTGGCTGCGGTCGCAGGCCGGGCAGGCGTCGCTGTCGGGCGGCAGGGGGGCATCGCATTCGGGGCACAGGGCGGCTGCGGGACTCCCGCGGTCCGACGCCAGCGACTTCAGGCCTGCGGCACTGGCCTGGCGCTGCGCGAACAGACGCACCATGCGCAGCGCCTGGGCATTGACCCCCAGCGTAAACCGCCAGCTGGCCAGGCGCCGCGAAGGCTGGCTCTGGGTGTCGTGCAGTTCCAGCGTGCCCACGCCGGCATGGTCGAAGTGGCGCAACTCCAGCCCCTGCACCGGGTCATGGGCGGTGTTTTGCAGGAAAAGGCTGGACCATTTGCCCGCGGCATTGCGCGCCAGCAGGCGGCGGTTGGTCAGCACCAGCGCGCCGGCGGCAAAACGAAGCTCCTGGTCCAGGTCAACCAGCAGGGTGCATACAACGTTCTCTTGGGTTGCCAGTTGCGAAGCCAGCCCTGCAAGTGCCGGCTCGTCAAGGCTGGAATCTTCCCCGGGGGGCTTAATGTGCATGTAGTCTCGAATTCGTTGTCCGGAGCCGGCCTGGCGGCACAGGGCGGGTCCGGCTTTTTTGAAAGGTAGGGGTGTCGGGCGCATAACGCGCAAAACAGGGATTTTCTCCTAAACACCGGGCTGACCCGCAAGCCTGGGCAGCACAGGGGGCGGCCGGGCCGGCCCCATGAATGCCGAAGCGGTAAAGCGGCACAATGTGGCCCAACAACATTTGTCACCATTGCACACGACATGGCGCCCCGCCCGGTGACAAACCCAGACCGGCATGTTGCCGTACGGAAACCTAAACGCCACACCGGCCCGGCCGGTGCACCCTGAGAAATTTGCTAAACAATGAGCAAGCTGGACGACATCAAACTGCTGCGCATCCATTACCTGCGCGGCCCCAACATCTGGACCTACCGCTCGGTTCTGGAGGTGTGGCTGGACCTGGGACGGCTGGAAGACCTGCCCAGCAACCTGCTGCCCGGCTTCAACGAGCGGCTGCTGGCCCTGCTGCCGGCGCTGCTGGAGCACCAGTGCGGCGTGGGCGAGCGCGGCGGTTTTCTGCAGCGCCTGAGCGAAGGCACCTGGACCGGCCATGTGCTGGAGCATGTGGTGATCGAACTGCTCAACCTGGCCGACATGCCCACCGGCTTCGGGCAGACCCGCAGCACTTCCCGGCATGGCATCTACCGCATGGTGTTCCGGGCGCGCGACGAGCAGGTGGCACGCACCGCGCTGGCCCAGGGGCACCGCCTGCTGATGGCCGCCATCAACGACGATGCCTATGGCGCCGCCGATGTCCAGGCGGCCGTGCTGGCCATCCGCGGGCAGATCGACGATTGCTACCTGGGGCCCAGCACGGCGGCCATCGTGGCCGCCGCGACCGACCGGGGCATTCCCCACATCCGCCTGAACAACGGCAACCTGGTGCAGCTGGGCTACGGCGCCAGCCAGCGGCGCATCTGGACGGCTGAAACCGACAAGACCAGCGCCATTGCCGAGAGCATTGCCCACGACAAGGACCTGACCAAGAGCCTGCTGGCCAGCTGCGGCGTGCCGGTGCCCGAAGGCCAGATCGTCAACAGCCCCGAGGAGGCCTGGGAGGCGGCGCAGGACATCGGGATGCCGGTGGTCGTCAAGCCGTCCGATGGCAACCACGGCCGGGGCGTGTCGCTGGAACTGAGCACGCGCGAGGAAATCACCGCCGCTTTCGCGGTCGCCGCGCCCGAAGGCAGCGACGTGATGGTCGAGCGCCATGTGCGCGGCCAGGAGCACCGGTTGCTGGTGGTCGGCGGGCGCGTGGTGGCCGCCGCGCGCGGTGACATCGCCATGGTCACCGGCGACGGGCAGCTGAGCGTCGACCAGCTGATTGAAACCCAGCTCAACAACGACCCCCGGCGCGGCCTCGGAGAAGATTTTCCGCTGGGCCGCATCAACACCGCCCTGGACGCCGCCATCGTGCTCGACCTGCAGCGCCAGGGCCTGAGCCCGGACGCCGTGCCGGCCGCCGGGCGCCAGGTGCTGATCCAGCGCAACGGCAATGTGGCCATCGACTGCACCGACGAGGTGCATCCCGAGGTGGACTACATCGTGTCGCTGGCCGCCCGCGTGGTGGGCCTGGACATTGCCGGCATCGACGTGGTGGCGCAGGACATTTCGCGCCCCTTGCACGAGCAGGGCGGCGCGATTGTCGAAGTCAACGCCGGCCCGGGGCTGCTGATGCACCTCAAGCCGGCGCAAGGCGCTCCGCGCCCGGTGGGCCGCGCCATCTGCGATCATCTTTTTGCGCGCAGCGCCGATATGCTTGACCACCGCAACCCCGGCAGCGACGGCCGCGTTCCCCTTGTCGGCATTGCCGGCACCGGCGGCACGCAGCATATTGCGCTGCTGGTGGCCTGGCTGCTGCACCTGTCGGGCCGCTACACCGGGCTGGCCTGCCGGGACGGGCTGTACCTGGACCAGCGCCGCGTGGAAAGCGCCGACAGCACGAACTGGGAAGCCGGCCAGCGCCTGCTGATCAACCGGGCGGTGCAGGCTGCGGTGTTTGAAAACGGCGCCGACACGATTTTGCGCACCGGCCTGGCCTACGACCGCTGCCAGGTGGGCGTGGTCACCGACCTGGACGGCGCCGCCGGCCTGGCCGAATTCGATATTTTTGAAGAGTCGCAGATGTTCAAGGTCCTGCGCTCGCAGGTCGATGTGGTGCTGCCCGGCGGCGCGGCGGTGCTCAATGCCTATCATGCCGGCGTGGCGGACATGAAGCCGCTCTGCGACGGCGAAGTTATTTTCTACAGCGTCGACCCGGGCGCCGCTGCCCTTGCCGAGCACCGCACCGGCAACGGCCGGGCCGTGTATGCGCGGCAAAACCAGGTGGTACTGGCCACCGGCGCCACCGAATCCTTTCTGCCCGGCCTGGGCAAGATCACCGCCTGGTGCAACCGCCATGCCAGCAGCGGCATGACGGAAAGCTCGCTGCTGGCGGCCGTCGGCACGGCCTGGGCGCTTGATATTCCGCTCAACCTGATCGGCGCCGGCATCGAAGCCTTTGAATGCAACCCACAACCTGCCGGGAGGGCAGACTGATGGAAGTTTCCCGCATACGGGCCCTGCGCGGCCCGAACCTCTGGAGCCGCCGTACGGCCCTGGAAGCCATCGTGGCGTGCATGCCTGAAGAACGCTCGATAAGCGGCTTGAGCGGTTTCGAGCCGCGCCTGCGCGCGCTGTTTCCAGACATCGGCGTGCTGCGCGATACCGGCCCCGCCGGTTCGGTGTCGGTGGCGCATGTGCTTGAAGCAGCGGCGCTTGAGCTTCAGGCCGCAGCCGGTTGTTCGGTCACCTTCAGCCGCACGGCGGCAACCTTCGAGCCCGGCACCTACCAGGTGGTGGTCGAATACACCGAAGAAGCGGTTGGCCGGCTGGCCTTCGAACTTGCGCAGGCGCTGGTGCATGCCGCCCTGCACGACACGGCTTTTGACCTGCCCGCAGCGATTTCCCGCTTGCACAGCCTGGATGAAGACGAGCGCATGGGCCCCAGCACGGGCGCGATCGTCGATGCCGCCTTGGCCCGCGGCATTCCGTTTCGCCGCCTGACCAAGGGCAGCATGGTGCAGTTCGGCTGGGGTTCGCGCCAGCGCCGCATCCAGGCCGCCGAACTCGACGCCACCAGCGCCGTGGCCGAATCCATTGCCCAGGACAAGGACCTGACCAAGAAACTGCTGCGCGCCGCCGGTGTGCCGGTGCCGCTGGGCCGCCCGGCCACGGACGCGGACGACGCCTGGGCGGCCGCCCTGGAGATCGGCTTGCCGGTGGTGCTCAAGCCGCAGGACGGCAACCAGGGCAAGGGCGTGACGGTCAACGTCACGACCCGCGAGCACCTGGACATGGCTTACCGCGCCGCCGCCGAGCATGGCGAGGTCATTGTCGAGCGGTTCCTGTCCGGCTGCGACTTCCGCCTGCTGGTGGTGGGCGACAAGCTGGTCGCCGCTGCCCGGCGCGAGCCGCCGCAAGTGGTCGGCGACGGCAGGCACACGGTGCTTGAACTGGTCGATATCGTCAACCAGGACCCCCGGCGCGGCGAAGGCCATGCCACGTCGCTGACCAAGATCCGTTTCGACGGCATTGCCGTGGTCCGGCTGGAAACCCAGGGGCTCACGCCAGCCTCGGTTCCGGCCAAGGGCCGGCGCGTCATCTTGCGCAACAATGCCAACCTGAGCACCGGCGGCACCGCCACCGACGTGACCGACGAGGTCCACCCGGCCGTTGCGGCCCGTGCCGTGGCCGCCGCGCAAATGATCGGCCTGGACATCTGCGGCGTGGACGTGGTGTGCGAGACCATGCTCAAGCCGCTGGAGGAACAAAACGGCGGCGTGGTCGAGGTCAACGCCGCGCCCGGCCTGCGCATGCACCTGTCGCCGTCCTACGGCAAGGGGCGCGCGGTGGGCACCGCCATGATCGACGAGCTCTTTGCGCCCGGCGACAACGGGCGCATTCCGGTGATAGCCGTGACCGGCAC
>JAQGMZ010000036.1 GCA_028292045.1 Polaromonas sp. | reverse complement strand
GCGCTCGCGCTCCAGGAGCTCAAGCACATGAAGGTGCTGCTCGCAGTGCTCCTTGTAGCGCGATCGGTCCTTCATGGACCGGTAGGACAGCAGGCGGCGCACCCGGTTGACGCGCCGAATGGCGTCGATGAAAAACGAATTGCCAGAGGCTTCGACCAGCGACTCGTGAAAGCGCACGCCGCGCTCGTGCAGCTGGTCCGCCGTGTCGCTGTCGATGCCGCCGCTCAGCAAATGGAGCTCGGCGGCGCGGCAGCGCGCCAGCACCTGGGGATCGAGCCGGTAGCCGGGCTCCAGCAGAGCGGCCGGCTCCAGCGCCAGCCGCAGGCGGTAGGACTGCAGCAACGTGTCCGGCGTGGTCAGCATCGAGGAAAACACCCAACCATACCCGGGCTTCTTTTCGGCCCAGCCCTCCTGCGCGATGCGGCCCAGCACGGCGTTGAGCTGCGCCGGCGTCAGGCTGTAGCGCGTCTTGATCATGGCTTCCGAGAAGCCGTCGGGCAGCAGGCCCCGCAGCCGGTCGTCGGCCAGGCGAAAGTACGCCGTGGTCGCGACATCTGACTCGCCCAGACCCAGCTGCTCGACCAGCTCGGACAGCGGTTTGTCGACCAGCGCGGTCACAAAGTAACCGCGGTTGGGCTCGCGCTTGAGCACGCCTTTTTGCATCAAGAAATCCAGCGCTTCGTTCACGGGCGAGCGCGACACACGCAAGCGGTCCGCCAGCATCTGGGCAGGCAAGTGACTGCCGGGCGGGAGGCCCTCGGTCTTGATCAATTCGACAATCTGCGCGGGGATGGATTTTTCGGGCTTCATAGGAGCCCGATTTTGCAGCACCCTTATTCCCCGGCCGCCACCGGTGAAGCGCGCTGATGCGCGGCAATCGTCTGGTGCAAAATTAACGGGATCACCCCGCCATGGCGCAGCAGTTGCACTTCGAGCTGCGTTTCAACCGCGGCCAGCGCCTCCAATGGTTGGACCTGGCCGCTGGCCCGGAGGATGGAGACCGGCACGCGGGCGCGTGGCGCAATGCCCTGCGCCTCGGCCTGGACCTCGATCCGGTCGCCCGGCTGCAGGTGCAGCGACTGCGGATCGACGCCAGGGGGCAGTCGCAGCGGCAAGATGCCCATGCCGATCAGGTTGGAGCGGTGGATGCGCTCGAAACTCACCGCCAGCACGGCCCGAATGCCCAGCAGGCGCTGGCCCTTGGCCGCCCAGTCGCGGGACGATCCCGTGCCGTAGCGCTCGCCCGCCACCAGCACCACCGATTGGCCGGCACCCTGGTAGCGCTGGGCGACTTCCCAGATGGGCCGGACCTCGCCGCTTGGCGCGTGCAGCGTGTGGGCCACCGGCATGCCCGGCTTCAAAAGGTTCACCAGCGTCTTGCTGTGAAACGCCGCCCGCACCATCACTTCCCAGTTGCCCCGGCGCGAGGCGAACACATTGAGGTCCTGGCGGTCATCGCCGCGCTCGACCAGAAAGTCGGCCACCAGGCTGTCGGGTGGAATAGCGCTGGCCGGCGAAATGTGGTCGGTAGTGATGTCGTCGCCCAGCACCATCAGCGGGTAGGCCGCGTAGCTTCCCAGCAGGCTGCCTTCGGTGACGGCGGCAAATGGCGGGCGGCGCAGCGCCGTGGAGGCCGCATCCCAGGGAAACAGCGGCGTATCGGGCGCCTTCAAGGCGAACCACTGCGGGTTCCGGCTGGCGATGGCAAAGTCGCGCTTGTAGTCCGCTGGGTCGGCGCCAAGGGCCAGGTGCTCCGCGATTTCTTCACGCGTCGGCCACAGGTCCTTGAGGTAGACGCTGCGCCCATCGGCCGTCACCTGCACGGGTTCCTCCCGCAGGTTGCGCGACGCGTCCCCGGCCAGGCCGAAGGCAATCACCAGCGGCGGCGACATGATGAAGCTCAGTTCAATGTCCGGATGCACCCGGCCGGGAAAGTTGCGGTTGCCCGACAGGATGGCGACTGCCTGGCTTTGCCCGGCCGCCTGGGCCTGGCGAATCGGCGCGGTGAGCGGACCCGAATTGCCGATGCAGGTCGTGCAGCCGTAACCCACGATGCCAAAGCCAACGGCGTCCAGATCGTCCAGGAGGCCAGCGCGTTTTAAATAAGAAGCCGCTGCCGGTGAACCCGGGCCCAGGGACGTCTTGACCCAGTACGGCACCCTCAGGCCCAGCGTCCGCGCCTTGCGCGCGACCAGCCCGGCGGCGATCAGCAGCTGCGGGTCACTGGTGTTGGTGCAGCTGGTGATGGCTGCCAGCGCGACGGCATGTTTGGGAAGCGGGCCATCGGCCTTTGCGGTGAAGTTGACGGCGGCCAGCGCTTGGGTGCTGTCCCCGAAGTTCATCAGGTCCTGCGGCCGGCGCGGACCGGCAATGTGCATGCCGATGGCGTCCATGTCGATGTCGAGGATGCGCGAGTAGCGCGGCTCGGCCTGCGGGTCGAACCACAGGCCGACGCGCTTGCAGTACGCCTCGACCAGCGCAATGTGCGCTTCGCTGCGCCCGGTGGCGCGAAGGTAGTCCAGGGTGTTCTGGTCCACCGGGAAGAACCCGGTGGTCGCGCCGTACTCGGGCGCCATATTGGCCACCACCGAACGCTCGCCGGCGCTCAAGGTCGCAGCCCCGGTGCCAAAATATTCGACAAACTCGCCCGCCACACCCATGGCGCGCAGCCGCTGGGTGGCCGTGAGCGCCAGGTCGGTGGCCAGCACGCCGGGGGGCAAGGCGCCACTCAGCCGCACCCCGACGACGTCGGGAATGCGCAGCATGGTCGGCATGCCGAACATCACGGTCTGCGCTTCGAGCCCGCCCACGCCCCAGCCCAGCACGCCGATGCCGTTGACCATCGGCGTGTGGCTGTCGGTGCCGATCATCATGTCGGGCACCAGCCAGGTGTGGCCGTCCCTGACCTGCGTGGTCGCCACGGTCGCCAGCTGCTCCAGGTTGATGGTGTGCATGATGCCCGTCCCAGGCGGATGGATGCGCACGCCCCGCAGCGCTTTGGAGGCCCAGCGCAAAAACCGGTAGCGCTCGGCATTGCGGCGGATCTCGTGCTGAAGGTTGACCGTGGCGGCGTCCTGCTGGCCATACGCCTCGACCGCCAGGGAGTGGTCCACGGACACGTCCACCGGCAGTCCCGGGTTGAGCACCATCGGGTCCACGCCGGTCTCGGCCAGCGCATCGCGCATCGCCGCAATATCCACCAGCGCCGGCGTGCTGGTCGTGTCGTGCATCAGGACGCGGCCGGGCTGAAAAGCGATTTCGGCTTCACTGGTCCCCGCATCGATCCAGGCCAGCAGCGCGGCCACGGCCGCCGCGCGCTCGCTGCCTGCCATGCAGCGAACGACGTTTTCCAGCAGCAGACGCAGCACCACCGGCAGGCGGCTGAGCTCGGGACCGAACAGCGCCGGCAGATCGACCAGCCGGTAGACCTGTCCTTTGACTTCAAAGGTTCCGCTTGGGAACTCATAGGTGTTTTCCATAGGTAGATTTTTGCATATTTGCTTTATAAAATGCAATCTAGTGCAAACCCTAAGCCTTCATTTGTGCTCTGTTCAAAGGATTTTTATGCTGACCTCCCGACGTTTCATGGTCCTCTCCGGCGTACTGGCCAGCGCTGGCTTGCTCGCCAGTACACTGGCCGCCGCGCAGGAATTCCCAACCAAAACCATCACCATCGTCGTGCCGTTTTCCGCCGGCGGCGGCGTCGATGCGATGGCGCGGCTGCTCGCTGAAAAGCTGCGCGTCTCGCTCAAGCAACCGGTGCTGGTGGACAACAAGCCCGGCGCCAGCGGCATGCTGGGCGCCGCGGCCGTGGTCAAGGCGGTGCCCGACGGGCATACGCTCTTGCTGGGCTCTGCCGGTGAAACCGCAATCAACCCCTTTCTCTACAAAGGGCGCATGCAGTATTCGCCCGATAAAGACCTGGCGCCCATCACGCTGGTGACCCGCGTGCCCAACGTGCTGGTGGCCAACCCTGCGCTGCCGGTCAAAAACATTGCCGAACTGGTGGAATACGCCAAAAAGAAACCGGGCGAGCTGACCTATGCGACCAGCGGCGTGGGCAATGCCCAGCACCTCAACGGCGAGCTGTTTGCCTCGATGGCGGGCATCAGGATGACGCATGTGCCGTACAAGGGGGCATCGGGCCAGCTGGTCGATGTCGTCTCGGGCACGGTGGACCTGAGCTTTGTGAGCATGGCCGGCGCCAATCCCTTTATCAAGGGCGGCCGCGTCAAGGCACTGGCTGTGACCTCGGCCAAACGCGCCTCATTTGCGCCGGACATTCCGGCCATTGCCGAATACAAGTCCTTGGCCGCCTACAACCTGGACAACTGGTTTGGCCTGTTTGCGCCAGCCGGCACGCCAGCGGCCGTGCAGGCCAGGCTCAATGCGGCGGTCACCCAGGCCCTGCAGGACCCGGACCTGGCCAAGCGCCTGCTCGAGCAGGGCGGCGAGCCCGCGCCCATGGCGCAGCAGGCGTTTCGCGATTTTCTCAAGGCCGAATCCGCCAAGTACGAGCGCATCGTCGAGGCCGGCAAGATCACCGCGGAATAACCTG
>JAQGMZ010000031.1 GCA_028292045.1 Polaromonas sp. | reverse complement strand
CCCGTGAACTGGGCGTATTCGAGCGCGAGCTTGACGACCAGTGATCCAAGTGCTGCCATGTGGGTTATTCCTCTTTTTTTCTCAGGTCCTGGTCGGCCTTCAGCACGGCGGACTCCATCAATTGCAGGTCCGCCATCAGTGCGCGGCGGCGGCGCGGGCGGACAAACCGGTCGAGCCAGGCCGACACGCCGGCATAGTTCAGACCCATGCGCTGGCCGGCCATGCCGGCGTACTGCCACTGGGTTCGCACGCTGACAAATGCATCCACGGCGGGCAGGTTTTCGGCATACACGCCGAAGGACTCAACGTCAGGGCACGACGCGTTTTGCTCCATCCGCGCACGCGCCGTGGCGATCTCTTCAGGCGGCGCTCCCCAGGCCTGCATGCCGTCCAGCACGCCTTCGTCCACGTCAAAAGCACCAGGTGCTTCCTCGCGAACGCCGGCCCACCAGCGCGCCGCCTCTATCAGTTTTTTGCTTTGGCGCCTACGTTGTGCTGCCAGTAAGCCAGCGTGGTTTCGCGCACGGCGCCGGTCAGGCGGCAAAAGGCGTCGAGGTTTTCCGGGGTGAACGGCACGTCATTGCGCTGCTCGTCTTTCATGCTCCAGCCCACCAGGACTTCGCGCACGAGCTCGACATTTTTCAGGGCCAGCAACTCTTCGCGTCGGTCTTCATCCGTGCGCTTGAATTCGCCAGTGAAGCTTTCCTGTTTCCAGCCACCGCCGGGCTGTGCGACATTGACAGTGACGGGTGCTTTGAAGGTTTCGGTAGGGGCAAGGTTGAACATGATTTTTTGAAAGTAAAAAAGGTTGAACGGACAAGAAAAAAGCCACCTCGAAAGGCAGCTTTGGAAGGAAAGGCAGAAAGTGCGCTTAGCGAACGACGATGCTCATTTCGTCATCGCCCAAATCGGGCAGCAGATCGAACGGCATGGACATCATGGCGATGCCCTGGTCGTCTTGCAGCGTGAACGGGCCGCACTGGATCTTGGGCAAATTGAGCTCAATGATGTTGCCGGCCGTGGTGCCATGCACCAGCTGGCACAGGCCGGTGGTGCCTAGGCGCACGACCTCGGCCCAGTTTTTGGTGGTGATGCTGGGGAACTCCATCGTGACATTGCCGGTGGGCTGGCGGTCCGGGCTGTGGGCGCCAGCGCAGTTGATCAGCTCGCGCCAGCTCAGGGTGTTGCCCCAGGCCACGCTGAAGGCCGACGCGCAGGCAGACAGGCCGTGGAAAGTGAAGGTCGGCGTGTTGGCCTTGCCCACGGTCTTGGGCTGGGTGAAGGCGCTGTAGTCCACGCCCGCAGGCATGGCGCCCTCTTCGGTCAAGATGCTGTAGGCACCCAGGAAATCGTACTTGGCCACGGGAATGCCCTTGGCATTGAACTCAAAGCTGACATTGCCCTTGGCGCCGGTGATCATGAATTTTGTCTTGTCCAGGTAGCCGTACAGCGTCAGGGAAGGCTCCCCTTCGCTGACCGGGTCATAGGTGACATCGGTGGCGGCTGTGACGGTTTGGGCAAAGCCGCACGCTTCGAGCAGCGGACCCCAGGCGGGGGCGGTGCCGGCCGCGCCGCTGCCGGCCATCTCGACTTCAAAGGTGAACTTGCGATGCTCGCCAACCGTCAGTTTGCCGCTGTTGCCCTTGTAGGGGCGGATCAGGTTGCGCCCGATCTGTTCGGCCGTGATCGGCTCGGGCATGAAGGCCCGGCACAGAATGGCGTTCAAGATTGGCGTGGGCGCGCTATCGGTACCGCTGGTGACTTCTTTTTTTGCCAGCAGCAGCATCTTTTTCATGGATTTGGCCATGGTGAATCTTTCAATGTTTCGGTTGCAGGGTTACGAGAGGATTTCAGAGGCGGCGGCGTCATCGGGCGACAAGCGGGTGCGGATGCCGGTGACCGGGTCGCGCTCATAGCAGCCACCCTGGCCGGTATGCGCATCGCGCGGGCGGGGCGGCGCCTCCTTGCGTGCAGGCGTCTGCACAGGCGTTGCAGGCGCGGTGGCGCCCGCCTCCGCAGGTGTTGCGGTTCGTTTGGTCATTCAAAAAGCTCCAGGTGGTTAGTAACGGGGGGTGCGCAGGCGCACCGTGAGGAACCGGGCATAGACCTCGGGGTCGCCCTCGTACTCGGCATCGCCACAGGCGTCTTCGTACTGGTACGCGTCCAGGCCTTCCAGGGCGGGGCGAAGGGTTCCGCCACCGGACTGGGGCAGCAGCACGTCGAGCTCTTCCATGGTGCGGGCCATGACGATGAGGTTGACGTCGTGCTGGGTGTAGCCGCCGCCCATGCACCAGGCCTCTTCGGGCGCGCTGTCGATGTCGAACACGGCAGCAGGCCAGGCGGGAGCCGGGGGCAACTCCACGGCCCAGGTATTGGGCAGTACAGCGGCGAGCGCGCTGACGACGGTTTCATGCACGGTCATGACTGGCCCGCCTTGTCGAGTTCTTTTTGCAGGCGGGCGCCCATGGCGGCAATGGCTTCTTCCCTGCCTTGCTCCAGCGCCGGGCCAATGAACGGCTTGGCGGGCACCATGGTGGCGGCCGACTGGCGACGCGCGCGCAGACCCTGCGTGGCCCGCTGCCTGGTGCGAGTCACGACCTTGCCATTGCGCAGGCGCTGGGTGTAGGTGGTGCTGGTGGTGCTGATCTCGCCCGGTTGGGCGCGCGGCACGATCCGATGCCCCTGCTCGACCCATTTCCAGTAGTAAGGATCGTCGTGGTAGCGCACCGTAATGCGTCCGCCGGCAACGGCCAGGTGCTTGCCGCCGGTCTTTTGCTTCTTGGTCAGGTCTTTGCCATGGCGCACGCCCAAGTGGTATTGCACCGTCCCGGCCGGGGCCTGCGGCTCGCGCTTGATGACGATGTTTTTGACCATGGCGCCGGTGGCGACCGAGCCGTTGGCCTGGGCAATGGCCTTGGCTCTTTTCTTGAGCACGCCGCCGGCTGCGACCACCATGGCGCGGCTGGTGCGCGTTTCCATGCCGCCCTTGAGCCGGCTGAAGTTCTGCTTGAGATCGCCGGTGCCTATCACTTCTGAGTTAGCCATCGTTGACTCCGGTTTCGCAGGTGAGCAGCATCCAGGCGCCCCGCTCATTGAACGGGTTGACATGGGTGATGTTGTAGGTTTTGCTTCTATGCAGCACGCGCATTTCCTCGGTAACGCCAGGGCGGCTGCGGATGGTGAATTCGGCGCGGGCCTGCGCCACCTGCCCGCCCCCCGCACTGGTCGCCTGGCGCTCATTGCCGCTCAGGTGGCGAACCGCGGCATAAACAGACGGCAAAAACGGAATCCAGGCTTTCACGATGCCCCCCGATACGCCTTTGCTGACCTGGCACTGCTGGATCTGGATTGACTTGTCGAGTTGCTGTGAATGCATCGCGGTCAGGCTCCCATTCGGCGGTGTCGGCGCAGCATGTTGCAGGCGGCGTCGCGCTTGTCTTGGCGGTCCTGCACACTGTTGTTGCCGACAAGCGCATCAATCAAAAGGAGCTGGGCGGCAATGATGTCCGCGGTG
>JAQGMZ010000025.1 GCA_028292045.1 Polaromonas sp. | reverse complement strand
TGGCCGTTGGCCTGCACGAACACCTCGTGCAGGTTGGCGCCCCTGGCCATTTGCGCATGGGCCCGCCGGCGCCAGTCGTTGAAGTCGCCGGCCACCACCACCGGCGAACGCGCCGGGATTTCCTTGCGCACCATGTCGCACAGCAGTTTCACCTGCTGGGTGCGGTGGGTTTCCAGCAGCCCCAGGTGCACGCAGATGGCATGCACATTGCGGCTTTGGCCGGGCAGTTTCAGCTCGCAGTGGAGCATGCCGCGTTGCTCGGGGCCGCTGATGGAGATGTCGCGGTTTTCAAACTTGACAATCGGAAACTTGGACAGCACCGCATTGCCGTGGTGGCCGTGGGTGTAGACCGCATTGCGGCCGTAGGCGAACTGCGGCCAGATGTTGTCGGCCAGGAATTCGTAATGCGGCTCGTCGGTGTAGTTGTCGAATTTATCGGCATGCTTGAGGTGGCTGCCGGCCACTTCCTGCAAAAACACCACATCGGCACCCACGGTGCGCACCGCATCGCGCAGCTCGGACAGGATGAACTTCCGGTTGAAAAAAGTGAATCCCTTGTGGATGTTGACCGTCAGGACCTTGAACGCAATAGGCGTGCTGACGTCGGAGTCAGCCGGGTTGGCAGCTTGATCGGCAGGGAAAGCTTCAAGAAGCGATGCAGGCGGGGAAGGGTCGGGAATGAAAGGCTGCATAGGAAGTGGAATACCGGAAAAGGCACGAAAAGCCGCAGGGCAATTGTTGGCCTGCAGGGCAGGAATAACTGTAGGACAGTAACTTATTTGAACCCGTCCGGGCCACCGCATGGCTATCTCCCTGTAGCGGGCATTGCTGCCGGCAGGCCGGAACGCACCCTGCCACCCGGCTTTTCCCGCCCCGGGCTCTACCAGCGGGCAAACCTGGCCTACGAAAAAAAACCCGCACCCCTTTCGTGCAGGCGGTGCAGGTTTTTACGGCTTGTCCAGGGGAGGGGGTCGGTTCCCTGGCCCGCCGGGCGTGGCTCAGCTTCCGTGGTGCATTCGGTGGCCCTGGCCGTGGCGTCCGCCCATGTTGCGGTGTTCCGCATCGAACAGTTTTTGCTGCTCCGGGCTCAGCGCGGCGTAAAAACTCTTGGTGGCCTCGCCGCGCTTGTCCATCTCGGCATTCATTTCAGTCATGCGCTGGGTGCGCATCGCCTTCATCTTGTCAATGCGCTCGGGCGTGGTCAGCTTGTCGAGTTCGGCGCGCTGCGTGGCCATGGGCCGCTCGCCGCCCATCATGCGTGCCGGTGGCTGCATGGCCGTGGTGAAGGCCGTCCAGGCACCTTCCTGCGCTGGCGTGATCTTGAGCCTGGTTTTCATTTCTGCCTGGCGCTTGGCCATCCAGGCCTGCATCTTGGCGGGGTCGTGGCGGCCCATGCGGTGCTCGCCGTGCTGCGGCCTGGCATTCTTGGCGGCTGGTGCCGATGTGCCGGGGTTCAGCCCCGACGGCGCCGCGTCGGTGCCTTGCGCCCCTGCGCTGAAGGCCGCGCTGGCCAGCAGCCCGGCAAGAACCAGGCCGCTCAATGAGGTGTGTGCAAATTTCATGAAAACTCCCTTGGGATTGGTGGAAGCCCGCTGCCATGAACTGGAAACAGGTTGAACGCCAGTGTGGCGCGCCTGTGTATCGCGGCGGTGGCGCCGTTGTGATGGTTTGTAAAGTTATTGGCGATTGAGCTTGCTCGATACGACCCAAATGGTCGGCCTGCCCAGCCGTTTCGGCTGCGCTGGCTTGCAGGCTGGCGCCGGGGTGCTTACAATCGCGCCAGCTTGTCGGGGTGCCCGGGATGTTCACATCCGGGGCTGAGATCGCAAAATTGCGAGACCCGCTGAACCTGATCGGGATCATGCCCGCGTAGGAAACAAGGCACTTTGGCTCCGGAAATCCGTCATTCCCCTGTCACGCGGGGTAGCGGCGACAGACATTTCCGGCTCCCCAGGCAGGCACCCACCTTTTCTGGAGACAGCCTTGGCCAAAACCCCTCTTTCCGTCAACGCAGCGGACCTGACCAGCCGCATCACCCGCACGCCTTTTCCGGGCTCGCGCAAGATCTACATCGAGGGTTCGCGGCCCGATATCCGCGTGCCGTTCCGCGAAGTGACGCTGACCGACACCCTGGTCGCCGAAGGCAGCGAGAGCCGCCGCGAGGCCAACCCGCCGCTGCGGCTGTTCGACTCGTCGGGCGTGTACACCGACCCGTCCGTCCCCATCGACATCACGCGCGGCCTGGCGGCCCTGCGCGGCGCGTGGATCAGCGAGCGCGGCGACACCGAAGCCTTGCCCGGCATCAGCAGCGCCTACGGCCGCGAGCGCCTGAACGACCCGCTGCTCGCCGACCTGCGCATGGCCCACGCGCCGGTGCCGCGCCGCGCCAAGGCGGGCGCCAACGTGTCGCAGATGCATTACGCGCGCAAAGGCATCATCACGCCCGAGATGGAATACATCGCCATCCGCGAGAACCTGGTGCGCGCCCAGCTGGCCGAGCGCCTGGCGACCGAGCGCATGCCCAAGCCGGGCCATTCCTTCGGCGCGTCGATCCCGAAAGACATCACCGCCGAATTCGTACGCGACGAAGTGGCGCGCGGCCGCGCCGTGATCCCGAACAACATCAACCATCCGGAAACCGAGCCGATGATCATCGGCCGCAACTTCCTGATCAAGGTCAATGCCAACATCGGCAATTCGGCCGTCACGTCGAGCATCGAGGAAGAAGTGGACAAGCTGGCCTGGTCGATCCGCTGGGGCGCCGACACGGTCATGGACTTGTCCACCGGCGAGAACATCCACGAAACCCGCGAATGGATCTTGCGCAATTCGCCGGTGCCCATCGGCACGGTGCCGATCTACCAGGCGCTGGAAAAGGTCAACGGCAAGGCCGAGGACCTGACCTGGGAAATCTTCCGCGACACGCTGATCGAGCAGGCCGAGCAGGGCGTGGACTACTTCA